>DASYUK010000001.1:0-2829 GCA_036001325.1 Thermoanaerobaculia bacterium
CGCGCCATCATCCAACACGCAGCCGTCGACACGCCGCACGACACCCGATCCTTGCAATCGAATGAAACCGAGAAGGGCCCTGCCAGATTTGTCGAAAGAGCGTGAATAACATTCAGCGGATTAGCGTGAGAGCCAACACCATGTTTCTGACACGCATCCTGGCGCGCTTGCACGCGCTCCTCACGACGCGATCCTGCGCGCATTCTGGGAGCGGATCTGACCACGATCTGCGGCGCGATCTGGCCCTGATTACGCGGGACAAAACCGACGCTGACGATCGGGGCGTGAACGACCCTGGGGCAGCCGCCAGATCCGTCTGCGCGATCGATGACGGGGGTCGTTCACGCCCCGAGTACTTGCCCATATTCGTTGTCCCGCTCTCGTCGGGGCGGCAAAAAGCGCCGCCCCTCTTGACCGTATCTCACTCGCCACGCAGCGCGCAAAGTGTCACGGAGCAATCGCTTCGAGTGTTGAGGTTGATCAATTGGCGGAATGCTCACTATCCCACCACGCCGGAATCAGGGCACGTCGATGAGGGGCCGAGGCGCTGCGGGGGCTTCGTCTACCTTCTCGGCCCCCTGTGGCTTTCGAATTGTCGAGTTCACCAGGGGGGAGAGATGACGGTACTGATGCGGGAGAACGACCGCCTCAATGCGGCCGGCTCCGCTCTCCAGAGCCGTCGTCAGACCCTCTGAAACGTAGTCGAAAACGCGGTCACCTTCGGCTAGCCAGCGACAGTAGAGCAGCTGATATCGGTGCATCTTGAAGGCTTGTTCGCAGACATCGAAATGCTCCTGATCGCGCGGCTCGTACGCGCCCTCAGCGACCTTGCGACGCTCGTTGAAATAGCCCCGAAGGTCGGCCATCAACTCCGGCCGAAAGGTCCGTGTCAGGTCGTCCTGGGCGGTCTTCGCATGCAGCTCGCCGAGGCCGATCGGCCACGGTGGCGCGACGATCCGAAGCGTCCACGCCGGCAGGCTCCGAAGCACCTCGTAGTGCCGCTGCAGGAACGCGCGGAAGCGGCCAACTTCGCAGTCGGTCGCGAGGTAAAGGAGCACCGCCCGACCGTTCAGATCGATGCCGATTGGGAACTTCTCGAAGGGTGCGCGACCAATGCCCGCCGGCGGTTTTCCGATGCCGGCGGACGGCAGCCGATCGGGTTCGATCCGGGTCAGCGTTGTGAGGTGAACGGCCTTCTCCTCGTCGGTCGCGAGCCAGACGAGCTGATGGTCCGCGACCACGGCGTCGAGGAGCATCAGACCCTGGACGACACGAGCCGGCGACAGTGGTCGGCGGTGCCGACTATCGGTCTGTCCGATCCCGCGATATAGGGCCTTGCCGTGCACTTGGTAGACGAGTCCGCGATTGTGTCGACAGCGGAATGCGCGCGCGTATCGGTGCCTGACGAGCTTCGCGAAAAACTTGCGCGTCTTCTGGCCGTGCGATGCCAGCGAACGCGGTGTACTGGCGCTGCAGACACACGCCAGAATGCAGCATGACGGTCACCAGGAAGCGCGCCTGGCGCCGCGTGAATCCGAAGTCGGCGATGGCTTGGACGCGGTCTTCGAACTGCATCAGAACATCCTCGAGGCATAGTCCGGATCGAATGGAGAACCGCCGGTTCGCGCGCTCGATCCGCCGTGACAACTGAAGCCCGATCGGGACGCGGTGGAGCCTCGCGCGCCGCGATAGTGAACCGTCAGGATCTCGACGTCCAAATGATCGTCACGGCCATCGCGATCCTCGTATTCGATCCGCAGATCGGGGAAGTGCACGTGGCCATCGAAGTAGGGCAGATCGTGCTCGTGCGCCCACGTTTCGATCTCCTCTTCATCACGATCCGGATGGCCGTCAGCATCCGCGCGACCGCGGTCGCGCTCGTGCAGCCAGTCCTGGTACTCGCGCTTGAGCTCGTAGTCCAGGACAACGCGTTCGATGTGCGCGCCACGCTCCTGCAAGCGCTCCGCTTCGCGCAGGTACGCGCCGTAGATCTGGGCGTCATGCTCCATCTCGCGCGGCTTCTTGAGCTCGGCGTAGAACTCCTGCCGGTCCTCTCGATCGCGGTCGTGGCGATGCGATTCGAGCAGGTGCTTGCCGCGGTCCGTCAAGACGACGGCGACGTCCCTGCTCCCCTCCATCGGAATCGTCCGGATGAGTCCTTCTTCTCGAAGATGCCGCAGATCACCAGATTGCGGATCAGCTTCCCGACCGTGATGGTCGTTCAGGTCGCGCGAGGACACCACGCGAAACGCGCCCACCGTGGCCAGCGTGCGCGTCTCGGACTCGCGAAGGGAGTACTCGCGGTCTCGGTCGTGAACGCGTTGACGCTCGTCTGTGCGAGGCAAGTCCAGCTCGCGCATGAACACGTCGCGCGGATCGCTCAGTTCTCGATCGCGCCCGTCGAGATCGCGAGGGTCGTCGTCGCGTTCGCGGCTGTCGCCCCAGCGAGGATCATCATCGAACATAGAAACCTCCTTGAGCGCCCGCACGTCGCCGCGTGTAGCCAGTTTTGGCGGCTGATTTCCGACAACCGCCAACGTTTGCATCACTTAGGCGTGGTTTCGCTGTAACCACTTTTGTACCCACTTCGATGCGAAAACCGGCGATTCGCGGCGATGCGAGGCGGATCGCGAGTACCGCTGAGGATTCAGCTAACTCGCGTACTTGCTGTGTGTTGTGGAGATTTGTGAGTGAAGTGGTCGGGGCGACTGGATTCGAACCAGCGACCCCCTGCGCCCAAGGCAGGTGCGCTACCAGGCTGCGCTACGCCCCGACTCTGAAGACCCCTGATTTTACTGCGAATTTTCGCAGTGTGCTCGTTCGCGTCCT
>DASYUK010000002.1:0-14204 GCA_036001325.1 Thermoanaerobaculia bacterium
CATTTCCTTGATGATTCGGGTGAAGATCTTGCCGCGCTTCGCATCGGCAGCACCCTTCTTGTGCTTGATGGTGCTCCACTTGCTATGGCCTGACATGCCGGATCGCTCCTCTTGCGCAGGTTGGAAAGAGACGGGCACTCATGACGCCACGCGTCTCGATTGAGGGGCGGGATTATAACAGGAGATCCTTCGCCGTCTTTGCGGCTCAGGATGACACAGGCGGCCAGCCGCCTGTGTCAGTTCACGCTCGCCGTAAACACCTCTTCCATCAATCCTCGCGGTCCGCAAATGGCCGTCCCCTCGGTGTTGCGCCGGCTGTCGGTCCAGATTGGATAAGCGACGCCTCCGTAGGCCACAACGCCTTCGTAGTCGCCCTGCTGGTTGCCGTAGTTGATGCTGCGGCAGGGGAAGACGCCGTCGCAATCGTGTTCGTTCGAGCGCGCGGTCGTGACCAGAATGTTCGCTGCGAATGTCGCCCCGCCGTCGCTCGAGCGCGACAGATAGGTGTCGGTCTCGTAACGCGAGCCGGTCGTGTCGTTGCGCGTGTCGTAGAAGGAGACGTTCACAACGCCGTTGGTCGGATCGATCGACAGCCACTGGTTGAAACGATCGACGAGATAACCAATGCGATCGGTCGCCGGTTGCGGGCGCGACCAGGTCGTGCCCTTGTCATCGGAGTAAGAAGTCAGAATGTCAGTCGTCGCGCCATCGAGTGTATCGGTCCACGAGCAGACGAGACGCCCGCGATGAGCGCCTTTGCTGCGATCGACATCGCACGCCGGATAGATGAGTGCGCGGCGATTGAACTCCGCGGGAATACCGGCATCGAAGGGAATGACCTTCCTGGAGACCGTGCGCTGCCTGTCCCATGTCTGCCCGCTGTCGAACGAACGGTTGAACTCGATCGTGTTGGCGCTGTAATCGTTCCAGGCGACATACAGTTCGCCTTTGGTGCCGACGAACGGAACCGCGCCGATCGACAGTCCCTGACCTTTCGCGTCGTCGGCGCGCGTGATGGTGAACGTTGCGCCGTGATCGCTCGAGGTTGCAACACGGATTCCGCCGCTCGGCGACCCGCCGAGAGCCGCGTCCCACGCGACGTAGACGTTGTCCTTGAATGGGCTGCCGGAATTCACGTCCGCCGTGATCATCGGCTTGTCGTTGAAGTGATTCTCGCCACCTTCGAAGCTGAAGAACGTGACGGTGGGATAAGTCTTGCCGCCGTCAGTCGACTTCGCGACGGCCATCTCTGTGCCATTGATGCCGCCGAAGTTCGCGCTGAAGAAGACGACGATGTAGCCGTAGAAGAGATTGCCCTTCGAGTCGAATGCCAGCGTCGGATCGGAGCCGAAGCGCTCGCCGTTGGCTCCGATGGGCGGCGGAAGCGGCAGATCGACGCCACCCCAGGTCGCACCACCATCAGCGGAGAAGTAGCCGCGCATTGGATCGCGGAAGATTTCGTTCGATCCGGCAGCGAGGGACCGTCCGTTCGTCGAGATCGTGATGTATGTCTCACTCTGCGGACCGCATTCGTTCGAGACATCGACATTGGTGCCGAAGATCGCCGACGTGGTGGCGCCAGGTGACGGATCCGGACCGTTGTGAAGGAGGTACTGATACTTGTCCCACCAGGTGGGATCCGTTGAGTTGTTCTGCGCGAACGCAGACGTGATGAAAAGCAGACCTAGGGCAAGGAGAGAGAGCTTGCGCATCAGGAAGGCTCCTTTCGATTTGGAGCGAGGAGCTTATCAGGGTTTGCCCCACTTTTCCCGAAGCGTCGTTGTCGGCGAAGCGGCGGTTCACGCGATCCGGAAACCGTGACGAAGCGGAGAGCGGCCGTCCCGGCCACAATCGCCGGGCGTCGCGCCCGGCGATTGATTCGCGACCGCGCGAGACGCGCGGCCGCTGCGGGCGGGACGCCCGCTCTCCGCGTAGTACACTCATCGCACACGGAGGCATTCCATGGGCTTCTTCGACAACCTGCGGAAGCAGGTCGGCTCGCAGTTCATCGAGATCATCGAGTGGCTGGACGACTCGAACAACACGCTCGTCTATCGCTTCCCCGTCTACAACCAGGAAATCAAGATGAACGCGCAGCTCATCGTGCGCGAGAACCAGCAGGCGCTCTTCATCAATGAAGGAAAGGCCGCCGATCTCTTTTCTCCGGGCCGCTATCAGCTCACGACCCAGAATCTGCCGATTCTCACAACGCTGCGCGGCTGGAAGTACGGGTTTCAATCGCCGTTCAAGGCTGAGGTCTACTTCTTCAACACTCGCCTCTTTACGGATCTGAAGTGGGGTACCGCGAATCCCGTGATGATGCGCGATCCCGAGTTCGGCATGATTCGCGTCCGCGCGTATGGCACGTACGCGACCCGCATCGCCGATGCGAAGACATTCTTCAAGAGCATCGTCGGCACGCAGGGCCTCACCGGCACCGAGGACATCCTCGGGCAGCTTCGGTCGACGATTCTGTCGCGTTTGTCCGATGCGATCGCCGAGGCGCACATCGCCGCGCTCGATCTCGCATCGCAGTACGACGAGCTCTCCGCGGTGGGGACGAAGATTCTTCAACCAGAATTCGGCGCGTATGGGCTCGAGCTCGCGCGCTTTTACATCGAGAACATCTCGCTGCCGGAAGAAGTCGAAGCGGCGATCGACCAAAGAACCAAGCTCGGAGTCCTCGGCGATCGCATGCAGCAGTACGCGCAGTTGCAAACCGCTGATGCAATCAAAGTCGCTGCAGCGAATCCGGGAGGAATCGCCGGCGCAGGCGCAGGCCTCGGTGCGGGGATGGCCATCGGCAGCACGATGGGGCAGGCATTCAACGCACCACCACCGCCGGCTGCACGCTGGTCGATCGTGATCGACGGCAAGACATTCGGTCCCTACACCGATGAAGCGCTGCGCGCGATGGTGCAGTCGGGTCAAGTCGCGCCGACCACGCAAGCGTGGCGGCAGGGCGCGGCTGGCTGGGCACCGATCTCGAGCTACGCAGAGCTCGGCGTCGGTGGTTCCGCGACACCGCCGCCCCCGCCCCCACCGCCCGCGAAGTCATGACGGCCGCATCGCCGGTATCGGCCAAGGTCCGCAAGTTCCCTTGCGAGTCGTGCGGCGCTGATATCCGCTGGGATCCCGACGCGGACGCGCTGAAATGCCCGTTCTGCGGACATTCGAAAGCGATCGCGCCGCCGCCCGGTGTCGTCAGCGAAAAGAGCGTTGATGCCGCGCTGCGTAGCCCGCGCGACCTCGGATGGGGTGCTGATCGAAAAGTCATCATCTGCAAGCGGTGCGGCGCGCACACCACGCTCGATCCGCACATCGCCGCCAGCTCATGCGCGTTCTGTGGAACGGCAGCCGTAGTCGATGCGCCTCCCAACGCGAATGTCGTCAGGCCCGAAGGACTGCTGCCGTTCAAAGTCGGACGGAACTCGGCGATTCAGAAGTTCCGCGGCTGGCTCGCATCGCTCTGGTTCCGTCCAAACAATCTGAAGTCGGAGTCGCGTCTGACGTCGATGCAGGGCGTTTACATCCCGTTCTGGACGTTCGACGCGGCGACACACTCGATGTGGACCGCCGACGCCGGTTACAACTACTACGAGACCGTGACGAGAGTTCGCGATGGTCGTACAGTCGAGGAGCAGATTCAACGAACACGCTGGGAACCAGCGTCGGGAAATCTCTCGAAGTTCTTCGATGACGTTCCAGTGCCCGCCTCGAATGGCATTCCGCCGAGCCTCGCGAAAGCGATCGAGCCGTTCCCGACCGCGAATCTCACGCCGTACGAGCCGTCGTTTCTGTCCGGATTTCTCGCCGAGGAGAACGCGATCGATCTGCCGCAAGCGCTCGAGAGCGCAAAGGAGCGGATGCGCGGCGAGATTCGCAACGAATGTATCCGGCAGATTCCCGGCGATACGTATCGCGATCTGCAGGTGAGCACGAGCTTCTCCGCGCTCGCATACAAGAACGCGCTGCTCCCTGTTTGGATCGCCGCGTACGAATATGGAGGTAAGCCTTATCGCTATATCGTCAACGGTGTGACCGGCAAAGCTTCAGGGACCGCGCCATACTCAGTCGTGAAGGTCAGTCTGGCAGTTCTTGCGGTTCTCGCCGCAGTGATTGTCTGGTACTGGTTGAAACAATAGGAGAGCCGGCCGTCTCGGCCGCAGTCGCCGAGCGTCTCGCTCGGCGACTCAAGCAACCCAGGGCCAGTCGACGAGACCAGCTTTCAAAGGATTATCGCGAACGTGTTGAACCGTTCGCGCCAGATCCTTTGAATCTCGAATCAACCGATCGTAGTAATCGTCCTGCCAAAACTCACCCTCGCGCCCTAGTAGCTTGTTCGCGACCTTGGCCGAAAACGATTTCCATGAATGCATGATCCGATCAATCCGTTCGCTCGCTGGCGACGACTTCGGCAACGTCGGCGCGATTCATGAAGCATGAGCCATGGCTCGTGTCCAACGTCTCTTCCGCACGCTCACGCAAGATGATGTCGATTGCGCGAAGCTCTGCGGGGGTTGCGCGGCCTTCAGTCGTTCTAGTTCGGCGATTCGGATTTGTCGTTCTGCCTGCAAGCGTTCGCATACTTCGTTTGGCATCGCATCAAACAAATTGAACGTAACGAAGGAGGTTGCGTTACTCGCGATCCAGTGCGGCAGCCTGCTCCGTTTGTGCACCTCCAACATCGCCGTTCACACTACCTCGGAAGTGCACAACCTCTCCCGTTCGCTACGTTCAGTAGATTTCAGTCGCCGGCCGGGACGGCCGACGACTGCGGGCAGGATGCCCGGCTCTCCACTACTTCGCGAGCTTCCGCTCAGTCTCGCGCTGCAGCGACAGGTACTCATCCATCTCTGGAGAGCTCGGACGGATTTCGGCGAGCCGCTGCGAGATGTCGAGTGCATTTCGCGCGCACTCCCAGTTCTGCAAGCGGACGTGCGAGCGCGCGATGTGGAAGTACGGGTAGTAGTCGATCAACCACATTCCATATGTCCGCGCCTGCTTCTGCGGATTCGGACGATGCGAAACGGCGTCGATGAAGTGCGTGAGCGCGCGCGGGTAATCGCCTTTGCGCTCCAGCTCGAGTCCAATCTCATAATTCGCATACCACGGCGCCTCGGACTGTTTCGTGTCGAGCGGAAGATCACATTTCTCGAGCACGTCGCGCCGAAGCACGTTGAACTCCCGCTCACTCAGGACCGGCGCTTTCTTCGCGTAGACGGCGTAGCGCGGTTTGCTGTAGCGAACGTTCGTATCGCCGCGCAGAAGAAGTTGATAGGCCACGAGCAGCGGACGCCCGACTTCGCTCTTCGCGGCGACTCCGGAAGTCTCGGCGAGTGCCAGTTCCTGCCGAGCTTTCTCCACGTCTCCACTCATTTGCCGAGCAATCGCCAGATAGAGGTGCGGCACGTAGTCGATGTACTGCTGCGGCAGAGTCGCGATCTGCAGCCCCTCCTTCTGCCGCGCCGCAAGAGCGGCTTCGAGATGAGGAAGCGCAGCCGCGGCCTGACCCTGCTCGACGAGACGAACTCCGAGCTCGTAGTGCTCGTACCATGTGTTCGGGTCGGTGGCGAGAAAGAGCGTGAGGATGACGCTCAGCATTGGCGAATTTTACAACCGGAGTCGCTTCAGCACAGCCTCGCTGGCAGCCTTCGTTCCCAGCGAGCCGCCGATGTCGCGAGTGGTCTCGCCCGCTTCGATCGTGCTGACGACCGCGCGCTCGATTGCGTCAGCCTCATCCGCAAAGCCGAGATACTCCAGCATCATCGCGCCAGTGAGGATCGCGCCGATCGGGTTCGAAACATCCTTCCCAGCGTACTTCGGCGCGCTGCCGTGAATCGGCTCGAAGAGCGACACGCGACCGGGATGAATGTTGCCTGATGCCGCCATTCCCAGTCCGCCCTGCAGCGCCGCGCCGAGGTCCGTGACGATGTCGCCGAACATGTTGTTCGTGACGATGACGCTGAACATCTCCGGCGCGCGCACCATCTGCATCGTCAGCACGTCGACGAACATGTGAAAGTGATCGACACCCGGGTAATCCTTCGCCACTTCTTCGAACGTCCGCAGCCAGAGATCTCCGCCGAATCGCATCACATTGTTCTTGTCGGACATGCAGACGGATTTGCGTCCGGTGCGTTTGGCGAATTCGAATGCGTAGCGGATGATGCGCTCGACGCCCTTGCGCGTCGAAACGTCCTCCTGCACCGCGATCTCCTCGGAAGTTCCCTTCTTGAAATTGCCTCCCATGCCGACGTACGAGCCTTCGGTGTTCTCACGGAAGATGACGAAGTCGATCTCCTTCATCCCCTTCTCTTTCAGCGGCGACAGTTTTTCGTTGAGGAGTTTCACCGGACGGTAGTTGACGTAGAGATCGAGCTGAAACCGCAGGCCGAGGAGGATGTCGGCGGCGTGCTTCATGTCGGGAACGCGCGGATCGCCGAACGCGCCGAGGTAGATGGCGGCGTAGTTGTTGCGGATGTCGTCCATCGCACCGGGGGGCATCGACATGCCGGTGCGGAGGTATTCGTCGGCGTTCCAGCCGAACTCGACGAACTGCAGGTCGAGCCGCCGTCGATCGTTGACGTGCTCGAGAATTTTCATCCCGGCGGCGATGACTTCGGGACCGATGCCGTCGCCGGGAATGACCGCGATTTTCCTGGTCAAAGCGGCGCGGATTCTACAGCGGAGAGCGGGCGTCCCGCCCGCAGCGACCGTGCGTCTCGCGCGGCTGCTAATCAGTCGCCGGGCGCGACGCCCGGCGACTGCGGCCGGGACGGCCGCTCTCCGCATGCGGATGGCGTCATGAGCTGAATCCCGCGCCGAGCCATCGCCTCTTTCAGCCCGGGATCGCACAGCGCCTGCGTCTCCGCGTCCCATTCGTAGCGCCAGTGCGCGTACTCGTCGACGCCGACACCCGGATGCGTCACCAGTTCCGTCACGTCTTCAACGTGATTCAGTAACGGTTCGATCGATTTCAGATGGCCGGCTTCGAGCACACCGATCGTGCGATCGTTCGATCCCGCGGCACGGCGTCCAAAGAAGTTCAACGACGCGATGGCCGCGCGGCGCATCGGTCCGGCGCGTCCGCCGTGATCGACGACTGTGCGAACGTATGGGATGCGATATTCAGCCGACAGATGCTGCACGAGCTGGAACAGGCGCGGCAGGACGTGCAGATGCTGATGCGAATTGAGGTGCGTCACGCGGAGCCCCGTTTCAAGGACTCTCTCGATCTGCGCACGCAGCTCGATGTGGATGTTGTTGTGGCGGGCGAAGACGAAGCGAAGGTAATTCTTCGGCATCAGCTCGCCCGTTGTCAGGGCACGCTCCTCGACGAGCGTGAGGTGCACGCCGACTTCGAGCGAAGGGACCTCGCACAGACGCGCCACGGCGTGGCCGAAGGCACGGCCGCAGGCGACGACACTGCACGCGGTGACGATTCCTTCGCGATGCGCGCGAATCGCCCCCTCCGTCATGCCGCGATGCAGGCCGACGTCGTCGGCCGTGACGATGAGGCGTTTCACTCGTTCAATGCCCTCTCCCCCTGGGAGAGGGTGGCCGAAGGCCGGGTGAGGGGCGCACGCGGCACCCTCTTCCGCATCTCCGGAAACATCGCGATCAGCTCGCGGAAGATCTTGAAAATGACGGCCGGCGACGACAAATGCGATGTTCCGTGAACGCGCGGGAAGTAATCGAGACCGATCTGCTGAATGAAGAAGCCGTGATTGCGAGCCTTGACGATCAGCTCCGCATCGATGAGCGAGCCTTCCGAGCGAAGCGCGATCGCCTGCAGCACCTCGCGCCGCATCAGTTTGAACGAGAAGTTGATGTCGCGGATGTAGATGTTGAACAACAGCCGGATCAACCAGTTGTACGCGATCGTGTAGAACGTCCGCTTCGGTCCTTCCGTCGTGCGATCGAATCGGTAGCCGGAGATCAAGTCGGCGCGCGTGACATTCATGGCTCGGATGGCGCGGCCGAGGACATCGGGATCGAATGGGAGATCGGCGTCCATGTAGAGGATCAACTCGAACTGCGCAGCGTCGAAGCCGGTGCGCAGCGAGGCGCCGAGCTTGAGATTGAAATCGTGGCGGATGAGACGGATCTTCGGATTGCCGGCGATGGCGCGACGCACGATCTCCGGCGACTGATCGGTGGAGGCGTCGTCGACGATGATGATTTCGTACTCACGCGCGTGCTGCGACAGCGCATCGACGGCGTAGCGAACGGCATGATCGATGTTCGCCTCTTCGTTGAACATCGGGATCACCAGGGAGATGGTCGGCTTCTGCATCCGCTTCGATGATACGTCAGCGCTGCTCGAGGGAGAGCAGTTGAACCGCGAGCGTGCGCCGATCGCGTGGGGAGGTGAAGGAGCGCGCCGAGTGGATGCGCAGGATCGAGCTTGCCGGGAACGAGAAAGAGATCGAGCCTCCACGCGGCACGGTGACGGTCGAACCGTTGATGTTCACGCTGTTGCTGTCGATGGGCGCGTCCCGCGGCAACGCGAGCCTCACGCTGGCGACGCGCGTACCGAGTCGCGGCAATTCGACGATCGCGTCGCCGGCCAGCCATCTCCACTCCTCGTCCGAGGTGCGCTCGAAGCCGTACACGCCCCCCAGCGATCGATAACGCACCGGCGGGGGGAACGGGATGAGTGACACAACGCGATAACGATTCGTCGTCACCTTCCCGTACGCGTCGCTGTCGGGCCAGAAGAAGATGCGCGCGTGTTGCATCGTCGAGCCACCGTCTCCGAGAACGAAGAGCGGGATCTTTTGATCGGCGTAGCGATCGAAGTCGCGAATCGGAGCGATGCTGAATCGCGACGAGCGCGCCCATGCTTCGAGCGACGGCTCGTAGAGCAACATAGCATCGGCGGGAAGCTGCTGCCGCGCGTAGCGCATGGCCGCCGCCGGCGGTGACGGTACGCGGTGCCGATCGTAGAGGACGGGCCAGGCGTACACAAACGCGCCCGCGCCATAGACGAGCGCAGCGGCAAAGGCGATGCGCGGCCAGCGCGACAGCGCCGCCGCGGCGAACATCGCCACGGCGATCATCGACGGAATCACCGGCTGCACGCCGTCGCCGCGATCGGCCACTGCGAAGCAGAAGAGTAGATGCGCGACCGCGAATGCAGCCAGTGTGGACGCCGGTTTCTCAACCGGCGATGGCCGGTTCAGGAACCGGCCGCCACACAACATCGCAAATCCGATGACCGCCGCGATGAGCAGCGGAAACGAGAGCCACTTCGATCCCCACGGATGAGCGATGAAGCGCAAGACAAGCTCGCGACCATCCAGGCCCGCGGCGGCCGATGAGGTTTTCAGCGCCGCATAGTTCGTAAACACGTAGTAGCCGACTCGCCCTCGAATCGCCTCGATCAAGGGAACAAAACAGAGCAGTAGTGTGGCGCCGCCGATCACGGCGGCGCTCACGCGCCGCATCGCCGGCGAGATCGCCGGCGCCACACCGGCCATCACGAGCATCGCCACCGCGATCGGCGGCAGTGCGCCGACCGCTGCGGCGGCGAAGATGCCGAACCACATCGCGTTGCCTCGCACGAGCGCCAGCAGCGCGGCCGCGATCAGCGCCATCGCCACAGCTTCGGCGTTCGGCAACGGCCCGAAGATCAACATCGCCGGCGAAAGATAGAGAACGAGTGCGGCGGCGGCGCCGCTCCACGTGTCGCCGAAGAGCTCCGTCGCGAGCAGCGCGGTGATGACGACGCCAGCGACCGTCGAGATGACACTCAGCGCGAGCAGTGCGAAGAACGGATCGTGAACGAAGAAGTTGAGCACGCGGCCCAGCGCGACATAGAGCGGATACGCGGGAGGCTCGGGCTGCTGCTGCAGAGGATCGAATGTGAGCAGCGCCTGACCGAAACGCACTTCCTCGCTCTGCCAATACGTCTTCGGCAGCATCATCACGTCAACGGCCAGAACGATGACGACCGCGATCAATAGCGGAACGTGCCTCAGAGCGTGCTCCTGAGGTCATACAGCTTGACGGCCAGATGGCGTGGATCGCGATTGAGACTCCCCGGAACTTCTGCAGGAACGAACGCACGTCCGGCTTCGAATCGAAGAACCGGTGAGCCCGCAGGCACGCTCAGCACGACGTCGATCGGTTTGCCGCGCTGCAGCTCGAGCGTTCGCTCCTTCACGCCGTCGACAAAGATGGTCAATGGATTGACAGCCATCGGATAAATCGTCGGCAGTCCGAGCCGCATCGCGACCATCCGCGCCGGGCCGTGCGGCAGTTGCAGCTCCGCCGGTGAGTCGAGCCAGCGCCACTCCTCCCCTTCCACCTCCCGCTCCGTCAGGTACACGCCGCGCAGAATAAGGAAGCGAGACTCCGGAGGAACGGGGATGAGCGACACGACGCGGTAGTGATTTCGCGTCAGCTTCGAATACGCATCGCTCGGAAGCCAGCGCACGGTCCTCGATCCCGGTGCATGCGAGATTCCGTCGGCGTAGATGAACAGCGGAACATCAGGGCGATCGAAGTACTTCGCCAGGCCGTCGTTCACCCGCAGCCGTTGCCGGTCAGCAAAGAAAACCTGCGCGTGCGGCCAGAGCGGCAACTCGTAGAGCACAACCGCATTCTGCGGATACAACCATCTGCCCAGACGCGCCGCGCGAAGCGGTGGCGATTCGGTGGCGCGGCGCTGCGACACGAGCGAGCTGACAAAGACGATCGAGCCGGCGGCGAAGAGAGCGACGAATGCATAGGTAGGAAGATTGAATCGCCGAGTCAGCTCGATCAGGCCGGTGCCGGCGAAGAACGCGGTACCGAGGACGAACGGAATCGCGTAGCGGACGCCGTCAGCGGGATCCAGGAAACGCAGCGCGAATCCGAGGTAGAGAAGCGCGGCGATGGCGAGCGGAATCACACGCAACTCTCGTTTTCGGATGGCCGCCACGACGCCGACTCCGGCCACGATCAGCAGCGGTAGCGACGCAATCTTCGTTCCCCACGGATGAGCGCTGAACCGGAGTGCGAGTTGCGGAGTGCTCCAGCCGCTGCGCGAGACAGCGGCGTCGTGTGCAGCGAGATAGCCGGCCTGCGACGATTCGAAGTGAATGAGTCGATCGAGTCCTCCGACGGCACGAGTCAGCGGAATCAGCCAGAGCACGCAGACAACTGTGAACGCAGCCAGTGCGATGGCGCGTCTCGGCCACTCCCGCGTCATCGCCAACTGCAAGAACAGCAGCGGCAAGACGAAGATGGCGAACTGGGGTCGCCATCCGATCGTCAACGCCGCAAAGGTGCCGAAGAGGAGCGCCTGGTCGGCGAAATAGAGAGTGGCGGCCAGGAGCGCGACGGCTCCCGGATCGGACATCGCCAGAGTCGAATGAACGAGCATGACCGGCGAGAAGTAAAAGAGAAGCGCGCCGGCGACGCCGGTTCTCAGATCGCCGGAGATCCTGCGGAACGCGAGCGCGAGAAGGACAAAGCCGATCGCGGAAGCGAGAAAGTTCATCGCGACGAGCGCCGTGAAGTTGTTCGGCGCAAAGAGGCGAAAGAAATCGCCGGCAGCGATGAACAGCGGATAGCCGGGCGGCGGCGGATGATGGGAGATCGGATCGTAATGACCGAGGCTCTGCACGAAGAGAAGCTCGTCGAACTCCCACGGCGTCGCGGGAATCGAAAACCACAGCACGGCGACGAGCGCGCCGGAAGCGACGAGAAGCTCTCGGGACCGCAATCGGTGAAAACTATAATCCGCGCCTCATGCCGCTCGGCTATATCCGCGCGCTGACGCTGCTTCACCGCACGTTTCGGCGCCATCCCCCCGCCCAGCGCGCCCACGTCCTCGGACGCTTTCTCAGCACGCCACTCTTGCGGGCGCTCGATCTCATTCCGGCCGGTTCGTGTGTGCTCGACATCGGCGCCGGTCACGGTGTCGTGTCGCGACTGATCGCCGAGCAGAGCGCGAGCGCAGTCGTCGCGGTCGATCCCGATCTGCGGAAGGTGTTGAACGCGTACGCGCATCCACGCGTGCGCTTCGTCGCCGGCTATGACGACTGCGTTCGCGGACAGTTTGACGCCATCACGATCTTCGACGTGATCAATCGAATGCCGTCCGATGTCCGCGACGCTCTTTTTCGTCACGCATATGCCCTACTGCGTCCCGGCGGCGTGCTGCTCGTCAAAGATCTCGATCCGTCAGCGCGAATCAAGGCGGGCTGGAATCGATTGCAGGAGCGAGTGGCCGACCTTCTGCGAATGTCGGTCGGCGAATACACCGAGAACGAATCACGCGAGCAGTTCGCCGAGCGGATGGCGCGTGCCGGCTTCGTCGACTTCCGCTGGAAGCGCATCGACTTCGGATACCCGCACGCGCACATCATTTACACGGGGCGGAAGAAGGAAGAAGGATGAAGGATGAAGGATGAAGGATGAAGGATGAGGGATGAGGGATGAGGGATGAGGGATGAGGGATAGGATGAATTGGGTTGTTCACTTCTTCATCCTTCATCCTTCATCCTTCATCCTTCTTCCTTTAAAGCGCTACACTAGAATTTCTCGAATCGTCCATGTTCTGTCCGTATTGCGGCGTCAGCAATGAGCGGTGGGAGGCGAAGTGTTTCGTCTGCGAGAGGTCTTTGCCGTCGCTCGATGCACCGGCCGCGGCATCGCCGGCACGAGCGCGCGCCGCCGCGCGCCGTGAGACTTCACAACCGACGATCGCCTCGGTCGGCGACCGCCTGATCGCGCTTCTGTTCGATCGCATTGTCGTCGTGGCAATCCTTCTGGTGGGTGGCGCCTGGGCGGCTGATCGTTGGAGCGGCTACCGATTCCAGCCGACTCTGTGGAGCGCCGCCGCCCTCGGCGGCGTGATTTTCGTCGTCGCCTTTCTCTATCACTTCCTCAGTGAAGTGGCGCTTCTGACGACGCTCGGAAAAGCGGCGATGGGTCTTCATGTCGGTGTCGAAGAGGACCGCAATCGGCTGGCCGCGATCGCGATCCGCAATGCACTGCGCATCGTCGATGCCATCGGTTTCTATCTCATCGGATTCCTTTTCGCCACGTTCACGAGCCGGCGCCAGCGCGTCGGCGATCTCGTCGGCGGAACCGTCGTCCTCGATTGGCCCGTTCCGCGCGGCGGACGCGCCGCGATGATGGTCCTGATCGTGATCATCGCCGTCGCGGCGGTGTGGCTGGCGTCGTCGATCTGTCCGACGTGCGGAGGACAGGCGATTCCGTCTGTCCTCCGTCATTGAGATTCAATTTGCGAAGGCGATATCGGAGATCAGCAGCGCACCGGAGTTGGTGCGATCGAAGTTGAAGCGCACCGAGACGACATCCGTAAGATCGATATTCGTGAATCCGGTCAGCGGAACTCTGATCGTGTTCAGCAAAACCTTCGGCACATGGATCACTTCGCCCGGCGGATAGTAGAGCGCGCCGGAGACATCACTCACGCGAACCGACGCCCTGCGATTTCGGCGATCTGTGAGAACAACGTCGAGATTCTGTGGCAAGCCGACCGGATTGCGCAGATCGGCGAAATTCACGCTGGCGCGGAATTGCAACACGCGGAACGCACTCACGTCGCGCGTTCCTCTCGGCAGATCGTTCTCGATGAAGGCTGCCGTCGAGGTCCATCCGGCTTGTAGCTGGCTCAATCCACGCGTGTTTCGCGATCGCGCGCTCGGCGTGGTGTGCGGCTGCCGCGAGTTGCGCTCGAAAGGCAAGCAGAACCTCGGCTGTGGCGCTTCACCGCCGCAAAGCTCATACGGCGTGATCCCGCTCTGCGAGACATCGCCGCCGAGGGTGTTGGTCGATAGATCGGCGGCCGTAAGAAGACGGTTCACGTCGCGACGCGTCGTGAACAGATCGGGAGCCTGATACATCACGAACGTCTGACTCGGCGTGGCCTGCACGTCGCCCGTGAACTGCGCTGCGAAATCTTCTCCGCCGAGGTAATTGCGGAAGAAGCCGGCGATGTAGGCAAGGCCGACGGCGCGCTCCTGTTCGGGACTGAGACGCTGATTGCCTTTGACGACGCCGCAGTGCGGATCGCTCCGGCCGCCGGGCACGAACGCGTTCCAATCGTCGGCGGCGCCGGGAAATGAGTTGCTCGATCCGGGCGTCCACACCGTATTGAAGAAGTTGTGATTCGCGCCCATGACGAGGATGTCGTGCTTCGCGGTCGGGTCGCCGGCTACCTTGTAACGCGCGTCATCGTA
>DASYUK010000003.1:0-12149 GCA_036001325.1 Thermoanaerobaculia bacterium
TCGTTTCGTGTTCACCTGCGAGCTGCTGTTAGACTTTGTCATGGCCAATCTCCTTTTCTGCGCCTTGGGCGCTTTGACTGTTGCAGCACACATTGTGTGACTGCGTTGAGGAGGTTGGCCTTCTCATCTCATCTGAGCGCGGGATCCGTTAGCCGGTCGGAAGATCCGCTCCGCTTCAACTGTTCTGTCGTGCGCCAATGGCGTACACTACACTTGATCAGTGCGCTTTGTCGAAACCACACGGTTCACGCGCCGAATCGTGCGTGAGCTATCCGATGATGAATACCGTGACCTCCAGGAAGCGCTATTGCACCGACCGACACTCGGTGACCTCATGCCCGGTACATCTGGTGTCCGAAAGCTCCGTTGGAGAGAGGAGCATCGGGGCAAACGAGGCGGTCTCCGCATCATCTATTACTGGCATGCAGGGCTTGCAGTGTTCGTCATGCTTTTCATCTACGGCAAGAACGAGCAGAAGGATCTTACGCCAGAGCAGCGCCGCATGTTGGCGCGCGTGATTCGGGAGGAGTTCAAATGAAAAAGGAAGCCTTTCAAGAACTTGTGGCAAGCGTGCGCGAAGCAGGTCAAATTTTGCGCGGCGAAAGGAAGCCGAGCCGGGAATTTCGTTTTCGCCCGCAGGATGTTCGTCGAATTCGGACAAAGCTTAAAAAATCGCAAACCGAATTCGCTCGACTAATCGGCGTGAGCGTTGCAACTCTCCGCAATTGGGAGCAAGGACGGCGCGAGCCACACGGGCCAGCTCGAGTGCTGCTGAAAATCGCTGCCGATAATCCTTCCGCAGTAGTAAAAGCATTGCGCCGGTAGTAATGCGCCGGCTAACTTTTCGCTGCAGCCGACGCGCGGCCGTACGCTGGCCCGGGTCTGAAGGCCCTCGTGCTTTGCGAGCCTTCACGCGTCAGGTAGGCTGGCACGTGAAGGCCGCGCGCGGCTGAGCGAAAGATTCGTTGGGCAGACGCAGGCGAATGGGCTGGCAAAACGTTTTCTGCGAGGTTGAAGATCGCTTCGTGCCGGGGCTTCGGCTCGACGCATACGAACGTGCGCTCTACCACTATCTGCTCCGGCATACGCGTCTGGAGGCCTTCGGTACGCGGAACTGGCCGCGCAGCTGAATGCGGGATTCGATAGGCTCACCTCGGCGATAGGCGGCCCGTCAGCGCGGCAACGGCGGTCTCGACCCGCAGAATCCGCGGTCCCATCGTCACGGCTCGAAAGCCGATACGTGTCAAAGAGTCGATCTCCTTGTCGATGAAGCCGCCTTCGGGGCCGATGGCCAGCGTGATCGGACGACTGAGGTTGCGCGGGCACTCATCACTCGCGTACGGGTGCGCGGCGAGCGCGATCGTGTCCGCAATCACCGACGGCAGCTCTTCTTCGACAAACGGCCGAAAGAGCCGCTTCGTCTCGATCCGAGGCAGGACTGTGTCGCGCGCCTGCTCGAGACCGATGATCGCCTGCGCGCGCAGGTTCTCTTCGGAGAGTCGCGGCGATCGCCAGTAACTCTTCTCGACGCGCCAGGCGTTGATCAGGAACAGGCGCTTCACGCCGAGCGACGCGACCGCGGCGATGACGCGATTGAGAACTTTCGGACGGGGCAGAGCGATCACGAGAGTCATCTCGAGCGCCGGTGGCGGATCGCGATCGAGGATGACTTCCATCTCGACTTCTTCGCCGATGCGCAAAATGCGGCCGCTCCCGATCTTGCCGCTGAGGCGCCCGACGACCAGCTCGTCGCCGGCGGCGGCGCGATGAATCTCGCGCACGTGGGAGGCCCGGCGGCCGCGCAGCACCACTCGCGATGGCGCGATGAAGTCGTCGTCGAAGAGCAAGATGAGATTCATTCGGTCGTAGGTCGTAGGTCGTAGGTACCGGGGCTGCAGCGCCTCGGGCGACAAGGCCCCCGATACCTACGACCCACGACCTACGACCTTGTATCATTGCGCGCGAATGAATATCGGGGTGAGAAAAGCTGACGATGTCGTGATCGTCGACTTCCGAGGAAGACTGGCCATCGGGGTCGGTGACGAAGTGCTGCCGCAGGTGATCAGCGAGCTGCTCGATGAGGGTCACAAGAAGATCCTGCTGAACCTGTCCGACATGGATTACATCGACAGCAACGGACTGGGAGAGCTCGTGCAAAGCCTGAAGACGTCGAAGCGCTATGGAGCGTCACTGCGGCTGCTCAAGCCGCAGGACCGAGTCGCGAAAACGCTGCGTCTGACGAACCTCCTGCCGATGTTCAGCGTTTACGATAGCGAGAGCGAGGCGCTGAAAGCGTTCGCCTCTGCGTAGCGCGAGGAGGAGAGCGGGGCGTCTCGATCGGGATAGGGGGGAACCTCACGGCTCCTCCCCTCCCACACCACCGTGCATGCGGGTCCGCACACGGCGGTTCGGTTGCGCCAAAGTGAGTTGTCACCTGTGGCGGGGCGTTCGGTGCGGCTTTCTGCCTTGGGCGATTCGATCCCCTTCCGCTCGGCGCGTTGGGCTTCACCCGTCGCTCCGCTCGTGAAGGCCAGCTCGAGCTGTCTTTTCTGCCGCCTGTCGCTCAAGAATCCAACCCCCTACTGATCCTCAAACCGTTCGGGCCTTCGGTCGCTCTCGCGTCCTACTGCCTCTGCTGACTTCTGCGAGGCGATCGAGTCGCCTTCCGACTTCTCCAGTCCCGATTCCGGGACGGCCTTCGCAGATCTCCCGAGGTAAGCTCGATCGCCTTCGTTGCGCAGTCGCCGGATCTACGCTTTGCGCTCTTGATGGATATGGACTTTGTCAGTCGGGGCCGACTCGTCCAGCGCTCACGCCTCTCTATCCGGTTTTTGTTCATCGACCCGCAACTTTGCTCCACGCTTCTTTCAGGCCGGCCTCACGGCTCCGTCGCCCTTGCGCTTCGCTAACCCTTCACCTCCATCAGGTTGAGTAGAAGACTTTCACTTCCGAGCGATCGAGCATGCTCGGCACACCCCGCAGCGGCCGCGCGTCTCGCGCGACCGCTAAAGTCGCCGAGCCGGAGGCTCGGCGACTGCGGCCGGGACGGCCGGCTCTACGCCGCCGCTCAGGCGATCGTCGTCGCCGACCCGTTCGTCTCGCGCGGTGTCGTCACGCCGACGCTCATGGGCTTCAGCCTCGCTGCAGGTACCGCGCTCAGTCTCTCGAAGAGTGCCCAATAGACGCTGATCGATCGCTCCGCGATCCACAGCGGCGCGTAAAGACACGCGTGCGGCGGGAAGAACTTTCCGGCACCCGCCCTTCCGCGCACCGCAAGGCCGATCGCCGCGAAAGCCATCAGGCCGGCACACTCTGTCGCCATCCACATCCCTCCAAACACAGCGACCACGACCAGCAGCGGAAGCAACGCGAGGAAGAAGAGATCGACTGAGCGATCGTGTCGGCGGACCTTCAGCCAGCTCGCCAGCCGGGGTGGCTCGCGACGCACGAAAACATTCTTCGCTTTGTACGCCAGAAGCACGTTGTGATCGCGGAACACGGAGCGCCGAAATGCGAACGTCGACCGCCTCTCGGGCGCCTGATCCGCACCGCGATGAACGAGGATGCGCGCCGCATCGATGCCTCCCCACCACGGCAGAGGATGCACATATTCCTCCGGCTCGACGACTTCATGGCGATCGAGCAGCTCGCACATCGACTCGACTTCCGCCGCGGTGTACCTCGACTCCGCCGCGGCGACGATGACCTTCTCGCACGTGCCGAGCTCCACGGCCGCCTGGATCACATCGAGAGTGCCGCCGACGTGCCGCCCGACCCAGCGCAGCACGCGCCGATGCTCTTCGAATCGCTCGGAGTGATCGACGATGAGAACCTCGCATTCGGCGAGACTGAGCGTGGAGAGATAGTGGGCGATCGACCCGATCTCACCGTCACTCTCCGCGGCCTCGAGGACGACGGCGTATGTACAACGGCTCTTCAGGCGTTTCATGATGTCCTGCCGCGCGATGGGAAAAGCGAGGGATGTGCCACTGCTCCGTGGCACACGACTTGCCGCCGGCGATGAGGATTCATGAAAATCTGGCCCGGCCATCCCTATCCGCTGGGCGCCACATGGGATGGCGTCGGCACGAACTTCTCCGTCTTCTCGGAAGTGGCGACGCGCGTCGAGCTGTGCCTTTTCGATGACGCGGGAAAGCAGACCGCCGTCGACCTGCCCGACATGACGGGCTTCATCTGGCACGGCTATTTACCGAACGTCCATCCCGGCCAGCGCTACGGCTATCGCGTCCATGGGCCGTGGGATCCTCAGAATGGGCATCGCTGCAATCCGTCGAAGCTCCTTCTCGATCCTTACGGCAAATCCGTCGACGGTCAGGTGCAATGGAACGAGGCGGTCTTCGCACACAATTTCAACGATCCGGAGAACTCGAAGAACGACAGCGATAGCGCGCCCTTCGTGCCGAAGTCCGTCGTTGTCAATCCATTTTTCGACTGGCACAACGATCGGAATCCGCGCATCCCCTGGCATCAGACGATCATCTACGAAGTGCACGTGAAGGGATTCACGATGCGCCATCCCGGCGTCCCCGAGGAGCTGCGCGGCACTTACCTCGGCCTCGCCCATCCGGCGGCGATCAAACACCTCAAGACGCTCGGCGTCACGGCGATCGAGGTCTTGCCGGTGCATCAGTTCGTCCACGACAAAGGGCTCGTCGATCGCGGCCTGCGCAACTACTGGGGATACAACTCGATCGGTTACCTCGCTCCGCACAACGAGTACGGATCGCTCGGAGGACGCGGACGGCAGGTCGAGGAGTTCAAACAGATGGTGAGGACGCTGCACGATGAAGGGATCGAAGTCATCCTCGACGTCGTCTACAACCACACCGCCGAAGGCAATCACCTCGGCCCGACGCTGTCGATGAAGGGGATCGACAACCTCGCCTACTACCGCACTGTTCACGATAACCCGCGTTACTACATGGACTACACCGGAACGGGCAACAGCCTGAACATGCGTCATCCGCACGTGCTGCAGCTCATCATGGACTCGCTGCGCTACTGGCACGTGGAGATGCACGTCGATGGATTCCGTTTCGATCTGGCCTCGACGCTCGCCCGCGAGCTGCACGACGTCGATCGCCTGTCGGCCTTCTTCGATCTCATTCAGCAGGATCCGTTCATCAGCCAGCTCAAGCTGATCGCCGAGCCGTGGGATGTCGGCGAAGGCGGTTATCAGGTCGGCAACTTCCCGCCGCTCTGGTCGGAGTGGAACGGGAAGTATCGCGACAACATCCGCGATTTCTGGCGCGGCACGGATTACACGATCGACGATGTCGCGAATCGTCTCTGCGGCAGCTCCGATCTGTACGCGATGACCGGACGCAAGCCGTACGCGAGCATCAACTTTGTGACCGCGCACGACGGATTCACGCTGCGTGACCTCGTCTCATTCAACGAGAAGCACAACGAAGCGAACGGCGAGAACAATCAGGATGGAGAGAACGACAATCGCTCCTGGAACTGCGGCGCAGAGGGGGCGACGGACGATCCGAACATCAACGCGTTGCGCGGACGGCAGCAACGCAACTTCCTCTCCATGCTGTTCCTCTCGCAAGGCGTGCCCATGATCCTCGGCGGCGATGAGTTCGGTCACACGCAGCGAGGCAACAACAACGCGTACTGCCAGGACAACGACATCTCCTGGTTCGACTGGGAATACATGGATGCAGTCCTCATAGCGTTCGTCGCGCGCGTGATCCGATTCCGCGACGAGCATCCCGTCTTTCGCCGCCCGCGCTGGTTCATCGGCCGGCCGCTGCGCGGCGCCGACGTATCGGATATCGGCTGGTTCAAACCCGACGGCGCGATGATGACGGATCAGGACTGGCAAAGTGGGTCCGCCCGCTCGCTCGGGGTGTTTCTGAATGGCAAAGCGATTCCGAGCGTCGACGAGCGCGGCGAGCCGATCGTCGACGACAGTTTCTATCTGCTCTTCAATGCGCATCACGACACGATGAACTTCAAGCTGCCGACCGCCGGCTGGGGCGATCGCTGGATCAAGGTGATCGACACGAACGAGCCCGTCCCCGATCTCAGGGAACGGAAGGAGATCGGCGCCGGTCAGGAGCTCCCGGTACAGGCATACTCGCTCGTGGTATTGCGCAGAACCGGGTAGTGGTGATACGCGTCTCAGCAGAGATGAAAAGACCCTTTGTTCAGGCCGTTGTGCTCATCGCCGTTGCGTTCGTGCTCGCGATCGTCTCCAACGCGATCGCTTCGCGCCAGCGCAGGCTCGTGCTGCCGGGCTATTACCCGAGCGCGACGCAGGTGCCGCCGCGAACTGCGGCGCCGCCGAGTGTGGCGCCGCCGATCCCAGCGGCGACCGCGACCGCCGGCGAGATCGCCGGCGCCACACAGACGGTGGCGACCACCACAACCAAAGCCCTAACTACAACGCCTCACCCGGCCTCCGGCCACCCTCTCCCCGCTCGCGGGGAGAGGGCACTGCCCCCGGCGCGATTCGCTCCGCATCCCGACAAGCCCTACGTCGAGATCAGCGGCGCCGACGCGAAGGTGCTGCATTCGAACGGGGCGCTCGTGCTCGACGCGCGACGTACGTCGGTCTACGAGCAGGGACACATCGCCGGCGCGCGACCGTTCTCGGTGTGGGAGTCCGACATCGACGAAAAAGTCAACAAACTCTACGAGGAGCGGAACGATCCGCGCGAGCAACTGAAACCGATCCTCATCTACTGCTCCGGTGGCGACTGCGAGGACTCGCACATGCTCGCGCAGAAGCTGTGGGGAGTGCAGTTCAACAACGTCTATGTGTACAAGGACGGCTTCCCCGACTGGCAGAAACGCGGCGGTCCGATCCACACGGGAAGCAATCCTTGACGAAGTACCTCACTCATCCCTGGCTCGCCATCCGCGTTCAACTCGCTCTCGGCGCCCTCTTCGTGATCGCCGCGGTGCCGAAGATCGCCGACCCGCCGTCCTTCGCGCACATGATCTACAACTATCGCATTCTTCCGGCGGGCCTGATCAACATCAGCTCCCTCGTCCTGCCATGGGTCGAGCTGCTCTGCGGCCTGGCCCTGATCGTCGGCATCTGGCGCAAAGCGGCGCTGGCGATCATCGCGATTCTCCTCGCCGTGTTCATCGCCGCGATCTCACTGAATCTGGCGCGCGGAAACGCGATCGACTGTGGCTGCTTCAACGTCAGCCTCGCCGACCGCACCGTCGAGCAACGGCTCGGCGATATGCGTCTCGATATCCTCCGCGACATCGGGATGCTGCTGATGGTCGCGCAAGTGTGGTGGGCAATCACGCGAAGTTCGGGCAACATTCTCGCAACCTCCCGGAAATCGATGTCTGCGTCGTCAGAAACGCCTAAACCTGATCCTGGTCGGCAACCGACTCCGGCGCCGCCTCAACCGCCGGAGCATCCCCATCCGCATCCCGGACCGCAACCGCCAGCGGTTCCGGAGCCGAGTCCCGCACCGCCTCCTCATCCAGACCCGGCGCGAGGACCATCCGCCTCGCACTGATCGTTGTGATACAGCAGCCATCGCGACCATTCGTAGAACGCCTGCGCTAATGGCGTGTCGTAGGACCACCGCGCGTGCTGCATCACCGCAAGATCGGGCGGGTCGCGAAATGTGGTGAAAATGAACGCAGCGGAATCGTGCGCGCGCCCTGGGTCGAGCAGATCGACGCCGAGACCCGTGTCGACATAAGGTCGCCCGCAGAAGCTCGTCAAAGTCGGCAGGATGTCGATGTGACTCGACGGCACATCGATGCGCTGCGGCGCGACACCCAGCGCATAGATGACGAACGGTACGTGATAGACCGCCGGCGACAGATCGCCGAGCTTCAGCCAGGTCGGATCCGCGCCCGTTCGCGTGCCGTGATCGCCGTAGATCACGAAAACCGTGTTTGCAAAGTAGCGCTCGCGCCGTGCCAATGCGAAGAAGAGCCCGAGGGCATGATCGAGATAGCGAAATGAATTCAACTCTTCGAGCGACTCGAACCCGCGGCCGGGGACGAAGTCCCTGCGCAGGACGAATCCGTGTGTCTGCTTCGGAATCGTGTACGGCCGGTGGTTTCCTGCGGTCTGAATGATCGCGAAGAACGGCTTCGCCTGATGGCGCAACGTGTCGTTCGCGGCGATGAAGAGGTCCTCGTCAGAGATGCCCCAAACATCGACGACGGGAGCCTTGTATGACCCTTCTTCGATCATGTGCAGGCGGTCGATGTTGTGCTCGAGCATCGCCCGGATGTTGCTCCAGTTCGCGCTGCCGCCGAGGAAGTAGAACTTCTCGTAGTCTGCGAAGGCGTTGGCGATGCTGCATTGGTGAACTGTCAGAGGATTGTGCGCAGAGGCCTGCCAAGCACTGACGTCAGGAATGCCAAACAGGACCGCGAAGAGAGCGCGCGCCGTCTTCTCCGACGGCGAATAGTGTTGCGTGAACAGAACCCCTTGCCGCGCGATGGCATCGAAGTTCGGCGATGCGTTCAGCGTGTTGCCGAATACGGCAGTCTTGAATGCCGCGAACGACTCGAGCTGGATCAGAACGATGTTCGGCTCACCGCTGACTCGCGGATGAAGTGATGGAGCTCGCGAGAGCGACAGATCGTGTGGAATCACTCCCACATATCTCGCCATCAGCGGATACAACTGGTGCACGCGCGCAACGTCGAACGTCGCCGGATGCTCGCGCATGGTCTCGAAGAGAAACTGCGCGGGATTGAGCGCCAGTTCGCCGATGAACGGATCGCGGCTGAAATAGGCATCGCTCCATCGCAGCGGATATCGCGAGAGCTTGCCGTAGAGGCAGGCGATGAGCAGAAGGATGAAAGCAATGTGTGGCGGGCGGTTCCTGAACCGGCCGGTTGAGAAACCGGCGACTACGAGCACAAGCGCGATCACGATTCCGAGCGCGAACCAGACGACGTGATACGACTCCCAGATCATGTGCCACGAAATGATGGGATTGCGAAGGAACTCGAACACGCCGGCGTTGAGTCGCTGATGAATGTACGCGTACGTCCCGAAATCGGCGGCGTAGAGCGTCAGCACGAAGGCGAGCGCGATGACGACGTAAGCGATCAGCATCGCCCGCCTGCGCATCAGCAGCATCGGAATGACGAGCAGCGCCGCCAAGCGCGCGTCGAATTTCAGTCCGAGGTAGAAGGCACGGAGAACATCGGCGCGGTCGAGAAGCGGCGGGCGGAAGACGAGAAAGAACACGAACCGCAAGAGCGTGAAGAGAGCGATCGCGCTCGCAAACGTCACCGGAACGAAACCAGGGCTACGTCGCATTGCATAGAATCGTCCACCCGGAGGGCCTCTATGCGCACCGCTGTGACGACGCTGTGCCTCTTGCTGGCCATGACCATTTCCGCCGCCGAAGACATCCGCCTCGCCAACCTCAAGAAAGACGACGTCCTTCACGGCTTCCGCGTCGTGGCCGTCTATCTCAACGATGCCGATCAGCCGATGGGGGCGCGGTTCATTCATCGCCGGAGCGGCTTCACGTTCGATCTGCTGCAGATCGAATCGGTGCCGCAGGGCTACACCTGGGTGAACAGCATCCCCGTCTCCGACCAGGGCGAACCGCATACCCAGGAACATCTACTCCTCGGCAAAGGGACGATGGGGCGCGCATTCGCGAGCCTCGACACGATGTGGCTCTCAGGATCGACCGCATTTACGCAGCAGTGGCGGACCAACTATCCGTTCAACACCGCAGCCGGTGCCGATGTGTTCTTCAATCTCTACTCGCGGCAGCTCGACGCACTCCTCCATCCGAATTACACGGACGAGGAAATCCGTCGCGAGGTGCGCAACTTCGGCATAACCGAAGGTCCGGACAAGACGCTGCGCCTCGAGGAGAAGGGAAGCGTCTACAACGAGATGACCAGCTCGAGCGGCAATCCGTTCCGCGTGCTGTTTCGCGCGGCGACGCGTCTCGTCTACGGCCATCAACATCCGCTCGCCTACAACGCCGGCGGCGAGCCGGCCGGCATCCGCACGATGAAGCCGGAGGACATCCGCAACTTCCACCGCAGCACGTACTACCTCGCGAACATGGGTACGATCGCGTCGTTCCCGAAGAGCGTGCCGATCGCGACGATCCTCACGCGCGTCGATTCCGTCCTCGACAAAGTGGAGGCGGGAGCAAAGACGCGGGCAGCGAAGTCGCTCGACAACCTTCCGCAGCCACAACCATCGGCGGCCGGCATGATCGTGTACGGCGAATATCCGCATCGCAACGATCAGCAGCCGAGCCCGATGGGCATCTGGTGGGGCGCCGATCGCAAGCTCGACGCGAATGAAGAAGTTCTAGCGAATCTCTTCTTCGACAACATCGCCGGCGACCCGACGACGAATCTCTACAAGCTCTTCATCGATAGCAAGACGCGCAAGATGGACATCGGCGCGAAGCAGATTTTCAACAATGTCGGCGAGGTCGGCGGGAATCCAATCTACATCGTGCTGACCGACGTTGCGCCATCGAACTTCAACGATGAAAAAGTCGTCGCGATTCGCACGGTTATCACCGATGAGATCAAGCGCATCGCCGCGCTGCCCGATGGTTCGACAGAACTGAAAGAGTTCAACGATCGCATCGCCAGCCGCCTCATCGAGCTGCGACGCGATCTCGCGAAGTTCGTGAATACACCGCCGGGCTTCGGATTCCGCGGCGGCGGCTCAGCCTGGGCCGATCGCCTCTTCGAGCTGGAGAAGACCGGAGCGTTCAAACGATCGGTGACGCTGAAGCCGCAGATCGCGTTCGTGCAGAAACTCCTCGCGTCGGATCACAACTTCTGGCGTGAATATCTCGCGAAGTGGCACATCACGGACAAGACTCCGTACGCAGCCGCGGCTCGGCCCAGTCCGGCGCTGCTGCAACGCGAAGAATCGGAGCGCATCGCCCGCGCAAATGCCGAAGCCGCGCGACTCACGAGGGAGTATGGCCTGTCGGACACGCAGGAGGCGATCAAGCGCTACCGCACCGAATACGACGCCGCCACCAACGAAATCGAGCAGGAAGCGAAGAAAATCGCACCCCCGGAGTTCGTGAAGTCTCCGCCGATGACCCTCGACGATCAATTGCAGTACGAGACGCGGACACTCGATGGCAACGTGCCGTTCGTCGTCTCGAAGTTTGACAACATGACCAGCGGCATGCTCGGCGTCGCGCTGCGACTCGACGGCGTGCCGCGCGAGCAGCTTCGCTATGTCTCGCTGCTTCCCGCTTTGCTCACGCGCGTCGGCGTGATCGAGAGCGGCAAACCGGTCCCGTACGAGGAGATGAGCGAGCGGCTGAAGAGGGAGATCCTCTCGCTCGATTCCGTCTTCTCGACAAATCCCCGCACCGCGCGCGTCGAGCTCGTCGTGCGCGGCGACGGCATCGGCGAGCCGGAGCTGCGCCGCGCGATCAACTGGATGGATCTCGTGCTCGATCACCCCGACTGGCGGCCCGAGAACCTGCCACGCATCCGCGACGTCGTCGATCAGTTGCTGAGCACGCTGCGCAATACGATGCAGGGATCGGAAGAGTCGTGGGTGTTGAATCCCGCGAACGCGTATCGCATGCAGCGCAACGCGCCGTTCCTCGCCGCCGATTCATTTCTCACGCGTGCGCACAACGCGCTACGTCTGCGGTGGCTGCTCAAGGATGCTGCGCCGAGCGATGCGGCGTTCTTGACCGAGCTCGCCGACGCCGCGAAGACCATGGGTCGCGCGGAGCTGAAGGCGATGATCGCGAAACGGTCGGCCACCGCTAAACCGATCGAGCAGGAAGCGCTGAAAGATCTCGATCTCGCGCTGATCGATATTCCCGACAGCAGTCTGGCGATGGATTGGGCGTATCTCTGCACGGCCATGCGCGACGATCTCCTGACGCCGCCGGCGCAGGCGCTCGCGCAGCTCGACGCGGTGCGGCGCTCCATTCTCAACACCAGCGGCGCGCGCATGTATATGGTTGGCTCGACAGCGCTCGAGAACGCGGTGATGCCGCAGGTCCAGGCGTTCGAATCGCAGCTCAGTGTGGCGTCGCTGACCTCGGCGGCGAGATCTACAGGACCACTGATCAACGACCGCCTCCTTCAGCGCGACCCGTCAGCGACAAACCCCATCTACGTCGGACTACTTGCACCGAATATGAAGGGCGGCG
>DASYUK010000004.1:0-9653 GCA_036001325.1 Thermoanaerobaculia bacterium
GACGACGACCGCGGCGGCACGCGATTCCGACGCCGCGCCCTGAACCGGGATGACGTACTCGATCTCGTCGACAAAATTGCGCGGCGGAACGCTGAAGACTTTGACCTCCACGCGCATTCCGGGCTTGACGTAACGGAGAAGTTCGGGAGCAACGTTGCCCTGCACATGCAACGTCGCAACGTCGGAGACCTCGGCGATCGGATCGCGCGGGAACACCGCCTGTCCCGCCGCGACGTAAAGGCGGGTCACAGTGCCCGAGATCGGCGAAGTGATGTGAAGGAGTGATTGGCGTTGCGCGGCGAACCGCTGTTCGGCAGTGCTCTTCTGCTTCTCGATTCGGAGAAGCTCGGTGTCATCCGGCGTGGCCGGCGCGCCGGCGGCAATGCGACGTTCCTGGTTGTAGTCGCGCAAGGCAGCGAGATATTCGAGCTCGGCCAGCTCGAGCTCGCGCGCAGTGATGTCGTTCGTCTTTCGAAGCTGCCTCATTTTCTCGAGTCGCTGCCGCTTCAGCTCGAGAACTTTCTTCGCAATTTCCAAACTGTCCTTCGGCCGAGCGGGAGTCGATGCTGCGCGACGACCTCCTCGTCTCAGACGCGCCTCGACCCAGTCGAGCTGAGCGCGGGCGATTGCCGCGTCACGCTCGACGGTCGGATTCGTCAGTTCGACGATCGGTGTGTTGGCGGCGATCTTCGACCCTTCGCGAACGGCGATACTGCGCACTTGACCGTCGATCTGGGCCGTGATGGTCATCGCTTGCGATGGGTGGACGGTCGCTTTGATCTCGATCGGAGGAGGAGCGTCGGCACGGCTCTCGTTCTGCTTGCAATACAGCAGGAAGGCCGTCAAGAGTGTCACCAGAGACGACAAGATCAATTTTGCGCAGAACGCCCTGTGTCGCTCTCTGTCTAACTTCACGCTCTTCCTCACCTCACGCCCAGGTCAAAGTAACTGCCATCATTGACGTTCAACGCGATTGGCGCGACAGTTCCTCAATGCTCCGAGTTGTCTTGCCCATCATCGCGGTGGGTCTGGTGCTCCTCGTCATCTCCGTCGTACTCGTTGGCCGCGACCTGACGTTCGCTCGCAATGAGGCGGAGGCGGAAGTGCTGGCCTTCGCCGAAGCAAGCGCTCAGGCGATTCAGTTCGCTCCCGCGAGCGAGATTGAGCCGTACCTCTCAGGTCTCCTGAAACATCCGGCAATCGCGATGGTCACAGTGTACTCCTCGAATGGAGAGCGAAGGACGAGAAGCCGGCCGCCGGGCACTGAATCACCATTCATCAAGCGAATCGTTCCTTCCCTCAGAGAGTCTGTGGTCGGGTGTCGCGCTATCGGGTCGAGTTCCGTCTGTATGGAAGCCGACATGACCTATTACCGAAGGCGCCTCGCCGCCCTGTTGATCCCGCATGCGATTCTGCTGGCGGCTTCGGCGCTCCTTCTCGTGGTAGCGATGGTCCTGGGACGAGGAAGCAACCGGCAGCAGCTCGCGGAGCTCACGCGGATCGCTCGGGGCGCTGTCGAGGAGAGCAACTACTCCGTTCGCGCGATCGAGGGGAAAGGACAGGTGGGAGAATTGTCGAGAACGATGAACGAGCTCCTCGAACATATGCATCAAAGAGATCTGATCCTGCGGAGACGGACGACCGAGCTCGAAGCGGCCAATCGCGAGCACGAGGCATTCTCCTACTCGGTCTCGCACGATCTTCGCGGGCCGCTGGCCAGTGTCGACGGATTCACCCAGGCGTTGACCGACTTTTACAGCGACCGTCTCGACGATGCGGGGAAGGAGTATCTGAAGTGGATCCACGACGCCGTGGAGCAGATGAAAAATCTGGTGGCCGGCCTGCTGCAGATGTCGCGCCTGGCGCGGTCGGAGCTCAAGCGTACGCGCGTGGACTTGTCCGACATGGCTCAATCGATTGCCCAGTCGTTGCAGCAGCGCGATCCCTCACGATCGGTCGACTTTCAAATTGAACCGAATCTCGCCGCCGACGGAGATGAACGGCTGTTGCACGCCGTGATGGAGAATCTGATGTCGAATGCCTTCAAGTACTCCGGCAAGAAAGAGCACACGATCATCTCCGTCGGCACGACCCTCGAAGCGGGGCGTCGCACCTATTTCGTCAGGGACAATGGCGCTGGATTCGATTCCACGCAGGCGGCTCGGATGTTCACCCCATTCCAGCGCCTGCATTCGAGCAGCGAATTCGAGGGGACCGGGATCGGTCTGGCCACTGTCAAGAAGATCATTGAACGACACGGAGGAGCCATCTGGGCTGAAAGTGAAATCGGGCAGGGAGCGACGTTCTATTTCACTCTTGGTGATAGCGCGGTGCCGGCCGAGCGAACGGAAGTCGCCGAGACGACTCACGTCTAATGGACATCGAATGGCAAAACCATTGAGGATTCTTCTGGTCGAGGATTCGGAGCGCGATGCCGCTCTGATCCTCTTGTACCTTCGCCGCGGCGGTTATGAGCCGACAATGCAGCGCGTCGAGACGCGGTTCGAAATGAAGGCGAAGCTCGAGTCGGGCGAATGGGACGTGATCATCAGCGACTTCAACCTTCCCGGATTCAACGCGTACGCCTCGCTACAAGTGCTCCAGGAGAGCGGCCGCCGGATCCCATTCATCGTCCTGTCGGGTGAAATCTCTCAGGAGATCATTGACGGTGTCACGAAAGCCGGTGCGAACGAGTACCTGGCCAAATATGAGATGAGGCAGATCGTTCCGGCCATTGAGCGCGCGCTGCAGGGCCGAGCCCGCGGCGGCTAATCATGATCAACTCCACGATCGGCCTTGTCGCTCTCATCATTCTCACCGCGGCGCTCATCGCGCTCATACTTCAGATTCAGAAGCAGGACATGGCGCTGAAAAAACGGACGGCCGACCTCGAGGCGGCGAACAAGGAGCTCGCTGCGTTCGCCTATTCAGTCTCCCATGATCTCCGCGCGCCCCTCCGCACGATCGATGGATTCAGCGAGGCTCTGGTCGAAGACTATCGAGACAAGCTCGATGATCAGGGAGTCGATTATCTGAATCGCGTGCGCGGTGCGGCGGAGCGGATGGAGTTGCTGATCAAGACCTTTACCGAGCTTTCTCAGATCTCGCGGGGCGAGCTTCGTCGCGAACCGGTCGATCTCAGTGAAATCGCCGAGTCGATCGCGACGGAGCTCAAAACCACCGATCCGGCGCGCTCCGTGAAATTTTCGATTCAGCCGGGATTGATCGTGCAAGGCGACCCTCGCCTGCTCAAGATCGCTCTCGAGCATCTCCTTGGCAACGCCTGGAAGTTCACGAGCAAACACCCCGTCGCATCGATCGAGGTGGGAAGCGAGCAATTAAACGGCCATCGCACTGTTTATGTGCGCGACGATGGCGCCGGATTTGATCCGGCCTTTGCCGATAAGATGTTCGCTCCCTTTCAACGAATTCATCCGGCGTCGGAGTTCGAAGGAACGGGCATCGGTCTGGCGATCGTTCAACGGATCATCCATCGCCATGAAGGCAAGGTGTGGGCGATCGGAAGAGTGGAAGAGGGAACGACGATTTACATCTCGATGGAATGAGCGACCTGAGAGCAGCAGTCGGATCCGCGACGGAAGATCCTTCTTCCCGGCGGAGCACTCTTCGCACCCTCGTGGTCGAAGATTCAGAGGATGACGCGCAGCTTCTGATTCGCCAGTTGACGCGGAGCGGGTATCAGCCCTCCGCCGTACGAGTGGAGACGGCCGAGGAGATGAGCCGTCTGCTCGACGAGCAGACGTGGGATGTCATCATCGCTGACTATTCGATGCCGAAATTCAGTGCCATTCAGGCGCTGAACCTCCTTCACGAAAAAGGGCTCGATATCCCGTTCATCATCCTCTCCGGGACGATTGGTGAGGGAACCGCTGTCGATGCGATGAAAGCCGGCGCGCACGACTACATCATGAAGGGCAGCTCGGCGCGTCTGATCCCGGCGATCGAGCGCGAGCTGCGTGAAGCCGGAGATCGCGCGATACGACGTCGGGCGGAGGAGGCGCTTCGCGAGAACGAACGTCGTTTTCGATCGCTCATTGAACGTTCGTCCGACATCATTACGGTCGTCGATCGCGACGGCACCATCCTCTATGAGAGCCCATCGATCGAACGGCTCCTCGGTCACACACCGGGAGAGCTGATCGGCACGAAACTTCAGCAACAGATCCATCCCGACGATGTGGCGGCGGTGTTCGCCGAAGTCGAGCGGCCGAGCCGGGAAGGCGTCCAGTCGGTGGAGTTTCGTTTTCGCGAGCGCGGCGGCGGCTGGCGCTCACTGGAGGCGAGCGTCAATCATCTCCTCGACAATCCTGATGTCGGCGGAATCGTGCTGAATTGCCGCGACATCACGTCACGAAAACAGGATGAGGCCACGATCCGGCACCTCGCGTATTTCGATGCCTTGACCAAGCTGCCGAACCGGCTGTTGTTCAATGACCGCCTGAACCAGGCGCTCGCTCACGCGCGACGTCGCGGCTCACGCTGTCTCTCGATCATGTTTCTCGACCTCGACCGCTTCAAGACGATCAACGACACGCTCGGTCACGGCGCGGGTGATGAGCTCCTTCGCGCGGCGGCAGACCGGTTCTCGAGCGCGCTCCGCGATGAAGATACGGTCGCCCGGCTGGGTGGCGATGAGTTTCTTTTCCTCCTTCCCGGCATCGACGACGTCGAGAACGCCGCGCGAGTCGCGCAAAAGATCCTCGATCTGTTCAATAACCCCTTCATGGTCCTGAACCATGAGCTTCATGCCACAGCGAGTATCGGCATCAGCATGTTTCCGTCCGATGGAACGGACCCGGAGACTCTGATTCGCAACGCCGACACCGCTCTCTATCGAGCAAAGGAAGAGGGACGCAATCGATATCAACTCTACGCTCCGGCGATGAATGCCGTGGCGCTCAAGAGACTCGTGCTGGAGAACAGTCTTCGCCACGCGGTCGCTCGGAACGAGTTGGTCCTTCACTATCAGCCGCTGGTGTCGCTCGACAACGGTGACCCGGTGGGGGTCGAAGCCCTGGTCCGCTGGAAACACCCGGAGATGGGACTCGTCTCACCTATCGAGTTCATTCCGATGGCCGAGGAGACCGGATTGATCGTGCCGTTGACGCGGTGGATCCTGCGCGCCGCCTGCGCCCAGATGAAAGAGTGGCAGCTCGCGGGGATCCCGCTGGAGACGGTCTCCGTCAACGTTTCAGCGCGCCGTTTCAATGATTGCAACCTGCCGGCAATGGTCGGCGAAATTCTCCACTCCACGAATCTCGACGGCCGTCATCTCAGCATCGAGATCACCGAAAGCGTGATGATGGAAAACGTCGAAGCAACGATCAACACGCTTCGACAGCTCAAGAAGTTCGGAGTCAAAATCTCCATCGATGATTTCGGGACCGGCTACTCATCTCTCAGCTACCTGAAGCGACTGCCGATCGACACGCTGAAGATCGACCAATCGTTCGTGCGCGACATCCCCTCCGACAGCGACGACGCGGCTATCGCTATTCTGATCATCGCGATGGCGCACAACCTCAAACTCTCCGTGGTCGCCGAAGGCGTCGAGACTCGCGATCAAATGTCGTTTCTGCAATCGAAGAGATGCGACGTCATGCAGGGATATCTCATCAGCAAGCCGCTTCCGGCCGCCGAGATCACCGAGTTTCTGGCAAAGAAACGTGGTTCGTAACGGCCGCGTCGATCGAGGGCTCGCCGCGCGGTGATGTTCGCCGGCGGTCGATGGGAAGAAAAGTCCGACACACTGGACTCTCTCCCGGCAAGCGGCAGCAGCGCTCGGTTTGTTGCCGCGGATCATCAGTCCATCACGACGAACGCGACGTTCAAGACAATGATTGGATCTAGATCGATTTCAAGTTGGGCAGACGGATTTCGCGCCCCTCAATCGACGTTGTACGATTGACGAGATGAGCGACTTCACGGTTGAAATCGAGCGCGAAGACGACGGCCGGTGGATCAGCGAAGTCACTGACCTACCAGGCGTGCTCGCGTACGGCTCTACTCGAGATGAGGCTGTCGCGAAAGCGAAAGCACTCGCGTTTCGCGTCCTCGCTGATCGGCTCGAACATGGTGAAGACATTCCAGAGATTCACGGTGTTTTCGCCGTGCATGAATGAACTGGCCGGCATCTAAGGCCAACCGCGTCCTCGCTGCTCTTCTTCGAATCGGCTGGTCGGTAAAGCGTCAATCCGGTACGTCTCACCGTGTACTTCAGCGCGGCGGGTGGCCAGATTTTGTGTTCGCCTTTCACGAGCAGGAAGAAATCGGCCCACGAATGCTCGCGCGCATCGCGAAGCGCACTGGGCCGAGTGGCCGCTGCCCAACTCAGCATAGCAGCCGACACGCTGCCGTAGCCAGGCCCGGCGCTGAAGCGCCTTGTGCTTCGAGGGTGGTATGTGTCAGAGCTCGTGATAACGTGAAGGCAGCGTGCGGCTGAATGCCTGCTACGTTGAGCAGACAAGAGGGCCGGTGGATCAGTTTTCGGCCGGCCGAGTGGATCAGTTTTCGAGCGGCGCCAGCAGGAGGAAACGCGTGGCACTCGTGGTTCTTCTGAGAGGGGTCAACGTCGGCGGTCACAGGACCTTCCGACCGACCACGCTCGCCGAACAACTGCAGCACCTCGATGCCGTCAACATCGGCGCGGCGGGCACCTTCGTGATCCGGCGGCCAGTCACCCGGGCGCAACTCCGCGCCGAGTTGGCACGCAGGCTTCCCTTTGATGCCGAGATCATGATCTGCCAGGGCCGCGAGATTGTCAGGCTGATGTCTCAGAATCATTTCGCGGACCAGCCCGTGCGACCCGACATCGTCCGCTTCGTGAGCGTCCTGTCCAAACGCCCCCGCTCGGCGCCGTCGACGCCCATGAGCTTTCCTTCCAGCGGCAAGTGGCTGCTGAAGATCCTCGCGAGGGACAACCAGTTCGTGTTCGGCGTGTACCGGCGCCACATGAAGGTCATCAGCTACCTCGGCACGTTCGACCGGCTCTTTGGGGTCCCGGTCACCACGCGCAACTGGAATACCATCACCGCGATCGCCAGGGTGCTGGGTAACGGAGCGACCTGATCGACCGGCGAGCCGTCACCGGGCACCCAGACGACGTTCTCTCTTCGGAGCACCCGGTGGGTCGCTTCAAAACGATGTTCGGAGATCGTGAGCGCGTCCACTTGGAGCGCGTCGGCGGCAGATGGCCCTGGGTCGCCTTCATCGTGGATGATCGGCCGCCTGCGTCGGCTACATCGCGCGATGCCCCGCCGTCTGCCGATCCGGTGGTCATCGAAGGCGCCGACCCAGAGTAGCTCTCGAAGATCGACGGCGGGAGCTGCTGCCCAACAAGCCGTTTGTGCGTTGGGCAGACGCGAAGTTCGTCTTTCGCTTAAAGTCGCTCTCCTTGAAAGGAGATTGTCATGCGCCGGATCTCAAGGTTTGCGGTTTCCCTCGCCGCCCTGATTCTTTTCTCATGTTCTCAACTGGCGCTCAACTCGTCCACCGCCCCATCGGAGGAAACGGCGGTTCTCAAGGCAGAGCATGAGTGGGTTGACGCAGCCCTGAAAGGAGACGTCAACGCTTTCTCGTCACTCATGTCAGACGAGTACCTCGCGCTCCTTACCGGCGCCCGAATCCGGGACAAAGCTGCGTGGGTAGCCGGCTTACAAGCCGGCACCACGACATATCGATCGGTCGATCTCAGCAACCTCAAGGTGCGTCTGTATGGCAACACTGCCGTCGTCTTCGGTGACTACTCACAAGTTGCAACGTCTGGCGGGAAGGACAATAGCGCTAGTGGCAAATACGTCGATGTCTGGGTCAAACGCGGCGGGCACTGGCAAGTGGTCGCCAGTTCTTTCAGCAGGACACCTTCGTCGTGACACCTTCATGGGTTTCATCGAATACTGGCGGCAGAAAGCTCGTGGGCTGAAGAAGAACAGTCTGGCACTGTATTTCGCGGCTCGTGATCCTCGCGTCCCGTGGTACGCCAAAGCGGTCATTGCCATTGTGGCGGCTTACGCGTTCAGCCCGATCGACCTCATTCCCGATTTCATTCCAATCTTCGGCTACCTTGACGATCTCGTCCTGGTTCCACTTGGGATCGCGTTTGCTATCCGGCTCATGCCTCCCGTGGTGTGGCAGGAGTGTGTGACTCGTGCGGAACAGACTCAACTCACACAAAAACCGCGGAGTCTGGTCGCCGCGGCAGTCATCGTGGTCATATGGATCGCCGTCCTCATTGCCGGAACCTATTTGTTTCTCCGCCATCATCGTGCGTAGGATGATCTTCGATCCGCACCTCGCGTCCCTCCCTTCGCCAGATCATCGCGCTGATCCACCACCGCCCACCCCGTTGAAAGGCCTGAATGCTGTTCACACCGCGATTGAGCAGCTCCCCTTCTCGCGATCGTCGAGTCTCATATGCGCTGAGTACATGCGCCATGTCGCCGAATTGACGAGTCTCGCGCCACAACTCCCCCTCCCAGAAGCTGGGCATCTCACCGGAATCGATCATCGCTTCGAAATTCACGCGATACGACTGGAGATCGAATTCGAACACGCCGGCGTCATTGATGCGCACGAGTCGCGCGCCGGGCGCGTAAATCCTGTCGTTGCGACGCCAATCCGGCCGCGCTCCCTTCTCGAAACAGATGGAGTCGTACATCTCCGCGATGAGGCCGTCGAGAGTCTTCATCTTCACCTTCACTGAAGCGCATAGAACAGCGCGTTCAACAAGACTTCGTTCGGATCGTGGCTGTGCTCCCAATACATGATCCCGCCCAGGCCGTAGGTTCGAACGAAGCGCGCTTTGTCAGCGAGAGAGCGCGGATCGTCGTAGGAGATGAAACGACCCACCTCTGCGTTCCAGAGATACGGAGCGTGCGCCGCGGCATCCCATCGCTGTTCATATCCCGTTTCATTGACATACTGTCGGAGGATTTTCGAATACGGGTAATCGGATTCATATTGGTCGTAGCGCTGATAGAGCCCGGTGTGATCGCGGATCACGCCTCGCCATCCTCGCCCATAGAACGCGGCACCGACGACGATCTTCTTCGGCGGAATCCCGGCGTTGAGATGTTGGCGGATGAATGACTCCGTCGACTCTGTCACCGCCGCGGCGGCAGCCGATCGGTACAGCGCTGTGTGATGGCCGGTCGTCGGCGTCCATGGGCCGGAGAAGTCGTACGTCATCACGTTGATCCAGTCGAGATAGCGGTGCAGCCGCTCCATCTCCGTATGTTCGAAATATGTTCCGCCCGCCGACGCGATCGTCAGCGTGTAACGATCGAAACGCTTGCGACCGCGCGCGTCGCTGAGCATGTCGAGCTCCTCGCGCAATGTCTTGAGCATCAGCGTGAAGTTCTCTTTGTCCTCCGCGCGAAACACGATTCCCGGGCCCGGCTGACCGGGATACTCCCAATCGAGATCGATCCCGTCGAGCGCGAAGCGCTTGATCAGATCGATCGCGCTGTCGGCGAACCGGCAGCGCGACGCATCGTCGAGCGCGGCATCGGAAAAGTAATCCGCCCCCCACCCGCCCACTGACACGATCACCTTCAGGTCGGGATTCTTCGCCTTCAACGCCTGGAGTTGGGCGATGTGCGCCGGCGCCTCGGAATCCTCCAGTTCGATGATGC
>DASYUK010000005.1:0-2946 GCA_036001325.1 Thermoanaerobaculia bacterium
GCGATCGCTCTCTGTCTCCTCGCAGTCGCGTTGGAGCTTCCCTATCATCTGCGCTCTCCGCATATCGCCATGCCCACGGAGCTCTTCGTCATCGGTGACTCGCTCTCTTCCGGAGGCTTTGGCGAAGTCACACCGTGGCCGAATCAATTCGCGCGTGAGGTCGGTGTGCCGACCACCAACCTGGCGCAACCATCCGACGACACCGCAGGCGCCTTGGTGCATCAGGTCCCACAACTTCCGCAGATCGCCGACAAGAGCCATTGCGTGATCATCGAGATCGGCGGCAACGATATGCTGGAGGGAAGGCCGATCGAGCAATTTGTGCACGCGCTCGATCGATTGCTCGCCGCGACCAGCGCCGCAGGTCAGCGAAGCGCCGTCATGCTCGAGCTACCGCTGCTTCCTGGTGCCTGGCGTTATGGCGCGGTTCAGCGGCGATTGGCCGCGAAGCACAGGATCGTTCTCGTGCCGAAGCGGGTCATGGCGCGTGTACTGCTCCGCGAAGAAAACACATTCGACGGCATTCACCTGACGCAGCGGGGGCACGACACTCTTGCTCACGAGATCGCCGCCTGGCTGGATTGGCGCCGTTAGGCGGCTATGCCCTCTCCGACGGGCAGAGCTCTTACGCTCTCGCGACGGCGCTGCAGTTCTGACGTGCGCATGCGGATGAGGAAATATCCAGCGCACAGCCATAGTACGGCGACAGTGAGCCACGCCACGACTGAGCTGCTTAGAGTGAACGGATTCATGGCACCAGGCAGTGCAGAAGGCACGATGTCTTTCGATTGATTCACGGCTGAGTGCATGAGCATCGCGAGCAGCAAGCTGCCGTTGGTGTGCTCATAAAGCCAAGCCAATGCGACGGACACCGCCGTCACCTGTAGTGTATAGACGAGGAATGATTGCCGATAGGTATCAGCTCCTACAGTAAAGAAGAGTGGCAGGTGCCACAGAGCCCAGATGACTCCGAGCAGAACGCTCGCTCGCGCGTATCCGAAGCGACTCGCGAGACGGGGAAGCGCGTATCCGCGCCATCCGATTTCTTCACCGGCCTGACCGCCGACAACCGTTGAAGCGACAGTGGCCACGATGATGACGTACCACGCATCGTCCCCAAACCGCGGCCATGCACCTGCGAGGAGACGATGGAGGAGCGCTACGGCAAGCTTAATCGCGGCCATGTAAGTGACGGCGAACACGTACCACCGCGCACGAACGCGCCACTGAATCAACCGATGCAGCAGTTCGAAGACGCCCGCGCTTCCCTCGACCCGAGCGGTGAGCCACAGTGCCACGAGAGATGGAGCGAAGATTCCGAGGAACAACAATGGCGTGCGCAAGCCTGCGAGCGCGGGGGCGGCTGCCGCAGCGCCGTTCGACAGAACCGCGACCGCGCTGAAACACGGCCACGTTACGGCAAAGGTCATGAAGAAGAACTTGAGGAGCGCGCGCATGTGTGTTTGCTCCACGGCAGCCATCCCGTAGGAGATACGACGAAAACCCGGAAGGGGTTTTGAATAGCCCGCCCCGGCTGTCGTTGGTGCAGATCGTCAGACCGGCGCGCGCGTGTTCTTACCGTTCCTCGTACCAATAACGGCGCGCCCAAGCGGTGACTCCACCGTGCCGCAGTGCACTGGCAATCATTCGCGCCGAGAGAGGAAAATAATGCCAGTCACCGTACTTGTCGAATTTCCGGGTCGAAAAGATGGCTTTCGCTTTCATTGCCGGCGCGAAGCGCTGATGGCGACGTCGTCCTAATCTCTTGAGGTCGATGAGGAACTGCGCATCCTCGGCGAAAAGGCGCTCCTCGCTATACCCCCCGATCTCTTCGAAATCCCGACGTCGGCAAAATGTGACTCCTGTATCGACGTTCGTGGTGGGCCGTTCTCCGATCGCGATGCGAACCAGGCTACCGGCGATCACCAGCATCGCAAATGTGAGTTTGATTCCGGGAGAGGATCTCTCAAACCGGATGCCCGTTGCGCCTCCGACCACGGTTGCATCGTTGAGTACGTCCGCAATCTCGATGAACGTGTCGGCGTGAACTTGCGTGTCGGCATCTACGAACGCGAGAATCGCACCGCGAGCATTTCGAGCACCACCGTTTCGAACGGCGCCGATCGCGCGCTTCTCGACCGAGACAACGATGCAGCCGCGATCGGCCGCGATCCGGGCTGCCGCATCCGTAGAACAATTATCGGCGACGATGACTTCGACGGAATCTGCTTCACAACCGTATCGCTCGCGCGCTCGTTCGATGGTATCGAGAAGGCGTGGCAGGTACTCTTCCTCGTTGAAGGCCGGAATCACGACAGAGAAGGAAGGCGTGCTCATGGAAAGCTCCTCACACAAAAGGATACGCGTGAAGAACGCGATGTGAACGAATGAGGTTCTCGACTTGTGCCGTCGTGCAGTTGCCGAGCCGCAACCAAACCACCTTCGGTGGATAACCGCGCTGCAGAGATGTTTCACTCGAGCGAGACAGAGACCCAAAAGCGAATCAGCAAAGAAGGAGATCACTATGTTCGCCGGCTGCTCGTCGGATCGGCTCAGTACATCCTCGGGCCATTCGGAAAAGACTGTGATCTGCGCCGGCACGGCTTAGCCATCGCCGCTCGTGGAGGGAAGAATGCAAAGCGGCGCGCGACGGTCGCCGTGGCCCGCAAGTTAGCTGTCGTGCTGCACCGACTGTGGATCACCCAAGCGCCGTACCTCCCTCTTCGTGAAGTGACGGCGCATCTGGCTGCGTAAGCAGCGAAGTTGTTGAAGCCACCAACGACACAAACGAAAGGACAATCGACAACGATCGGTCAATCAAATGCGTGTTCGGTCGACTGCGGCGCGCGGCTCGGCACAAGCGAACCTTCACCGGTTGCTTGTAGACCGACGTTCAGATTGCAGCGACCCCCTCGCGGAACGGACCTCAGCATGCACAGAGCTTCG
>DASYUK010000006.1:0-6153 GCA_036001325.1 Thermoanaerobaculia bacterium
GTAACCAGCCAGACGATCGCCACGACGCTCCCGAACGAGACGATCGTACCGACAATTGGAATCCAGACCAGAACGTCATGCATTGACTACCTCCGAGTGTGTTACGGCACCTTATACGGAGGGAGCGAGGGTTTGGTTAACGGTCGTTGGTCCTTGGTCGCTGGTCCTTGGTAGGCTAGCGACCAAGGGCCAAGAACTAAGGACGCTTCACTACGCCGCCGTCCTTCATCACGAACGAGACGCGCTCCATGACCGTGATGTCATTGAGCGGATTGCCCGGTACCGCAAGGATGTCGGCGAGCTTGCCCGGCTCGATTGTGCCGATACGGTCGTCCCACCCCATGAGCTGCGCGGCGACGATCGTCGCCGATTTGATCGCCTGCATCGGCGTCATCCCATACTTCGTCTCGTACGAGAACTCCCGCGCCTGATTCAGATCCCACGGAAATCCGCCGACGTCAGTACCGAACGCGACCTTCACCCCCTTACGCACTGCGCGGCTGAACGAGTCGCGATGAAACTCCGGTATCTTTCCCCAGATCGCTCCGCCGGCAGCGGCGCGGCCGGGGGCGACATACTCCGTCACGGTGAGTGTCGGAACGAGATAGATGCCCTGCGCTTTCATGCGATCGAGCAGCTCGTCAGGAATCGCGACGCCATGCTCGATCGAGTCGACGCCCGCGGTGATCGCATTCTCCAGTCCCGGACGAGCCATCGCGTGTGCGGCCACTTTGTGTCGCAGGCGATGCGTCTCGTCGACGATCGCCTTCATCTCGTCGAGCGTGAAGGTCGGGATGCTGGAGAGCTTGCCGTCCTTGTCGACAAAGTACGAACGATCGGCGTAGACCTTGATCCAGTCCGCGCCGTTGCCGATCTGCTCGCGCACCGCTTTGCGCGCGCTCTCCACGCCGTCGACGATCTGCACGCCGCGCGGATAGCTGATCTCCGGTGAATATCCGCTGGGACCATAACCGCCGGTGACCGACATCGCCCGCGTCGAGACCTGCATCCGCGGACCGGGGATGATCCCGTTGTTGATCGCTTTCTTCACATCGACGTCGGTGTACATCGCGCCTTCGGTCTCGACGTCGCGCATCGCGGTGAAGCCGTGTTCGAGGGCGATCTTCACCGCGCGGCTCGCCCGCAACGCGCGATAGGGCATCGATTCTTTGAAGAGCTGCACGTCGTAGTCTTCCGACGTGACGTCGCCCTGCAGGAGGATGTGCGTGTGCGTGTCGATGAGTCCCGGCAGCAGCGTCGCGTCGCCGAGGTCGATGACCTCCGCGCCTTGCGGGACGTCGGCGGAGGTGCCGGCGCTCTCGATCTTGCTGCCGCGCACGACGATGACCGCCGGCGAGATCACATTGTCGCCGCGTGCATCGATCATGCGCGCGGCGCGGAGCACGATCACGTTGTCGGCGGCGAGGGCGGTGGCGGCGATGAAGAGACTGAAGAAAACGACGATGAGTTTTCGCATGGGGCGAGTTTAGTGTAGCGGCGGGCTTCAGCCCGCCGACGGCGCGCTGAAGCGCGCCGCTACACTAGACTCGCGCGATGCGTTTCTCCATCTCCGAATACGTCCGCTGGGAAGACATCGACGCGGCCGGCATCATCAACTATCAGGCGTACCTCCGTTTCTTCGGATTGGCGGAGGCGGAGTTGTTTCGCTCCTGCGGACTCTCATACAAGACTCTATTCGACGACATCGGCATCTGGCTGCCGCGCGTTCATGTCGAGTGCGACTTCTTTCATCCGGTCAGGCTCGACGAGCTGCTCGTCGTTGAAGCCTTCTTCGGACGCATCGGAACGAGCTCGATCCATATCCATTTCGAGGTGAAGCGCAAAGAGCGGCCCGACATCGTGGTGGCAAGCGGGAAGTACGTCCTGGTCACGGTGGGACACGGTGAGTTCAAGCCGCGGCCCGTCCCGAAGGAAGTCCGCGAGAGGCTCGCCCGTTACGTAGACCGAAGCGCTGTAGAATAGCGCCGGGTCAAATAATTTATGGATGTCTCTGAGCTCCGCTCGACGGAGCGATTCCTCATCTCCGAATCGCTCGAGGGCCGTTACGGCTCGGGGAATGTGACGGTCCTCAACCTGAGCACACGAGGCGCTCAGATCGAGCACGCCCAACCTCTCCGCCTCGGCACGATCGCCCGCTTCTGGTTCAAGCGTGTCGACGTTGCGGTGAATGTGCAAGCACTTCTCATCTGGAGCCGTCTGTCGAAGACCCCGAACGAGCAGGGGAAATATCTCTATCGCTCCGGCCTGCGTCTCGAAGAGGAGAGCAACGACTACAACCACGCGCTGCAGGCGCTGCTCGATCGCGGCATCATCTCGCCCGATCAGGAGTCGCTCGCAAAGAAGAAGCAGAAGGAACGCGACAAGATCGCCGAGAAGACCAACAAGCCGACGATGAAGATGCTCCGGCCGGAGGTGGTCATTCCTCCCGATCAGCAACTCCTGATCGAGCACGCGCGCAAGCAACTCCAGGCCCATCCCGAGGAGGCGCAGCGCTGGTACCAGCGAGCCAAGTACGCGATCACGCAAGGCAGTGCAAACATCGCCGGGGATGCCATCCGCAATCGCGAGGACGTGCTCGCGGTGTGGGAGTACCTCGAGCGCAGCGTCGAGATCTCCACGATCGCGATCGTTTTCGAGCGCATGCGCGCCGGCGGCCCGAATCAGTAGGGGCAGTTCATGCCGCTTGTGGTCTACACAACGTAGCGCTGCTGTAAACTTCCGCGCCCTTCAGTAAGCTTCACGATCACCACTCCGACCAGCTGCGGTTTCCCAACGCTCTGCACTTTCGCCGCCTCGGCATGAGCTAATGCGTCAGTAGTCGAAGCCAATGAAGATCGGCTCGGGATGGATCTCGATCCCGAATCTCTGCCGAACGCGCTCCTGTACCATCGTCACCAGCTCGCGCACTTCGCGCGCGGTGCCTCCTCCGCGATTGATCACCGCGAGCGAGTGCTTCGACGACAGCCCGACGTTTCCGTGCACGAAACCTTTGTGGAAGCCGGCGTTCTCGATGAGCCACGCCGCTGACAGCTTGACCGTGCCGTCGGCATTCGGGAAGTTCGGAGCGTTTTGCGCTTTCGTCCTGAAGCGCTCGAAGTCCGCCGCGCTGATCACTGGATTCATGAAAAACGATCCGTCGCTGCGCGTGTCGGGATCGTTCGGATCGATCACCATCCCCTTCCGTCTGCGGATGGCAATCACGGCCTTGCGCACCGATCGCAGATCGCGATCCGATTCCGTGCGATCTTCGAGGTACCGCTTCAGCTCCGGATAGCGGACGCTCGCGTCCCCGCCGATTTTCATCCGAAAGGTGACGCTGAGAACGATGTAGCGCTCCCGCTCGTAGTTCTTGAAGAGACTGGAGCGATATCCGAACCGGCATTCATTCGTCGTGAAATGACTGACGAGGCCCGTTGTGCGATCGAGAACTTCGACCAGGATGATCGTCTCGCTGACCTCCTGTCCGTACGCTCCAACGTTCTGAATCGGTGTTGCGCCGACGGACCCGGGAATGCCGGAAAGACACTCGAGGCCCGCCCATCCGTTGTCGACGGCCATGGCCACGAACGGATCCCACTCTTCTCCTGCGGCGACGTTCACAGTCACGGACTCGTCCTCGCTCAAAATGACGATGCCGCGAAGATCGATATGCAGCACGAGACCTTTGAATCCTTCATCCGCGATCAGGAGATTGCTGCCGCCGGCCATGATGAACAGTGGCTGCGTTTGCCGCTTCGCCCATTCGATCGCTTCGCGAATCTCATCGAGCGACGTCGCGCGCGCGAAGTAAAGCGCCGGACCGCCGATGCCGATCGTCGTCATCGGCGCGAGCGGAACGTTTTCGTCAATCTGCAGCACCGAACTATGATCGCTCATGAGGAGTGATCGATTGAACGACGCAGTCGCCGGGAAACAGTGGTTCGGCCATCCGCGCGGACTGGCCACGCTCTTCTTCACGGAGATGTGGGAGCGCTTCAGCTACTACGGCATGCGCGCGCTGCTCATCCTCTACATGGTCGGCTCCACGCAGAAACCCGGCCTCGGATTCGGCGAGGGAAAAGCGGCGCAGATCTACGGCATCTACACGATGGCCGTATACCTCATGGGCATTCCCGGCGGATACATCGCCGATCGCCTGATCGGTCATTACCGCGCCGTGCTCATCGGCGGAATCATCATCGCCTGCGGTCACTTCAGCATGGCCGTTCCCGGCCTCCCCTTTTTCTTCCTCGGCCTCTGTTTGATCGTCATCGGTACGGGACTGCTCAAGCCGAATGTGTCGACGATCGTCGGCACGCTCTATACGCGCGATGACACGCGACGCGATGCCGGATTCTCGATCTTCTACATGGGCATCAACCTCGGTGCATTCATCGCGCCGCTGATCACCGGCTGGCTCGGACAGAAGATCAACTGGCACTTCGGATTCGCGGCGGCAGGCGTGGGAATGGTGTGCGGCCTCATTCAATATGTCGCGGGGAAGAAGTACCTGACGCCGGTCAGTGTGGCGCCGCCGATTCCGGCGGCGTCCGCCGCGGAGATCCGCGGCGCCACACCGAAGGAACCGCTGACCGCGACCGATTGGGCGCGGATCGGCGCGATCGCCATCCTGACGCTCTTCGCGCTGCTGTTCTGGGCCGGCTTCGAGCAGGCGGGGTCGAGTCTCAATCTCTTCGCCGATCGCGCCACGCGACTGAAGATTTTCGGCTGGACGTATCCGTCGAGCTGGTTCCAGTCGGTCGAGCCGTTGTTCATCATCCTCTTCGCGCCGGTTTTCGCGTGGCTGTGGGTCAGCCTCGGCAAACTCGCGCCATCGAGTCCGACGAAATTCACTCTCGGCCTGTTGTTTCTCAGCCTGTCGTTTCTGCTCATCGTTCCGGCTGCACGCATGTACGAGAAGGGTCGCTTTCTCGTCAGCCCGATGTGGCTCATCGGCCTTTACTTTCTGCAGGCGTGCGGGGAGCTGTGTCTCAGCCCCGTCGGGCTGAGTATGGTGTCGAAGCTCGCGCCGGTGCGACTGGTCGGGTTGATGATGGGGGTGTGGTTCTTCGCGACCGCGATGGGCAACTACGTCGCCGGGTGGGTGGCGGGATTCCTCGAGAACCGCACGTTCTCGGAGGTCTTCTTCGCTGCGTTCGCGAGCGTGGCCGTCGCGACCGTGATCCTGGCGATTCTGATCAAACCGATCCGAAGGCTCATGCGCGGCGTGCACTAACGTTCGTCGCGCGCCGGGCTAGGTCGCCACTTTCTACTTCCTGTAGAACTTCTTGCCCGCGGTTGTCCAGCCGAGGGATTCTCGAAGAATGACAGAACCTCCTAGGTTGCTTGACCGTGTTCGCGGTGCGCTGCGAGCACGCCATTACAGTCCCCGAACGGAAGAGAGCTATGTTGCCTGGATTCGGCGCTTCATTCTGTACCACGGCAAGTGTCATCCAGCGTCGATGGGCCGCGACGAGGTGAATGCGTTCCTGACCTCTTTGGCGGTGGACGAACACGTCAGTGCGTCGACGCAGAATCAGGCGCTGAGCGCTCTTTTGTTCCTGTATCGCGTCGTGCTGGAGGAGCCGTTGCCGTGGATGGACGAACTGGTACGAGCCCAACGGCACGTTCGTGTGCCTGTGGTGATGACGGCGGAGGAAGTGCAGGCCGTCATGGGCCGGCTTCACGGCACGTCTCAGTTGATCGTCATGCTTCTGTACGGCTCAGGTCTCCGGCTGCTCGAAGCGTTGCGATTACGAGTGAAGGACATCGACTTCGGGCGCCGGCAGATATTCGTGCGGGATCCGAAGGGCAACCGTGATCGTGCGACCATGTTGCCGCTGGTGATTGTCGATGCCTTGCACGGGAACCTCGAGCGGGTGCGGCGTCTTCATGATGAGGACGTCCGTGACGGGACCGCGGGCGTTTGGCTACCGGACGCCCTGACGAGGAAGTTCCCGATGGCGGCGCACGAATGGGGGTGGCAGTGGGTTTTCCCAGCCAGCCGGCGATACCAGGACAGCTCGGGAGCGGTCTGGCGGCATCACGTTCATGAGACTGTCGTGCAGCGTGCGGTGCGGAGCGCGTCGCTGGAGTGTGGGATCGCGAAGCGAGTCACATGTCACACCTTCCGGCATTCCTTTGCCACGCATC
>DASYUK010000007.1:0-3035 GCA_036001325.1 Thermoanaerobaculia bacterium
GCCTCAGGCCAAGAGGCCCACGGTACCGACGACCTACGACCCATGACCTTCAGTCCGCAGGCACTCCCACCGGCGTCACCGCCGCGCGATCCTCCTCACCGGTGCGAATCCGGATCACGCGCTCGACCGGCATGATGAAGATCTTTCCGTCGCCGACATCGCCGGTACGCGCACCGGCGACGATCGCGTTCACGGTCGGAGTGACGAAGTGATCGGAGACGCCGATCTCGAGCCGCACCTTCTCGGACAGCTCCATCTTGACCGTCGTGCCGCGATATGTCTCGACGCGCTCGGTCTCACCGCCGTGACCCTGCACCCGGCTGATCGTCAAGCCGGCGACTTTCGCGTGAAACAACTCCTCGAGCACGTAGCTCAACCGATCGGAGCGAATGATGGCCACGACGAGCTTCATGGTTCACTCCTTCCATCGAGCAACAACAACGCTCCTTCCCCGCGGCTGTAAGCCTCTTCGCCATGCTGGGTGAAATCCATCCCCATTCCTTCTTCGCGCGGGTCGGTGCGCAGCCGCATGATGAGCGCGAGCACTTTCACGATCACGAACGTGCCGAGTGAGCTGTAGACGAGTGCCGTGAGAATGGCGATCGCCTGCACGCCGAGCTGACGGGCGTTACCGTAGAGGAGACCGTCGCCACCCGTCGCGTTCCAGGCTTTCGATGCGAACACACCCGTGAGGAGCGCACCGACGATGCCGCCGACTCCATGCGCGGCGACGACGTCGAGCGAGTCATCGAGTCGCGTCGTGGCGCGGTAGAGCAGCGCGAAGTAACTCGGAAAGGCCGCGATCGCGCCGATGATGATGCCGGCCATCGGACTGACGAATCCCGCCGCGGGCGTGATGGCGACGAGTCCGACGACGATGCCGGTCGCGGCGCCAACCGCGGTCGCCTTCTTGTTGCGGGCCAGATCGAGCATTGTCCAGACGACGAGCGTCGCCACCGGCGCGAGCATCGTGTTCGCGAATGCCAGCGCCGCCGTTCCGTTCGCCGCCAGCGCGCTCCCGGCGTTGAATCCGAACCATCCCAACCAGAGCAATCCCGCGCCGAGGAGAGTAAACGGAACGTTCTGCGGCAGGATGGCCTGACGCGCGTAATCCTTCCGCGAGCCGACGACGATCGCGCAGACGAACGCTGCTGCCGCGGCATTCACGTGCACGACGGTGCCGCCGGCGAAATCGAGCGCGCCCAGTCTCCCCAACCACCCACCGCCCCACACCCAGTGCGCGATGGGTGCGTAAACGAGAAGGGACCAGAGTGCGATGAATGCGATGTACGGGCCAAAGCGCATCCGCTCGACGACCGCGCCCGAGATCAGCGCCGCGGTGATGATCGCGAACGTTCCCTGATACGCGAAGAAGAGAACGTGCGGGATGGTCCCCTGCGCATTGACTCCCACGCCGCGCAGAAAGAAATACGCGCTGCCGCCGTACCATCCCGGCGATGGTCCGAACGCGACGGAGTAGCCGAAGAACGCCCACGTCAGGCCGACGAAGCCGAGCGCCGAGAAGCTCATCATCAATGTGTTGAGAGCGTTTTTCGCGCGCACCATCCCGCCATAGAAGAATCCGAGGGCGGGAGTCATCATCAGAACGAGAGCGGTAGCGACGAGAAGCCAGGCAGTATCAGAGCCGTTGATGGTGGGGGCCACGTTGGGGGGCACCTCCGTGGTTTTTGCAATTATAAGTGATAGCCTTCGAGAGCCGATGCATCGTGAGGAGAAGTCGGAGCGGAGCCGGCGTCTGGTTCTCGATTCAGCACTCGACCTCTTCTCGCATCAGGGTTATCGCGCGACGAGCATGCGCGAGATCGCCGACGCGGCACGCGTATCGACCGGCAATGTCTATCACCACTTTCCCGACAAGGAAGCGATCTTCAAAACGCTGCTCGACGAATTGTGGACGATCACCGACACGCGCCGCTTTCCCTTTCGTCGCGCGCTGATCGCTGGAAATTTCCCCGACAATCTCGAAGCGCTCGCCATCGCTGCGCGCGACAGCATCCGCGAGTTCCGCCAGTATTTCGCGCTGATCTATGTCGATGTGCTCGAGTTCGACGGCACGCACATCCGCAAGTTCTACGGCGAAATGTCCCAGCGTTACGCCGAGTTCCTCGGCGAGAGGATGGCCGGACGCCTGCGGCCGGGCGTCTCACCGATCTCTGCGCTGCTTCTCACGACGCGAATCTTCTTCAACTACTTCACGATCGAGATTCTCTTCAACGTTCCCGAGCCGTACGGCAAGAAGTCGGAACAGGTGGTGAGAGAGATCTCCGACATTCTGAGACACGGGATGGTCGTCTGACGTGAGCTGGCGTCCCGATCAGTACGAGCGTTTCAAAGAGGAGCGCAAGCAACCGTTTCTCGATCTCGTCGCGCTGGTCGAAAAGCGGCCGCGCATGCGCGTCGTCGATCTCGGGTGCGGCACTGGCGAGCTGACGCGTGAGCTGCACCAGCATCTCGCGGCGGAGGAGTCGATCGGCATCGACAACTCGGAGACGATGCTCTTGAAATCGAGCGCATTCGGTGAGGCGATGCTCCGGTTCGAGCGCGGTGACATCGAGGCGTTCGTCGCCGATCGGCCATTCGACTTGATCTTCTCGAATGCAGCGCTGCACTGGGTACCCGATCATCACGCGCTTCTGAAGCGCCTGGCGAGCTTTCTCGCGCCGCATGGACAGATCGCCATCCAGATGCCGGCCAACGACGATCATCCGTCGCACGCCACCGCGGCGGAGATCGCGCGAGAGTTTGGCGTCGAGCCGCGACACGATCCGCTGCTCGCGATCGACGAGTACGCGCGCCTCCTGAACGCCATCGGCTTCAAACGCCAGCACGTGCGAATGCAGGTTTACGGGCACGAGCTCGAATCGACGTCGAGCGTCATCGAATGGGTGAGGGGCACACTGCTGACCGATTATGAGCGCCGGCTCGGCGACCGCTACTCCGAATTCCTGCGTCGCTACACCGCGCAACTGCTCGAACGACTTGGAGATAAGCGCCCGTACTTTTACACGTACAAG
>DASYUK010000008.1:0-2103 GCA_036001325.1 Thermoanaerobaculia bacterium
GTCCGGGGAACTGCTGCCGCGCGTTGAGAATGTCCGCACGCGTGACGTAGCGCGAGAAGTGCGGGAGATAGTTCATCTCCGACACGTTCTTGAAGTTGTGATGAAAACCGAGCGCGTGACCCAGCTCGTGCGTAGACGTGGCCTGATAGTACGTGCCGTCTTCGCCGAGGCCCGGTCGCGTCAACTGCCAGTTAAACGAATTGTTCATCAACACGTCCGCTTCAGTCATCTCCGAGCCGCACACCGCCCCGGGCGGCCGCGGGCACTCATTGAAATCGCCAAACGCGCCCTGCGGCAACGACGGCGTGTAACCGAGCACGGAGTTACCGTCCATGCCGAAGATCTGCGTCAGATCGTAGAAGTAGATCTCGCTGACGCCGTTGCCGAAGTCGAAGCTCCCCTGCTGCAGCGTCGGCCGGAAGACATCGACGTATTGGTTCCAGTTGTTGACCGCCTCCAGAGCGCCCTGCTGAAAGCCGGAGTCGACGTGCCGGATGATGACCGGCGTCGGCACCTGGCTCGGAATGCCGCAGGAGCAACTGTCGGTGCGCTGCGCAAAGAGCGCAGCACTTGAAGAGAACGTGCAGATGAGCACGACGAGCGTGCGAACGAAGTTCTTGTTCATCGCTTCTCCTTACCGGCCGCGATGAAATGTCGGACGTCATCGAGAGTGGCGTATGCCGGCCTCTCGTTCGTCGCCACTGCGGACGCGGTGCGAGCGCGAATGGCGGCAGTGCCATCCACGTTGCGCGCGATGCCCGGCTTGTCCTGCGGATCCGACGGCATCGTTTCCGCTGACGCGCGAAGCTTGGCGCCGCGGGCGAGCTTCCCGTCGACGATCACGAGCGTTTCGCCATCGCCGGAGACGAGAACCGTCTGATTCTCGACCGTCTCGATGTGATAGACGCCCTGCCCCCAACCGACTGTGGTGTTGTTCTGCGGACCGGTCTTGAAAAAGAGATAGCGCTCACCGATCTCGAGCAACGGCGAACCGTTATAGCCGGCGTTCAGGTAAGCGACGGTCGTGGTCTGCCCGACCGCTCCCTCGATCAGAGTCTCGACTTCGATGACGTACTCCGTCGCGTGAAGCTTCCCCTCCATGACCGGGACGAGCTGCGCTTGCACGACACGACCGGTGAAGATCGCTTGTGCGCGATCTCGAACCTGATCGAGCGTGTGCCGGAGCATCACCGTCGCGGATGCGCTGACGGCGACGAGAAATACAGCGATAGCGATAAGGCTGCGCCTCATGCGTGGACCTCCCCACTGTTGTGTAGAAATGGACTCGACCGATAGAGTAAGCTCGCAGCTTAGAGGCGGCTGTGACGTGCGTCAACAATTAAGGCGCGCGCTATCATGGCCTCTCTCATGGCCGCCTTTCACTGCATCCGCTGCAAGGCGGAGATCGACCGCAATTTCAAGGCTTGTCCCCACTGTGGCGAACCGGTCACCGAATTCCTCCGCCGCTACGCGGATGAGCCCGTCGACGGGAAATACAAGATCGTCGATCGCCTTGGCGCCGGCGGCATGGGCGAGGTCTACAAAGTCACGCACACGTTCCTCGGCGCCACGCGCGTGATCAAGGTCATCCGGCCGCAGATCTCCGAGAGCCGGGACGCCCACGACCGCTTTCTGCGCGAAGCGCGCGCCGCGACAAAAGTGCAGCATCCCAACGTCGCCACTCTCCATGACTTCTCCGCGTTGCCGGATGGCTCGCATTACATGGTCTGGGAGTACATCGAGGGCGAGAATCTCGCACAGCGCATCCGCGCGCGGGGCACGCTGCCGCCGCGATACGCCGTAGCGTTGACGATTCAGGCGCTGCATGGCCTCGAGGCCATTCATCGCGCGGGCATCGTGCACCGCGACATCAGTCCCGAGAATCTGATGATCACCCGTGAAGCCGGCGGCGAGGAGCGCGTCAGGATCATCGACATGGGCGTGGCTAAAGTCGAAGATTCGACCGACAGCGCCACGCGCGCCGGCGTATTCGTCGGCAAGCTTCGCTACGCATCGCCCGAGCACCTCGGATTTCTCGCCGAGGGGCAGAAGATCGATGGGCGCGCGGACTTGTATTCGCTGGCGATGGTTTTGTACGAGATG
>DASYUK010000009.1:0-6465 GCA_036001325.1 Thermoanaerobaculia bacterium
AAGAAGCAACCGTACCTGCTGTCGCAATCGGAATCGATCAACGCCCGATCGTGGGTGCCGATTCAGGACTCGCCGCAAGTGCGTTTCCCGTACGAGGCGACGATCCGCGTGCCGAGAGGACTCGTCGCTGTGATGAGCGCGGAGAACCCGCAGACGAAGAGCGCGGACGGCGTCTATCACTTCCGCATGCCGCAGCCGATTCCGGCGTATCTGCTCGCGATCGCGGTCGGCGACATCGACTTCCGCAGCTTCAGCGCGAATAGCGGCGTGTATGCGGAGCCGCCGATCGTCGAGAAAGCGCACGATGAATTTGTCGATGTCCCGCGCATGATCTCGACGGCGGAGTCGCTGTACGGACCGTATCGATGGTCGCGGTACGACATCCTCGTCCTGCCGCCGAGCTTCCCCTACGGCGGGATGGAAAATCCGCGACTGACGTTTCTCACTCCGACGCTCATCGCCGGCGATCGCTCTCTCGTCTCGGTTGTCGCGCACGAGCTGGCGCATTCGTGGTCAGGCAATCTCGTCACGAACGCGACGTGGAACGATTTCTGGCTCAACGAAGGCTTCACGACCTATTTCGAGCGCCGCATCGACGAAAAGCTCTACGGCCGTGAGTTCTCCGAGATGGAATACCTCCTCGGCCTCAACGATCTGGCGAACGAATTCAAGGAGCTCGCGCCTGCCGATCAGGGTCTCCTGATCAATTGGGCCGGACGAAATCCCGACGAAGCGCCTTCGGTCGTGCCGTACGAGAAAGGATCACTGTTTCTCCGCCTCATCGAGGAGACCGTCGGCCGCGAGAAGTTCGATCGGTTTCTGCGTGCCTACTTCGATCAGAACGCGTTTCACTCGATGTCGACGGAGAGATTTCTCGAGATCCTGCGAACGCAGTTGATCTCGGATGATCGATTGATGATCGACGCGTGGATCCATGGGCCGGGTCTTCCGCCGAATGCGCCGAAGCCGCAATCGAATGCGTTCGCAAAAGTCGATCAGCAGCTCGAAGCGTGGAAGCGCGGCGCGCCGATCGACACGCGCGGATGGGTCACGCATCAATGGATTCATTTCATCCACGGTCTGCCGCCCGCGTTGACGTCAGCACAGATGAAATCGCTCGACGAGCAGTTCCACTTCACATCGAGCGGCAACGCCGAGATTCTCGAAGCATGGCTCGAGCGTGCAATCGAGAATCGCTACGAGCCGGCGTTTCCGGCGCTCGAGCGCTTTCTCACCTCGGTAGGGCGCCGAAAGTACCTCAAGCCGCTCTACACGAAGCTCGCGGCGACGCCCGAGGGTCTGCAGATGGCGAAGCGGATTTACGCGAAGGCGCGCCCGACCTATCACCCGTTGTCGCAGGGGACAATCGACGCGATCCTGAAGTAGTGCCTCTCCCACCGGGAGAGGGTGGCGCGAAGCGCCGGGTGAGGGGCGCGCCTATCCGCTATGATCGACACAGATGGTCAAGATAGCGGCCGAGGTCCCGACGGAGCTGGCGCAGCAGATCGACAGGATCATCCGCGACGGCTGGTTCCCCGATCAGGAGACCGTCGTGCGCGAGGCGCTCAATCATTTTGTCGACGCGAAGTCGTTTCTCGGCGACTCGCCGCGCATGTTGCACCGCTTCGCCGCGGACGCGCTCAACGACTCGAAGCCGGAGACGTCGCTGAAGTTCGTCAACCGCGCGCTGTCGTTGATGTCGGGTCAGCAGGTGACCGACTTTGCGCTCTACCAGTCGCTCGTCGAGCTGCGTGTGCAGGTGCTTCTCGTTCTCGACCGTCAGGCGGATGCCGTGGCGACGTTGGAGGAAGCGAAGGAAGCGTTGCCGAATAATCCGAGTATTGCCAAGTGGCTGGAGAAGTTGAAGAGACCTTAGTCGTTCGTCGTTAGTCGTTGGTCGTTAGTCGTTGGAGTTCGCAACGACTAACGACTAAGGACCAAGGACCAGGGACCAACGATGCGTCAACGCTACAGCTACCTCGATCCCGATCTCATCCGGCAAATCCTCGCTGAGATGGGATTGCGCCGTCTCTTCAATCATCTGCTGCTGCAGACCGGCGGCGATGTCGAGGAGGCGATGCGCTGGATGCGTGCGCTTCAGGAGCGCGGGCTCATCGACGAGAACATCGACCTCGAGGCGTTTTTTGCACGCCTGACCGAGGAGAATGTGATCGGGGAGGATGCGAACGGCAACCTCGTTCTCGCCACGGGCGGTGAGCGCCAGATCCGTCGCGATGCACTCGATGAGATCTTCGGCGGCCTGCAGAAGTCGATGACCGGATCTCACTCCGTGCCGACCGCGGGGCAGGGAAGCGAGCGCCTTACGGAGACGCGGCCATATCAGTTTGGTGACGATCCGATGTCGCTCGACTCCATCCGCACGATTCAGAACGCGATGAAGCACAGCGATCCCGTCGACGATATCCAGATCACCGAAGACGACCTCGAGGTCTACGAGACCGAGCACAACTCGAGCTGCGCGACGGTCGTGATGATCGACATCTCGCACTCGATGATCCTCTACGGCGAGGACCGCATCACGCCGGCGAAGAAAGTCGCGCTCGCGCTCACAGAGTTGATCATCACGAAGTATCCGAAGGATTCGATCGATGTTTTGCTCTTCGGCGACGAAGCAGTGGAGGTGCCGATCTCCGAGATCCCGTACGTGAAGGTCGGTCCGTATCACACGAACACGAAGGCGGGACTCGAGCTGGCACAGCGGATCCTGCGGCGCCGCAAGCACAACAACAAACAGATCTTCATGATCACCGACGGCAAGCCGTCAGCCTTGTTCGAGAATGGTCGGCTCTACACGAACTCATTCGGCCTCGACATGAAGATCGTCAACCGCACGCTCGAAGAGGCGGATCGCTGCCGCCGCGCCGGTATCCCCATCACGACGTTCATGTTGGCGACCGATCCGCTGCTCGTGAATTTCGTCGAGCAGCTCTCGCAGATCAACCGCGGCCGAGCGTTCTATACATCGCCCGACCGGCTGGGCGAGTACATCCTGGCGGATTACATTCGCAATCGTCGCAAGTTCGTGCACTGACCCTGACGGTGCTACGCTATCGGTTCATACAACTCAATATTGGTGCTTGAACCGCGACCGGAGGGCGAATGCGCGTCGCTATTGTTGCACTCCTGCTATCTATGATGCGGGCTCCCGTATCGGCAGGGCTACCTGTCGCGACTCCGCCGCCGGCGCAGAACAAGATCGCAGTCACGGAAGTGGACAACGACGGTGACGGCTGGACCGTCTCGCAGGGTGATTGCTGCGATGTCGCGCTGGCCGGCTGTCCTCAGCCGGCGCTTGTCAATCCGGGCGCGTTCGAGGTGCCGGGGAATGGTGTTGATGACGATTGCGACGGAGTGATCGACAATGCGCAGCCCGTTTGTGACACAAGCCTGGCCAGCAATGCGAGCGATCCGCTGGCTTATGCGCAGGCGATCGATCTCTGCCAAACCTCGACCGAAAATCCGCTGCTCCCTCAACGGAAGTGGGGTGTGATTAGCGGCCAGTTCCTGTTGGCGGACGGCACGGGAACACCGGCACCAGCCGCTTTCTCGCGTTCGATCCGACAGAGCTTCGGTGCAAACACTACGCAGTTCGGCTCCAGTTTCGCGGTTCTGTCGACAGGGCGCGCTGCCGCGACCGGGCAGATGAATCCTAACTTCGCCTCGTTTCAGCCGGGCCAAATCATGGGAACACAGAGCGCGTTTCCCAGTGACTGGTTGGCTGCGAACGGCAACACGCTACCGACCGTCACCGGCTGTCCCGCGCCAGGCCCGAACGCGCTCGATCCGATCATGCTCAAGCTGCGCATTCGTGTACCGACGAATGCGCATTCCTTCAGTGTCTCCACACGCATGTTCAGCGCTGAGTATCCTGAATGGACCTGCAGTGCCTACAACGACTACTACCTCGCACTGCTCGACTCCACATTCAGCGGATCGCCAGCAAATCCGGCTGACAAGAACATCGCCACCTACCCGGCGCCAGATGGTCATTCATATCTGATCGGGACGGGTCACGCGTACGCGAACACAGGTCTTTTCCAGGCATGCAAGAACGGCGAGACGGGCTGCGCCCCCGGGGCGGTTCCGGGAGCCACAACGATGTGTACTGGAACGAGCGATCTCGCTGGAACCGGATTCGAAATCATGAATCCTCCGTCAGGGATCACCGGCGTTCCAGGTTATTGCGGCACGAACAACCTCCTCGGAGGTGGTACAGCTTGGCTCACGACAACGGGCAACGTCGTGCCGGGCGAGACGATCGAGCTGCGGTTCATCCTGTGGGATGCGACAGATGCTTACTACGACTCCGTGGCGCTCCTCGACAACTTTCAGTGGTCCATCGAATCGACGACTCCCGGAACGTTCATTACGGGTCAGGTTCCGCGGCCGCAGATCGCGCCCTCCGCGCCGACTGGCGTTGCTGCAAGCGCGCAGTCACAAACGTCCGTGGCCGTTGCCTGGAACGCTGCGGCATCGGCGACCTCATATCAGGTCTTTCGGCGTGGACCGGGAGAAACATTCGGACAAGTCGGTACGGTTTCGGGTCCGTCATTCATGGATGTGATGGCGATGCCGAACACGTCGTATCTGTATCGCGTCCGCGCCGTCAATGACGTCGGACCTTCGCCAGACAGCACCTCGAATCTCGCGACGACGTTGATGTTCTCGAACGACCCTCTTGCCGCTGGAACACTCATCCGGGCGGTCCACCTGTCAGAGTTGCGCAGCGCCGTCAGTGCCGTTCGTCAGCTCGCCGGATTGGCACCAGCCGTGTTCACCGATTCCGCGTCAGCAGGCGTGCTGGTAAGAGCCGTCCATGTTACGGAAATCCGCTCCGCGCTCGACGAGGCTCTTACAACGCTCGGCTTCGGTTCGGGTGCGTACACGGATGCCGTCGCGGCGGGAATTCTCATCAAGGCCGTGCACTCTCAGGAAATCAGGAACCGGGTCAAGTGAGTTCCGACGGAATCGAACCTGAGGCGGGCGGCGTTGTCGCTCCCGATGCGCCGGTTATTTGCGGTTCTTCTCGTTGCGGCGACCGCCTCGGCGAATGAGTTGTCTTACCGCTCCCTGCAGAGCGGATGGCTGGGATTCGCCACGCCTCTTTACGATCACGGACTTCACGGCGAGGGGCAGATCATCGCGGTCCTCGACACCGGCCTCGATTGGACGAGCTGCTATTTCGCCGAAGCGGACAACTCGCGGCCGCCGTTCAACACAGGATCGCCGGCGATCGGCCTGGCGTGGGAGAACGTCGATGTAACGCGTCGGAAAGTCATCGCGTACGACTTCCTCTATTCGTGTGATCAATTCCCTGGGGGACGCGACTGCGACAATCCCGCGACCCATCCGCTGTATGACTACGTCGAGCGCGATCACGGAACGCACGCCGCCGCTGCCGCGGTGGGCGACAAAGGTGCGCCGATCGTTCACGACTACGGGGACGCGCTTGCCACCGCCGCGAAACTGATTGTGCAGGACGCGGGACTTTCAGTAACCGATCAATGCACTGCGCGTCCGGGCATCGGATGTCCCGTGAATCTCACTCCGCCTCTCGATCAGGCGTACAAGCAGGGAGCGCGCATTCATTCCAACTCGTGGGGTGATTATCAATCCGCGACCGCGAGCTACTCGCAGGCGGCGCGCGATCTCGACTCGTTCATCTACACGCATCCCGACATGCTCGTCGTTTTCAACACCGGCAATGCCGGCAGCGGCGCTCCTCCGCCGAGCTCGATCTCTTCGCCGGGCTGCGCGAAAAACACGCTGCAGGTCGGCGGCACGCGCGGCAACGCCAGTCGTGACGACGGTGTTGTCGCTGGAGGTCTTGTCGGTCCGGCGCGCGACGGCCGTATCAAGCCGGACGTCGTCGGACCTGCATTCGTCGTCGCCGGCGACATGGATTTTGACCGCAATCCGGCGACGTGTGACGTCACACCGCAACCGGGCACGTCGTGGGCTTCGCCGACGATCGCCGGCGCGGCTGCGCTCGTCCGTCAGTACTACACTCACGGTTTCTATCCGACCGGAGTCGCTACTCCGGCCCATTCGCTCACCCCGAGCGCCGCGCTGCTCAAGGCGACGCTCATCGCCGCCGCCCGCGCCGTCCCTGTGCGAAATGTCGGCGGCGCCGACATCGCCGCGCTTCCTGTTCCGTCGAACGAGCAGGGCTTCGGGTTTCCGGTGCTCGACGATGCGCTTTACTTCCCCGGCGATCGCGCGAAGCTTCGAGTCACTGACGCGCGAGCCGGTATCACTCAGGGTGAATCCGCGACGACGCGCATCGATGTTCGCGCCGGCACTCCGCTCAAGGCCGTGCTGGTCTGGACCGATCCGCCCGGCGTCATTCGCACCGCGAGCGATTCCACTCCCGAGCTGGTGAATGATCTCGATTTGCGCATGACCACACCGACCGGCGACGTGCACTTCGGTAACGAGGCCATT
>DASYUK010000010.1:0-1551 GCA_036001325.1 Thermoanaerobaculia bacterium
CGCAGGAACTGATCGCCGAGGCCATGACCTTCGTGCGCGCCTTCGATGAGACCGGGGATGTCGGCCACGACAAACGTCTCATCATCGTCCGCTTTGACAACGCCGAGGTTCGGGACGAGTGTCGTGAATGGATAGTCGGCGATCTTCGGCTTTGCTGCGCTGATGACGGAGATGAGAGTCGATTTGCCGGCGTTCGGTAGTCCGATGACTCCGACGTCGGCGATCAGTTTCAGCTCGATCGAAAGCTGTCGCTCTTCGCCCTCTTCGCCGGGCTGCGCGAAGCGCGGCGCCTGGCGCGTCGATGTCGCGAAATGCTGGTTCCCGAGCCCGCCCCGCCCGCCCTTCGCCACCATCACGCGCTGCCCATCTTCGGTGAGATCGGCGATCAACTCGCCGGTGTCGCGATCGCGCACGACGGAACCGACCGGCAGCTCGATCACGACGTCGTCGCCGTCATATCCGGAACAGTTCGAGCCCATGCCGTGCTGTCCGCGACCGGCTTTCCACTCGCGCTGAAACTGAAGGTGATAGAGCGTATTGAGGCGCCTGGTGGCGACGATGTAGACCGATCCGCCCGCGCCGCCGTCGCCACCGGAAGGACCGCCCTTGGGGACGAACTTCTCTCGCCGGAAAGCGACGCAGCCGTTTCCGCCGTCGCCGGCTTTCACGCGAATCGTCGCCTGATCGATGAACGTCATCTGTTGTTGCCGACTGCTATTGGTGTTCCAAGTATAGGCCTCGGAAGAAAAGCAAAAGCCGCCTTTCCGGCGGCTTCCTCCAACGGCTAAGGACTAACGTCTACTCAGAGACGGGCCGAATCGCGATGTACCGCCCGCGCTCGCCCTTGTCGGAGAACTCGACGACGCCATCGACCATCGCGTAGAGCGTGTGGTCGCGGCCGAGGCCGACGTTGGGGCCGGGGTAGAACTTCGTGCCGCGCTGGCGGACGAGGATCGAGCCGCCGGTGACGAACTGTCCTGCGAAGCGCTTCACGCCGAGCATCTTCGGCTGCGAATCGCGGCCGTTGCGCGAAGAGCCCTGTCCTTTCTTGTGAGCCATGGATGACCTCCCGGTCGAGATTAGACGTTGATCGATTCGATGCGAAGCTCGACCAGATCCTGACGATGACCGTGCTTCCGCTTCGTGTGATTCTTGCGCCGCTTTTTCTTGAAAACGATGATCTTGTCGCCGCGGGACTCGCGGAGGACCTTCGCCACCACGGACGCGCCCGGCACAGTGGGAGTACCGACCTTCGGCTGATCGCCGCCGATCATGAGCACTTCGCTGAACGTCACTTTCTCCTTGTCCGCGCCGCCGAGGACGTCGCGCTCGACGCGCAGAAGCTCGCCTTCGGCAACACGATACTGCTTTCCACCGGAACGGATAATGGCGTACACAACAACCTCCAAAAAGGGGACCCGAGTTCTAGCACAAAACTCGCTCGATAAACCACTTATTCCGATGCGCGAGTTGTGTATCTTGTAACTGCTGGAGACCTCCAAATGTTCCGATATCCCCTCATCGCAGCCCTACTCTTCGGCGCGGTCGATC
>DASYUK010000011.1:0-31480 GCA_036001325.1 Thermoanaerobaculia bacterium
CAAATGGCGCATGACACAGTGACGGCCGTTTACCAGGACTTGACGCCGGCAGGCGTGCACGAAGTGCCGCGCGTCGCGACGCACGTGCTCGACCGCAAGCTCGCGCGCGGCATTACATGGACCGGCGGAATCAAAGGCACCACGCTCGTCATCAGTTGGGCGAGCTTCATCATCGTCGCCCGGATCCTGAGTCCCGGCGACTACGGCCTCGTGGCGATGGCCACGGTCTACCTCGGCCTGACGGCGATGATCACCGACTTCGGCCTCGGCAACGCGATCGTCGCGCTGCGCGATCTGAGCCCGGAAGTCACTGCGCAGCTCCACACGCTTGCTCTACTCGTCGGCGGTGTCGCCGCTGCCATTTCCTGTCTTGTCGCGGTTCCGCTGAGTCGATTCTACGGTGCACCGGGACTCGCGATGGTGATCGTCGTTCTGAGCACGAGCCTCGCGCTCGATTCGCTCCGCATCGTCCCCACCGCTCTTCTCGCGCGCGAATTGCGCTTCAAGGCCCTCGCTCTTCTGGAGAGCCTCAAGGTCCTCATCGCCGTCGCGTTCACTTTGGCTCTTGCCGTATGGGGCGCCGGGTACTGGGCGCTCGTTCTCGGCAACGTCTTTGCCGCTTTCCTGGTCACGCTGTTCGTGCTCATTCGTCTGCCGCAGCGGTTTGCGCGGCCGAAGTTTCGCGCGCTCGGACCGACGCTCACGTTCAGCTCGCACTTTCTCGCGGCGCAACTGGCCTATTACGGATATATGAACGCAGACTTCGTGGTCGCGGGCCGTGTACTGGGCAAGATCGCGCTCGGCGAATACACGCTTGCGTGGAACCTCACCAGTGCACTAGGCGACAAGATCATGGCCATCTTCGGCCGTGTCATGCCGACGATGCTCGCCGCAGTGCAGCGCGATGTCGAGACTCTCCGGCGGTATTTCCTCCTGTACACGGAAGCGCTCTCGATCCTGATCATCCCCGGGTCCGTTGGACTGTCGCTGGTCGCGCGCGACTTCATCCTTCTCGTGTTCGGCGCGAAGTGGTCGGCGGCGGTCGTGCCTGCGCAACTGCTCTGCCTCTACACGGCCATCCGCATTCCCGCGATTCCTACGATGCCCGTGCTCCAGGTGACGCGACAGGCAAGCTTTCCCGCGCGCTGGTGCTTCGCGACCCTCGCGATCCTGACGCCGCTTTTTTGCGTTGCCGGATCTCGGTGGGGCACGGTCGGCATCGCCGCAATCTGGCTCTCGGTGTATCCCCTCCTCCTCGTGCCGGTGTACATGCGGGTATCCAGAACGGTGGGGATCAGCCTTCGCGACTACGCAGCGTGTGTCGGTCCAACACTCGTCAGCGTCGCTTTCATGACGTTGATCGTGTTGGCGACTCGTGCGCTCACGCCTGCATCCGGTTCACTCGCGTTCCGATTCAGTCTCGAGGTAGCAGCGGGTGCCGCATCGTTTGTCGGCGCCGGACTCTTTTTCTATCGAAAGCGTCTCGGCGTGCTCACTGAGTTTGTGCGCACGCTCCGATCCTGATCAATGCAAGTCATCCAGCGAACTTCCGCGTCGCGGCGCACGCTCCGGCGGCTCTTCCAGATGCCGTTGCCGGAATTGGTTTATCGCGGCAGACAGGAGACCTTCAAGTGGGTCGAGCGAATCTATCCCACTGCCGTCGACCGTCCGCCGCATGGCGATCGCGAGAGACTGACCGCGTTCCTGCATAACGCTGAAGCGCGCTTCTTCGAAGGTCCTTTCGATGAGCAACTGCCGGCGACGCTGAAGTCGGGCATGACACAACATTGCGAGGATCTGCTGGCGAGCGCAGAGGAGATCTTTCGCGGGCGATTCGATCTGCTCGGATACCGCGATCTGGACCTCGGAGACCACCCGGACTGGCACTTCGATCCGATCGCGAATCGTCGAGCGCCGATGCGGCACTGGTCTCGGATCGATCCCCTGGACTTCGACACCGTTGGTGACAGCAAAATCATCTGGGAGCTCAATCGTCATCAGTGGCTGCTCCGACTCGCTCAGGCGTACCGGCTCACTGGCGATAAACGATATGCCCACGTTGTCGTACGGCATCTTCAGGACTGGATCAACGCGAACCCTGCCGGCGTGGGCATCAACTGGGCGAGCAGCCTCGAAATCGCGTTTCGGCTCATCGCCTGGTGCTGGACGCTGATTCTCATCCGCGACTCCCGTGAATTGACGCCGGATGTGTTCGCGCGCGTTCTCGCTTCGGTTGAAGAACACGCGACGAGGATCGAACGCTACCTCTCTTACTACTTTTCACCCAACACGCATCTCACCGGGGAGGCGCTCGGGCTCGTCTACGCCGGCATTGTCTTTCCTGATTTGAAACGCGCTGCGCGCTGGCAATCGGTCGGTACCGGCATCCTCGTGCAGGAGTTGGAACGACAAGTCTTATCCGACGGAGTCTACTTCGAACGGTCGACGTGCTATCAGCGCTATACGGTGGATATCTATCTCCACTTCTTGATTCTCGCCGCGCGCACCGGAATCGAAGTGCCCGCAAGAACCAGAGAGGTCGTCCGGTCGATGGTCGACGTTCTCGTCGCACTCCGCCAGCCTGACGGCGCGATGCCAAGCATCGGCGATGAGGATAGCGGCCAGCTTCTGCCGCTGGGCAGAACCCGGCCGGACGACTATCGGGCCATGTTCGCCACTGCGGCGGTCGTCTTCCGCGAACCCGCATACGCGTTGGCGGCCGGCGACGTTGCCGCCGATACGCTCTGGCTCTGCGGTACTTCGGCGGCAAAGATTTTTCGGGGAATCGAGCAATCGCCGCCATCAGGCGATCCATGCCGCGCGTTTGCGGCCGGCGGTTTCGCGGTGATGCGCAACGGCTGGGATCAAACCGGTCATGCGCTGATCTTCGACACAGGTCCATTGGGCTGTCCGGTCAGCAGCGGTCATGGACACGCAGACCTGCTCAGCATCCAGTGTTCCGCGTTCGGGCAGCGATATCTCGTCGACGCCGGAACCGGTTGTTATACGGCGGATCGCGACGTGCGCGACTTCTTCCGCGGCACCGCGGCTCACAGCACGGTCATGATTGATCGAAAGAGTCAGGCGGAGCCTGCGGGTCCTTTTGGCTGGAAGAGACGCTCCTCGGCACAACTGCTTGGGTGGTCGTCCGACGACATGCTCGCTTTTGCGGACGCAGAACAGGACGGCTATCACGCGCTGCCTGATCCGGTTTCGCATCGCCGGCGCGTGATGTTCATCAAGCCGCGCTACTGGGTGGTGATCGACGATGTGACCGGCACCGCAAATCACGATGTGGAGGTCCGGTTTCAGTTTGCACCGATGGGCGTTCGCATCGATCCGACAGGATGGGTGCGGGCCACGCGCGACGGCCGACAGGGTCTCCTGCTGCGCGCATTCGCATCCGTGCCGATCGAAGGGCAGATACGAAAGGGTTGTCGAGCTCCGATGGAGGGTTGGATCTCTCCGAGCTATGGAGAAATCGAGCCGGCGCCGGCGGTCGTCTATGCGACCAACACTCAGTTACCGCTGCGCGTCGTGACGCTTCTTTGGCCATTCGAGAATGCAGACGAACCTCCCAGCGTCTCGATCATGCAGGATCGCGCCGGTTCTCCGATTGGTTTCGATCTACCTGATCTTCGAGAGTCCCTCGCGTTCGGCGATGGCCGCCCCGTCATCACGAGATCATCAGTCTGAAGGAAAAATTCATGTCGGGTTTTATTGGCGGAACCATCGGTTACCGCCTCCTGCGACGTCTCGGCCGGCAAGCAGCATCAGGCCACGGTCCCTGCGACGGCAGCGCCTATGAAGGTCAGAGCAAACTCCAAGTCACGTTCGGCCCTGGTATCTGGGATTTCCTCGCGGACAAAACGGTCGTCGACTTCGGGTGCGGAATCGGAACGGAAGCAATCGAGATGGCGCAGAGAGGCGCCAGGCGAGTCGTGGGCCTCGATATCCGGCCGGAGATTCTGGAGACGGCGCGGCTCGCGGCACGTGAAGCGGGCGTTGAAGACCGCTGTCTGTTCGTGACGCACCTCTCGGAACCGGCCGATGTCGTCATCTCCGTCGACAGTTTTGAGCACTACGACGATCCATCCGGAGTTTTGAAGGCGATGCGACAACTCATTCACGACGACGGGTGTGTCCTGGTCTCGTTCGGCTGTCCCTGGTTCCACCCATACGGAGGACATCTCTTTTCTGTGTTCCCCTGGGCGCATCTGATCTTCACGGAATCGGCTCTGATTCGCTGGCGCTCGGACTTCAAGACGGATGGAGCGACGCGATTCAACGAGGTTGCGGGCGGCCTGAATCAGATGACAATTCGACGATTCCGAAATCTTCTGGCCGCCAGCGATTTCGATATCCGGCAGTTCGAGACCATTCCCATCCGTCGCGCGCGCCGGCTTTGGAACCCGTTGCTGCGCGAGCTTCTCACTTCGATCGTCAAATGCACGCTCGTCCCGCGCAAGCGGAATCTCGCGACTGCGTCATCACACTGAACTATGTGCGGAATCGCCGGCATCATCAGCTTTGACCGAGGAGCAACGGTTGACGCGGAGCGGCTGCGCCGGATGCGCGATGTGCTGCGTCATCGCGGGCCGGACGGCGAGGGTCTCTGGACCGAGGGACCCGTAGGCCTCGCTCATCGCCGTCTCTCGATTCTCGACATCGAGGGCGGCGCCCAGCCGATGACAACGGCGGACGAAAACGCATGGATCGTCTTCAACGGCGAGATCTACAACCACCCGGAGTTGAAGCCCCAGCTCGAGGCCCGCGGTCACCGCTACCGGACCCGTTCCGATACCGAGACCATCCTCCACATATATGAGGATGAGGGCGAGGCCTGCGTCGAGCGCCTCCAGGGGATGTTTGCCTTCGCTCTGTGGGATCGCCAGCGCCAGCAGCTCCTGCTTGCGCGCGACCGGCTCGGGATCAAACCGCTCTATTACGCGATGTCCGATCACGAGCTGCTGTTCGCATCGGAAATCAAGGCGATCCTCGCCGCGGGTTCGCTGCAACCACGGCTGAACGAACACGTCGTTCCGGAGTACCTCGCGACCGGCTTCGTCTCCGGTCCGGAAACCTTCTTTCAAGGGATCCGGAAGCTGCTGCCTGGGCGAACGCTGACGTGGTCTCGCCGTGACAGGCTGCGTGAGCGGCGCTACTGGCAAGTGCCCGCGAGCAAATCCGAGCCGAGCTCTCAAAGTCTGAAAGCGCAATCCGCCGAGCTGAGGGCACGCCTCACGGACACCGTGCGCAGCCATCTCATGAGCGACGTGCCGGTGGGACTCTTTCTCTCGGGCGGGATCGACTCCACCGGTCTCGCCGGTCTGATGGCTTCGATGGTGAAGGACCCGATTCAAACGTTCTCCGTCGGATTCCCCGATCGAGAAGGCAACGAATTGGATTACGCACGCCTCGCCGCTCGATCGATCCGATCCGAGCACCATGAGGTCGTGATCACGGCCGAGCAATTCTTCCGGGAGTTGCCGCGGCTCGTGTGGCATGAGGATGAGCCGATTGCATTCCCCTCCAGCGTGCCGCTTTACTTCGTTTCCGCGCTCGCCCGCGAACATGTGAAGGTGGTGCTGACCGGCGAAGGGGCCGATGAGTTGTTCGGCGGCTACAACCGCTATCGCGTGACGGCACTGAATCAGCGACTCGGTGAGGCTTATAGTCACGTCCTCCCTCGCTTCGCGCGAGAACGAGTCTCGCGCGCCATCACCTCACTTCCGTGGAAAGCGCGACGCTACCTCGGACGAACTTTTCTGGCGCTTTCCCCCGATCCGCGCTCTGTCTTCTTCGAGAACTTCGCGGTCTTCGGTGAGCGCGCGCGGGACAGACTGCTGCAGGATCAGCCGGCGCTGCGCTCGAGCGATCCGTTCGCCGAAATGATGCGCTGCTACGAAGCGTCCGACGGCGGCATTCTCGATCGGATGACTCAAACCGACATGCAGACCTACCTCGTCGAGCTCCTCATGAAGCAGGACCAGATGAGCATGGCCGCCTCGGTGGAAAGCAGAGTTCCCTACCTCGATCATCAACTCGTCGAATACGTGGTGGGCCTGCCTGCAGAGAGCAAAGTACGCGGCTGGCAGACAAAGCTCATCCTGCGTGAAGCACTTCGCGATCTCCTACCCGCGAAAATCATCACGCGGCGAAAGATGGGCTTTCCGGTACCCGTGGGTTCGTGGCTGCGAAGCTCCTTCGGCGCGATCGTCGAGGAGTTCGTCACGGGCCCACGGGCGACCGCCAGGAACCTGTTCGATCGGGAGTTTGTGCGCGGCATCGCCGACGAACATCGCTCTCGTCGGGGCGAGCATGGGACTCGCCTGTGGCTACTGATGAATCTGGAAATCTGGCAGCGCATCTTCCTCGACGGCGAAGATGCGGAATCGATCATGGGCCGCTTTGCTGGTCGCGCCGTTGCGGCCTGAGGGAGCATCCGGACAGTCATCATGCACATTCTCTGGGTAAAAGTGGGCGGTTTATGGCCGCTGAATACCGGCGGCCGCCTGCGGAGCTTTCACCTGATCAACGAGCTTTCACAGCGGCATCGGGTGACGGTGCTGACGACTCATGGTCCGGCTGACGATCCCAGCGGTCTTTCGGAACATCTGCCCGCCTGCGATCAGATCATCTCCGTGCCGTGGGAGCTTCCCAAGAAAGGCAGCACTCGGTTCGCGATGGCGCTGATGCGTTCCTGGTTCTCAGCATATCCGGTCGATCTCTGGAAGTGTCGCATCCCCCCGCTCGCGAAAGAAGTGAAGCGCTTGCTCAAGACCGGCGTCGATGTGTGTATCGCTGATTTTCTTGCCGCGGTCCCAAACGTTCCGATGGGAGATGGTGTGCCGGTCGTTCTTTTCGAGCACAACGTCGAACATCTGATCTGGCAACGACTGACCCAGCACGAAAAGAGTCCATGGCGGCGCGCTCTGCTGGGGATCGAATCGTCGAAGATGCGACGCCGCGAGGCGGACGCATGCCGGCGTGCCGATCTCACGCTCGCGGTTTCGGAGACAGATGGCGCCGTGCTGCACGAGATCGCTCCTGCTGCGAAGATCGCGGCGGTTCCCACCGGTGTTGACACTTCTTATTTCACGCCGAATGGCGGTCCGAGCTCTGATCACGCACTCGTGTTCACCGGATCTCTCGACTGGTTTCCGAACGAAGATGCGATCCTCTACTTCCTCGAGGAGATGTTCCCGGCCATCAGGGAAAGTGTGAAGGACGTGACGCTGACCGTCGTCGGAAGGAACCCGTCAGCGAAACTGACAGCCGCCATGCAGGCCACTGACGGCGCGCGGCTCACAGGAACTGTCGATGATGTGCGTCCGTACGTGCACGACGGCGCCGTGTTCGTGGTTCCTCTTCGCATCGGAAGCGGCACGCGTCTCAAGATTTTCGAAGCGCTGGCGATGGGGAAAGCGGTCGTGTCGACGTCGATCGGCGCCGAAGGCCTCGGCCTGGAACACGGGACGCACTTTCTTCAGGCGGACACGCCCCGCGATTTCGCATCTGCTGTGATCTCGCTTCTTCGCGACCCGGCGCGCCGCGACGGGCTTGGTCACGCGGCGAGATCGCTCGTCGAAACGCACTATTCGTGGCCACAAGTCAGCCGCCGATTCGAAGAGTTGTTGCAGCCGGTTCAGCGGACCTCATCCTGATGCTCGATCAAAAAGTTGCGTGGCCTGAAGGCAAGCGTTTCGCCTTCACGATTTTTGACGATCCCGATAGTCAGACGCTGGAGGCGGGCCGCGAGGTGTACGCATTTCTCAGCGATTGCGGACTGCGGACCACAAAGGCGGTATGGCCACTCCGCGGCGACGGCGTCGCTTCTGACGATGGCATCACTTGCGATGATCCCGGATCGGTTGCGTGGCTCAAGAGTCTGCAGGAAGCCGGCTTTGAGATCGGTTATCACAACGCCACATCGCACACGTCCGATCGCTCACAGACTGTTCGCGGTCTTGACCGGTTTGCTTCGTTGTTTGGCCACGATCCGCAGGCGATGGCCAACCATTACTACTGCGACGAAGATATCTACTGGGGCGAGCATCGCTTAACGGGAATCAACCGAGTCGTCTACAACCTGCTGACGCGGGGGCGGAACCGCGAACGATTTGCGGGACACGTTCCCGGTCATCCGTACTTCTGGGGTGATCTGTGCCAGCAGAGAATCAAATACGTCCGCAACTTCGTCTTTGCCGACATCAACACACTCAAGGCCTGCCCTTTCATGCCGTATCACGATCCGCTGCGCCCGTACGTGAACTACTGGTATGCATCTTCAGAGGGCTCCAAGGTGTCGAGCTTCAATGAATGTGTTCGGGAATCCGAACAGGATCGACTCGAGGAAGAACAAGGTGCGTGCATCATGTACACGCACTTCGGGCACGGCTATTACGAGGACGGCAAGCTCAATGCGCGCTTTCGATCTCTCGTCGAACGACTGAGCAGGAAGAATGGCTGGTTCGTGCCTGTGACGACGCTTCTGGACTTTCTGGCGCAGAAGAAGTCGGCGGCCGCGATCACGGATCAACAAAGGACCCGACTGGAACGTCGATGGCTGCTTCACAAGATTCGCTTCGGAACGGCATGAACAGCGATTTGATCGGCACGATTGCGGTAGCTCCAGCTCCTGCCGGCACGCGCGTTCGGGATCGGGAGCTGATCGAGCAACTGCTTGCGTCGGGCTCGGCGGACGTGGCACCGCATCTCGCTGCGTACTGGCGTCAGCAGAAGTCTCCTGCCGCCGCGCATTTCGTCGTCGCAGGTTTCGAACGGCTTCTCCCTCAGCTCCAGCCCGTTCATTGCCGGCTGGCGATCCTTCGATCGTTCACGGTCGAGCCTTTGATGCCGCTGCTGAGGGCCGCCGCCTTCAGCGCCGGCATTCATCTGCAGACGCAGGTCTCCGATTACAACGTCTATGTGCAGGAGATTCTCGATCCACAAAGCAGGCTTTACGCTTTCCGGCCGGATGTTGTCGTTCTCGCCGTCCAGACGGGCGACGTCGCGCCACAACTGTGGCACTCCTGGAGCAATATGACGGCCGACCAGCGCGCGCAGATCGTCGCTGATATCGCCAGCCGGTTTCGAAGTTGGATCGAAGCGTTCCGCACAAACTGTCAGGCCGATCTCATCATCCACAACTTGCAGATCCCTCCTGTTGCAGGGCGCGGCCTCCTCGATGCGCAGTCACTCGAGAGCCAGCAGGACGCGATCGTCGAAATCAACCGGCATCTGCGGCGCATCGCCGGCGAGCATTCCGGTGTTCACATCCTCGACTATGACGGATTGGTCGCGCGTCACGGACGTTCGCGTTGGACCGATGAGAACAAACGGCTGTCGATGTCTTTGCCGATCGCTGCCCCAAACCTGATCCACCTCTGCGACGAGTGGATGCGCTTCCTCCATCCCCTCACCGGAAAGATTGCCAAAGCCATCATCGTGGACCTCGATAACACGTTGTGGGGCGGCATCCTCGGCGAGGACGGCGCGACGGGAATTCAGATCGGTCCGGAATACCCCGGTTCGATCTATCGCGAGGTACAGCGCGCGCTTCTCGATCTTCGCGACCGCGGAATCCTTCTCGCTGTCGCCAGCAAGAACGATCGCGATGAGGCGCTCGAAGTTCTCGCCAGCCATCCCGACATGGTTCTCCGCCCTGAGCATTTCGCTGCGTTTCGGATCGGCTGGCAGGAGAAGTCGCAGAGCCTTCGCGAGATCGCGGACGAGCTCAATATCGGCGTGGACATGCTCGCGTTTCTCGACGACAACCCCGTCGAGCGCGAACGCATTGCGACCGAACTGCCCGAGGTCACGGTGATCGATCTGCCGAACGAGGCGATCGGATTCGCGAAAGCGTTGCGAGACTGCCCCGCTTTCGAGAGACTCAATCTCTCAGAGGAAGATCTCAGGCGCGGTCAATACTACGCGGACCAGAGGCAGCGCGAAGAGTTGCAGCGCGCGAGCAGGTCACCCGAGGACTTTTTCCGGTCGCTGCAGCAGGTGGTGGAGATCACACCGGTGAACGCGTCGAATCTGCGTCGCGTCGCGCAGCTCACGCAGAAAACGAATCAGTTCAATCTGACGACGAGGCGTTACACCGAGCAGGAGATCGGCGCATTTGCGGGCAGCAACGACGTGGATGTCTTTGCGATGCGCGTGAAGGATGTTTACAACGACAACGGTATTGTGGGCGTCGCGATCCTGCGGTGGGAAGGAGCGGTCTGCGACATCGACACGTTCCTGCTCAGTTGCCGCGTCATTGGACGAACGGTTGAGACGGCGTTTCTCTCCTTCCTCTGCGAGCATGCTCGAACGAGCGGCGCCTCCACGCTGAAGGGCTCGTTTCTACCGACGAGGAAAAACGCTCCCGCCAGAGATTTCTACGCCCGTCACGGCTTTGTTCTTGTTGGCCAAACGGAGAACAGACTTTCATACGAGCTCGATCTATCGGCGGGAGACGTCGCCACTCCTGACTGGATCCAAGTCCAATGACTGCTCATCTTCTCGAAGAAGTCAGAACTCTGGCAGCCGATGTCCTCGGCGTTCCGCGGTCGCAGGTCCAAGGCGACTCTACGCCGGAGCACATCGAGAACTGGGACTCGATTCAACACGTCAGTCTGATGATCGCAATCGAGGAGCAGTTCGGCGTGGAGTTCAATCCCGACGAGATCGGCCACATGGAAAGCATCGGCAAGATCGCTGAGCTGCTATCGGGAAAGCTCAACACTCGCACTGACTGATGAACATTCGAATCGAGCCGTATGCGCCGGAGCATGTGCCGGCGGTGAAGTCGTTCAATGAGCGATGGGAAACGCGTGCCGGCAGTGCGTTCCGTCTATCGGAGCGTCCACCGGCAACTCCGCGAAGCGCACTGCCGAGGGAAGAGTACCTGGCGCTCGACGATGGCGAGGTGCGCGGAAGCTTCAGCCTGAAGCGGCAGCAGTTCTGGATCAACGGGCAGACGATGGAAATCGGGAACTGCCAATTGCCGATCTCCGAAGGGACATTCAATCCGGCCTACGCAAATCTCGGGATGGTCCTTCTCCGACATGCGCTGTCGTTGCAGAAGCGACTCTTCTGCCTCGGCATGGGAAGCCGGCAGAACCGGTTGCCGCGCCTGTTGTCGGCGATGGGCTGGAAGCTGATCGACATCCCATTTCTCTTTCGCGTGAATCACCCCGCCCGATTCATGCGCAACATCGTTCCACTGCGACGGACATTGCCGCGACGTCTGGCCATGGACGCGATGGCTGCGTCGGGAGCAGGCTGGCTCGGATTCCGTGCGCTGCAGGCGCGAATTCCCGAATCGTCCTCCGTAGCGGTAGAAACAGTCAGCGAGTTCGAATCGTGGGCCGACGCTCTCTGGGATCGATGCCAGTCCGATCTTTCGCTGAGCGCCGTCCGGACGAGCAGCGTTCTGAATCTGCTGTATGCGGACCCGCGTTCGATCCGCCTGAAGGTGTCGCGAGATGGCGTGGTCGTCGGTTGGGTCGTCTTGCGCGACACGCAGATGCAGAATCACCGGTACTTCGGCAACCTGCGCGTCGCGACGATTGTCGACGCGATGGCCGTGCCTGACGCGATCCCTGCTGTCGTCCGCGCGACATCGCGAATAGCCGAGCAACGTGGCGTCGACCTGACGATCTCCAATCAGGGGCATGAACTGTGGGTTCGCAGTCTTCGTCATTGCGGGTTCCTTTCGGGACCCTCGAATTACATCCTCGCGATGTCGCCCGCGATGGCTGCTTTACTCGAGCCACTCGCGACGCATCAATCACGCCTGCACATCAATCGCGGAGACGGCGACGGACCTCTGGATCTCTGAAAATCCATGCAACCAAACTTCATTCGATCCTTTGCTCTTATCTTTGCTGTGACTACAGGTTTGACCCTGTGGCCATCATGTCGCGGTGGAATCGCGGCTTCGACGGCGACTGTGTTGCCGCCTCCTGAGAGCGACGACCGCCCACCCGGCAGCGCTCCTGAGCTGCCACGCCAATCGGTTGAGCTGCCCCCGGAAGCGACAGGCGCGCCAATGCGCGTTCTTTCCGAACGCGACCATCTCCAGGACGCGCTCGAAGACGCCAAGCCGGGCGATGTCATCGCACTCGCTCCCGGCGCAGTCTTCAAGGGTCCGATCAAGTTGCCGAACAAGCCTGGAAGCGAATGGATCACCATCCGAACGAATGCTGCCGAAGACGCTTTCCCAAAACGCGGTACGCGGGTCGACCCCTCCTACGCGCGGTTGATGCCCATCATCGAGTCGGATACCGATTCCGCCATCACCGCCGATCCGGGAGCCCACCACTACCGCTTCATCGGAATCGAGTTCCGGCCGAAGCCCGGGACCTATCTGGGGAATGTGATCACGCTCGGCACAGACGAGCGGTCACTCGAGGCAATGCCTCACCACATCGTTTTCGAGCGTTGCTATGTGCATGGTGATCCAAAGGCCGGCGCGCGGCGCGGCATCGCTCTCAACTCGCTGCACACGGCAGTCATCGACTCGTATGTCGCGGACTTCAAAGAGGAGGGCGCTGACTCGCAAGCTCTCGCGGGATGGAACGGGCTGGGACCGTTTGCGATCGTGAACAATTACCTCGAGGCAGCAGGTGAGAACGTCATCTTCGGCGGTGCGGATCCGGCAGTGGGGAACCTCGTACCGTCCGACATCACCATTCAGAGGAATCAATTCACAAAGCCGCTGAGCTGGAAAGTCGGGGATCCGAGTTACGCGGGAACTGAATGGTCGGTCAAGAATCTTTTCGAGCTGAAGAACGCTCGACGCGTGCTCGTGGAAGACAACGTTTTCGAGAACAACTGGCCCCAGGGTCAGAACGGCTTCGCCATCCTGTTCACTCCCCGCAATCAGGATGGCGCTTCACCCTGGTCAATGGTTCGGGACGTGACTTTCGTCGGGAACATCGTCCGGAACACCAGCTCCGCCGTGAACATGCTCGGAACCGACGACATCAATGTCAGCCAGCAGACAAAGCGGATCGTCATCCGCGACAACCTCTTTGAAGACGTTGGTGGAGAGAAGTGGGGCGGCGGAGGAAGACTCTTTCAGATTCTGGGCGCAACCGTCGACGTTGTGATCGAGCACAACACCGCATTGCAGACAGGCGACGTCATCGTCGGCGATGGACAACCCAGCATCGGTTTCATCTACAGAAACAACCTGACTCCTCACAACGAATATGGGGTCGGAGGAACCAGCACGTTCGGCAATCCATCGAGAACGCTGGCCACCTTTTTCCCGGGTGCTGTGTTCGCCGGTAATGTGCTGATCGGCGGTGCAGCCGACGAATATCCGCCCGGCAACTTCTTTCCATCCACCGCACAGGACGTGGGCTTCGTCGACTTCGCCGGCGGCGATTATCGACTGGCCACCACCAGCCCGTACAAGGCTGCGGGCACAGACGGCAAGGACATCGGCGCCGACATCGGCCCTCATCCTCCTGCCCGAACCCGTCTCGTACGTAAACATTAGTGAATCGAGGCTTCTCATGAGAATCAGTATTTTCGGACTTGGATACGTCGGTTGTGTGACAGCCGCGTGTCTAGCCAAAGCCGGACACGAAATCATCGGCGTCGATGTGAATGCAGAAAAGGTGTCGATGATCAACGGCGGCTCTTCGCCCGTCATCGAGCCGGGGCTCGGCGATCTCGTAGCGGAAATGGTCAGCAGCCGCCGTCTGCGCGCGACCGTGTCCGTCGATGAAGCGGTCAAGCACTCGGATCTCGCGATGATCTGCGTCGGCACTCCGAGCGGTCGCAACGGCCAACTCGACACGACGGCAATCGAGCGCGTCGGTCACGAGATCGGACGCGCTCTCGAGCAGCGAACGGAGACGTTCACGGTCGTCCTGCGTAGCACCGTCCTTCCCGGTACGACCGACGGCGTACTCGTTCCCGCACTCCGCAACTCGCTCGGCAACAAGTACGACGAGCTCGTTGCGCTCGCGGTCAACCCCGAATTCATGCGTGAAGGAAGCTCGCTGTCCGATTTCGAGCACCCTCCCATGACGCTCGTCGGCTGCGCCGATACGGAAACGGCCGGGGTGCTTCGCAAGGTTTATGAACAGGTCGATGCGCCGTTTGTCCATACCGCTCTGAAAGTCGCCGAGATGACAAAGTACGTGTCGAACACCTTTCACGCGCTGAAGATCTGCTTTGCGAACGAAATCGGCGATCTGTGCGAGTCGCTGGGCGTCAACCCGCAGGAAGTCGTAAGGATGTTCCTGATGGATCGCAAACTCAACGTGTCGGAGGCGTATCTGCGCCCCGGATTCGCATACGGCGGGTCGTGTCTTCCAAAGGATGTCAGAGCGCTGCTGCATGCAGCGCGCAAAACAGATGTGGATCTGCCGCTGCTCGCATCGATCGAGCCGTCGAACGAGCATCAGATCCGGCGCGGCATCGACGCCGTCCTCAGTTTGCGCAAGAAGCGGATCGGCGTCATCGGTCTTGCCTTCAAGTCCGGAACGGACGACTTGCGAGAGAGCCCGATGGTGACCCTGGTCGAAGCGCTGATCGGCAAGGGCTGCGATGTGCGCATCTTCGATCCCAACGTCCGGCTCGCCGCACTTGTAGGAGCGAACCGGCGCTACATCGAGAAAGAAATTCCGCACATCTCCTCGCTGATGTGTGACGACATCACGACGCTGCTGGAACACGCCGAGGTGATCGTGGTAGGCAGTCCGGGGGACGATGCTGCGCGCGCTCTCGCGAACAGCCGTCCGGAACAGGCGATCGTCGATTTGACGCGGGGCAGCATCCGGCCTGGTTCCACGGTGAAGACTCCTGCCGAATCGAAACTGGTCTGGCCCGCGATTCAGCCCGCCACATGATCCTGGATGCTATGTCCCTGAGACGCAGAGTTCTCGGTCGCCTCAACACGGTTCCGATGATCGATCGTCACGTGTATGTCGCCAGACACGGGCCCGCCCGCGGACTCAAGCGGCAAGGCGGAATGGGATGGCTGCCTTCGTTTCTGCCGCGCATGCACGAATGGGAAGCGGAGGAGGCTTTTCTCGCCGCCCTCGAATGGCGCGGCCTGACGGTTTACGACGTTGGCGGCGACCAGGGGCTGTTCACGCTTTTCTTCGCCGATCGCGTCGGTGAGGCAGGCCACGTCATCGTGATCGAGCCCAATCCTCGGAGTTGCCTCCGGATCGAGCAGAACGTCCGCCTCAATGATTTCCGGAACGTAAGCATCGTGCCCGTCGGCCTCGCCGACCGAAGCACGCGCCTCCAGTTCGCGTTCCCCTCCTCCGAACCTGCACGCGGCTCGGCTGTCCCGGCCGTCGCTGACCGGATCAAGTTCGAAGGCAAGGCAACGCTCTGCGAGATCGAAGTCAACGCTCTCGATGACGAGATCAAACGCAGCGCGTTACCGCCGCCACACTTCATCAAGATGGACGTCGAAGGCATGGAGTATCCCGCGCTCCAGGGAATGCGCATGACCTTGCGTGAGCATCGCCCGCGTTTATCGATCGAGATCCACGGCCTTGGCGTAGAACAAAAGATCGCCAACGTGCGACAAGTCGTCGCGTTCATGGAAGAGATGGATTACAGGTTGTGGCATATCGAATCAGCGCAAACCATCGAAAGCTCCAATGCGGTGAGCGCCATGGAGGGGCATCTGTACTGTGAGCCCAGGTAATCCGAGACAGCTTTTTCTGGGCGTAGTCGTCATCGCGATTGCTGCGTTCGCTGTTGTGGTCATCCCTGTACTCTCATGGCATCCGATCGCGGAGCGATTGTTCTGGGCCTCGTTCGCGCTGCTCATCTACGTCTGCGTCGGCTATCCACTGATCATTGCGACGTGCGCGGCGCTAAAAGCTCGACAACCGGATGGCGAGCCGTTCGAGCCGAAGGTCAGCGTCGTGATCGCCGCTCACAATGAGATTGCGTCGATCAAGCAGAAAACCGCAAACCTCCTGTCGCTCGACTATCCGGCGGACCAGCTCGAGATCCTGGTGGGATCGGATGGATCGACCGACGGAACTCTCGAATGTTTGCAGGACATGTCCGAGTCGCGAGTGCACCTCTTCGTTTTTCCGCGGCGCCAGGGGAAGCCGGCTGTGTTGAACAAGCTGGTGCCGGAGGCCAGCGGTGAGATCGTCGTGCTGGCGGACGTCAGGCAACAGTTCGATCCGCAGTTGCTGCGCATCCTCGTCCAGCCGTTCGCAGATCCGCACGTCGGAGCGGTCAGTGGAGAGCTGATCCTGAGATGGAACCCGGACATCACGGCAGTCGGTGAAGGGGTGGGCGCTTATTGGCGATATGAGAAGTTCATCCGGTCGCGCGAGAGCCGCATCGACTCGACGGTGGGCGCGACCGGAGCTGTCTATGCCATTCGCAAATCGCTCTTCGAGCCGATCGCGGAGGACACCATCCTCGACGATGTGTTAATCCCTTTGAGAATCGTGCGCCGCGGGTATCGCGTTCTGTTCGAGCCGCGGGCTCGCGCCTATGACACTCTGCCGGCTACGACTCGCGAGGAGTTCACGCGCAAGGTACGCACCCTGGCCGGCAACTTTCAACTCTTCATCCGCGAACGCTGGCTCCTGACTCCGGTGCGTAATCGACTATGGTGGCAGACGATTTCCCACAAAGTGCTTCGTCTCTTCATGCCCGCTCTTCAGATCGCGCTTTTCGCGACCAACGTGGCGCTGGCCGGGGATGCGCGCTTCTATCAGCTCGCGCTGGTCGGGCAGCTCCTCTTCTATGGAGGGGCCAGCATCGGGTGGGCCCTTCACTACACCCACAGGAAGTTCTGGCCGGTGACCTTCCCATTCACATTCTGCTTGCTGAGCTGGGCGACGGTTGTCGGTTTTCTGCGCTGGATCACCGGTCATCAGGCCGTGAGATGGGAGAAGGCAGCGAGCTCTTAACCGCAATCTTCTCGTTTCGCATGAATCGAGCGGGCACTGCCCGCTCGATTAGTTAATGCGGATCGCGTCAAGGTTGCAGTACTGGGCGTCCGCTTCGATTCGCAGGACGTGCTGACCGGCGGTCAGCGCGATGCCGTTCCCGTTCTTGGCCACCCATTGAAACGTTCCCCATGCTCCAGTATTGGGGACGTTGATCATGCCCGTTACATCCACCCCGTCCACGTCGATGTGGAACTTACCGTTCGTGGACGTGCTGCTGATCAGAGCTTCGACTCTGTACGTTCCGGACTGCGTCACATTGATCGTGTACTCCAGCCATTCTCCGGTCTGGAAATTGTTGACGGCGTATCCACCCGCGTAGGGACTGATGATGTCGACGTCCTCACCGGTGCGATACAGACCGCCCAGATTGCCGGACGTGAGGTCGTGATACGCGATCCCTTCCCCCCCTTTATCGAAATCCTCGGCCTCGAACTGACCCGGCACCGCGAATGGCAATCCCAGATACGGTAACTGGCCGTTCGTCGAGAGGCGGATCGCGTCGAGGTTGAAGTACTCGACGTCGGCGGTGATCCTCAAGACATGTTGGCCGGCGGCGAGCATGATTCCATCCTTGCCCACCCATTGAAATGTTCCCCACGATCCGGTGTTCGGCACGACAACCGCGCCCGTTTTGTCAGTTCCGTCGATCTCGACATGGTATTGACTCGTTGTGTACATGCTGCTGACCAACGCTTCAATGCGGTAGGTTCCTGACTGCGTCACATTGATCGTGTACTCGAGCCATTCTCCGGTCTGGAAATTGTTGACGGCGTATCCACCCGTGTAAGGGCTGATGATGTCGACGTCCTCAGTGAGCCGATATAGGCCGCCCTGATTGCCGGACGCCAGGTCGTGATACGCAATGCCCTCCCCCCCTTTATCGAAGTCTTCGGCCTCGAACTGACCGGGCACCGCAAATGGCGTTCCGGTGAAAGGGGACTGAGTGGACGCATTTGACACCGTGACGTTCACCGGCGCCGACGTGCTGGTGTTGCCCGCGGCATCGCGCGCGACGGCCGTGAGCGTGTGAGAGCCGTTCGCGACTTTTGTCGTGTCCCACGAAACCGAGTACGGCGCAGCCGTGTCCTCAGCGCCTACCTTCGTTCCGTCGCACCAGAATTGCACGCCGGCAACGCCGACGTTGTCCGAGGCGTTCGCCGAGATCGTCGTCGGGCCCAACACGGTAGCGCCGTTCGCCGGCGCTGTGATCGCCACGGTCGGCGGTGTCGTATCGGGTGGTGGACCGCTCAACGAGAGCCGAATCGCATCGAGATTGAAGTACTCGACGTCCGCGGTGATCCTCAGGATGTGCTGGCCGGCCGAGAGGCTGATCCCATCTTTGCCCACCCATTGAAACGTACCCCACGCTCCGGTGTTGGGAACACCAACTGCGCCCGTTTTGTCGATTCCATCGATCTCAACGTGGTATTGACTGGTCGTGTACATGCTGCTGACGAGAGCCTCAATGCGGTACGTCCCTGACTGCGTCACGTTGATCGTGTACTCGAGCCATTCGCCGGTCTGGAAATTGTTGACGGCGTATCCACCCGCGTAAGGGCTGATGATGTCGACGTCCTCAGTGAGCCGATATAGGCCGCCCTGATTGCCGAGCGCCAGGTCGTGATACGCAATCCCTTCCCCTCCTTTGTCGAAATCCTCGACCTCGAACTGCCCCGGCACCGCAAATGGCGTCCCCGTGAATGGTGACTGGGTGGGCGGAGGATTTGACACCGTGACGTTCCTCGGCGCCGACGTAGTGGTGTTGCCCGCGGCATCGCGTGCGACGGCAGTGAGGGTGTGGGAGCCGTTCGCGACTTTTGTAGAGTCCCACGAAACCGAGAACGGCGCAGACGTGTCCTCGGCACCGACTATCGATCCATCGACGAAGAATTTCACGCCGGCAACGCCGACATTGTCCGAGGCGTCGGCCGAGATCGTCGTCGTGCCCAACACGGTAGCGCCGTTCGCCGGCGCTGTAATCGCCACGCTCGGCGGCGTCGTATCGGCTGGCGGCGGCGGTGGAGGATTGCCCGGGGTCGTTCCATTCAGAACACCGGCTGTGGCTGCGTTCACTGCATCGATGTCCGCGCCGACATCCTTGCCGTCCGTGCCCGCATTCTTATAAGGGCTGCTCGTCGCCAGGTGATAGTTTCCGCCCGCGAGATCCACGAAGCGAACATCGGCCATCGTCAGCGGAAAGAAATTGTCAGGTGGGTATGCAGACGCGTCTCCGCCCTGAATCACATTGCGGCGAAACACAGCGCCCGGGTAAAACTGGCTGAGCGTTGCACTAGGATTGCCGAACGTACCTGTTCCACCCATGCCGTACTGGTTGTTCGGTTGAATGTTGTTCGTGTAATAGAAGTTGAGGTTGGGCGCGGGATCGCCGACTATAAATTCGCCGCCCTGGAATGCGGTGTTGTGGTCGATGGTGACGTACACCGTGCCGTTCCGCACCTGAAAGAGACGCAAGCTCACGTCCTCCCAGACGTCGTTCCGGACAAGAACCCGCTTCATCTGTTGGCTCGAGTTAATGTCGTCCCACCCCAACATATTCACGCCCTGCGCCGAGTGGCGCACGATGTTGTCGGTGAATGTCACGTCTTCGACGGCCGACCAGGGCGCGCCGCCGGACTGGTTTCGAGGCGTGAACAGAATCCCGAATCCGCTCTGCGCCGCGATCCAGTTGTGCTCGAAGATATTGCCGTCGATGAGTACGCGCCGCGCGTTCTTCAGTTCCAGCAGATTCTTGATCGACCATTGCGAGCCGTCGTAGCTCGGATCGCCGCTCTTCCAGCGCAGCGGCTTGTTGACGTGATTGCCGCGAATTTCGATGTCCGCAGGGACCAGATTCGTAATCGACGGATCAGCGCCGCCGAAAATTACATTCTCACCGGCTCCCTCGAGATAGTTGTTGACGATCTTGAAAGGCCCGGGACCGTTCCATCCCGCGATCGCCTGCGAGTCGGCACCGACTTCGTGGCACTCAGAGATGTAGGAGTCGATGACCGCAGTCCACGCGCTGTTCATCGCGACCCCGCGGCGCATGTTGTTGTTGGGTTGGCCGTGGATGTAGACGCGGTCCAGAATCAGATAGGAAGGAACGCCGCTCGAGCTCTGATAGTCGGTACCGAAGTAGACCAGGCCGTAACTCATGCTGAGATTCGCGGCCGTTGTGATTTCCACACCGACGAATCTGTAGTGATGGGCTCCCGCAGCGGTCTGCAGCGCCGGGATCGTGTCATTCGCGACGATCTTCGGTAATACCGATGCATAGCTTGGTGTGATGCGCCGGCCCTGCGCGGGAAGGCTGCTATCCGGCGAGGAGGTGCGAACCACAATCCATCCGTTGCCGTTCTTTGCACCGAGGGTGAAGCTCCCGCTGTAGGTCGCACCGGCCTGCAGCGTGATCGTGTCGCCCAACTGCGCTCGATCGAGCGCACCCTGGAAATCACCACCAGCAGGCACGGAAATCGTCGTACCCGTTTGCGCGGGATACGAAGTATCAACGGAATTCTGAGGAAGCGTCGGCAAGACCTGCCCGCGCGTTTCGGGAACGGTGCCGGCGGCAAATCCAATGAGCACCGCTGCCGGGAAAAAAGCCCGCCTTACTAACGTCTGCCACTGACTACCTGCGATCATTGAAAGATCCCCTTCGCTACCCTCTTTTATGCCTTATCCCCGTCATTAAGGACATACGTTAGGCAATATGCACGCCAAGAAATGTGTTCCGGCACGAGCTCAACTGAAGAGGAGGAAAAAGGCGGGACGTCGAAGGGACGCTATTTCTCCGGGCAGTTGACCGGAGAGCTCTTCGCCGCGTTGATGTAGCTTTCGAAGTCGGGCGAGACCAGTCGCGTGACCGGTGCGTAAATGCCGTCGGTCAACTCTCCCGTGTCTCCGATCACCGACGCGCCGGAGATTCGAAAGCGCAGTTGCGCGTGATCGCACAGGACGCCGGCGTTCTGCGGCGAGACCATCTGCCGCCTCACTTTGACGTCCGCTCCGTGCTGCTCCCAGCGACCGATCGCGATGACGTGCTTCGCCCCTGATACGATGTACACGCTGGTATCCGGCTGTTCGATCACGGTGCAATGATGCTCGACGTATTCGTGACTGGCGCGAAACGAGATGAACGTCGCCTGCGCTGTCCGAACGGAAGTGCCATCCCCGCGAGGATGCTCGGTCCAGGCACCGTTGACGCGCCAGAGCAATGTGTTCGTAGGGACGGGCGTCCGGTGACACGCACAGAGAATCAGTACCGCAATGAGGCAGCGTTTCATCGCACCACGACGTTCACGAGCTTGCCGGGCACGTAGATCGTTTTCACGATCTCTTTGCCGGCGACCCAGTTCTGGATTTTTTCGTTCGAGCGGACCGCGGCCATGACCACGTCTTCGACGGGAGGATTGGGGACTTCGATCTGTCCGCGCAGCTTTCCGTTGACCTGCACGACGATCGTGACGACGTCCTCCCGCATCAGAGAAGGATCAGCGACGGGCCACTTCGAGGTGAGGATGAATCCCTCCTGACCGTACATCTCCCAGATCTCCTCGGTGAGGTGCGGCGCGAAGGGATGGAGCATCTGCAGCAGAGTCGTGTAGACCTCGCGGATGCGTCCGTCGCGGCCGCCGGCGGCGAGGTATTCGCCGATGGCATTCGACAGTTCCATCAATGAAGAGATGGCTGTGTTGAATTCGAAGCGCTCGAATCGGCGCGTGACGCCGTCGATGGTCTGGTGCATCTTGCGGATCACTCGGTCGATGTCGCCGGTGCCGTTACTGTCGGTATGAATGTCGATGATCTGCGTGCCCATGTTCCAGACGCGGCCGAGGAATCGGTAGGCGCCGATGACCCCTTCGTCCGACCAGGCGGCTTCTTTTTCCGGCGGCGCGATGAAGAGCGTGTAGACGCGCTCCGTGTCCGCTCCATATTTCTCGATCAGCTCATCCGGCGGCACAACGTTGAAGCGCGACTTCGACATCTTCCCCACTTCGGCGACCAGCTCCGCCTGGCCACGGTAGGCCTTGCCGTGACGAATCTCCACCTCATCGAGCGGCACCCAGTTCATATTCTGTGACGGGTCGCGATAGCCTTCCTTGGTGATCACGCCCTGATTGAAGAGACGCAGAAACGGTTCCTCGATCTGTGTGAGGCCGAGGTCGTGGAGCGTGCGGCAGATGAATCGCGCATACAGAAGGTGAAGGATGGCGTGCTCGATGCCGCCGATGTACTGATCGACCGGCAGCCATCGATTGACGAGCTTCGAGTCGAAGATCTTCGTCGAGTCGTGGGACGAGATGAAACGCGCGTAATACCACGATGAGTCGACGAATGTGTCCATCGTGTCGGTCTCGCGCAGCGCCGCGCCGCCGCATTGCGGACACTGAACGTTCACAAACGCTTCGTGCTTCGCCAGCGGGTTTCCTTCGCGTCCTGTGAAGGGGACGTCGAGCGGTAGCGTGACCGGCAGATCTCGCTCCGGCACCGGCACGAGCCCGCATCGATCGCAGTAGATCATCGGGATCGGCGTGCCCCAGTAGCGCTGGCGTGAGATCAGCCAGTCGCGCAGCCGGTAGCGGATGGTCTTTTTTCCGATTCCACGGCGCTCGATCTCGTCACTGATCCTTTCGATGGCGTTCGGCGGGGTGAGGCCGGTGATCAGGCCGGAGTTGATGATCACCGCGGAGTCATCTTTGACGGTGAAGGCTTCGTGGAGGACAGGCGCCTCGCCTGTCGGGACAGGCGGGGGCGCCTGTCCTCCACTGGGTTGAATCACCACACGGATCGGCAGTCCATACTGCTTCGCGAATTCGAAATCGCGCTGATCGTGCGCCGGCACCGACATGATCGCGCCCGTGCCGTATTGCATCAGCACGAAGTTGCCGAGCCAGATCGGGATCTCTTCGTTCGTGAAGGGATTGATCGCGTACTCTCCTGTGAAGCGCCCTTCCTTCCCTGATTCCTGACGCTCGAGATTGCTCTGATTGCGAACGCCGTTGATCCACTCTTCGATCGCAGCGCGCTCCGGATGATCGGCGATCAGCGCCGGTACGTCCGGATGTTCCGGCGCCAGCACCATGAATGTTGCGCCGAAGATCGTGTCGGGACGCGTGGTGAAGACCCGAATGGGGCACCCCAATGAGGAAACCGGGAAGTCGACGTCCGCTCCGATCGACCTTCCGATCCAGTTCCGCTGCATCACCTTCACCTTCTCCGGCCAGTGCCCGAGTCGATCGAGATCGGCGTCGAGGCGATCGGCGTAGTCGGTGATCTTGAAAAACCATTGGGAGAGCTCGCGCTGCTCGACGATGCTGCCGCAGCGCTCGCAGCGGCCGTCGATGACCTGCTCGTTGGCGAGAACGGTCAGATCCTGCGGGCACCAGTTCACCGGCGCCGTGCCGCGATACGCGAGACCGCGCTTGTAGAGCTGGAGGAACAGCCACTGGTTCCATCGGTAATACTCGGGATCGCATGAAGCCAGCTCCTTCGACCAGTCATACAGAATGCCCCAGCGCTCGAACTGCTTCTTCTCGCGCGCGATGTTCGACAGCGTCCATTCGCGCGGATGGATCCCGCGTTTGATGGCCGCGTTTTCGGCCGGGAGTCCGAACGCATCCCATCCCATCGGATTGAGTGCCGCACGTCCCTGCATGCGGAAGTAGCGATAGAGCGCGTCGCCGAGGATGTAGTTGCGCCCGTGTCCGACATGAAGGTCGCCGGAGGGGTACGGGAACATGTTCAGCATATAAAACTTCTCGCCGGGCGCAGTGACATCGATCTCCGCGAGCTTCGCGTCGGCCCATCTCTTCTGCCACTTCAGTTCGATTTCGCCGGGGTGATACGCCATGCGCCGCGAGTATAAGTTACGTTTCGTAGATGAACGTGACGGGGCCGTCGTTCTCCAACGCGACGATCATGAACTCGCGAAAGCGGCCGGTGCGAACGTCGATGCCGGTCGCGGCGAGCTCGCGCACGAACAGCTCGAACATCGCCTTCGCCCTCTCCGGCTCCTCGGCCTTGTCGAAGCCGGGACGCCGGCCGCGCTCGAGCGAGCCGGCGAGCGTGAACTGCGACACTGCCAGGATCGCGCCGCCACCCTCCGAAACGTCGCGATTCATCTTTCCCGCATCATCGCTGAAGATGCGCAGCTCGCGGATCTTCTTCGCCGCATCGCGCATCTGCTGCTCGCTGTCGCCTTTCTCCACCGCGGCGAGGACGAGCATCCCGTTGCCGATCTGCGACACGAGCTCGTCGCCCACCCTCACCGATGCGCTCCTCACGCGCTGAATGACGCATTTCATCGAGTGCGGATTGTAGTTACCATGTCTCGATGTACGCTGGCGAACGGTTCAATGCCATCACGCACCTCATCGGCGCGGTCCTCGCCATCGGCGGGACCGCATCACTGATTCTGCTCGCCCGCGACCGCGGCAACGCGCGCGCCATCACCGCGTTCTCGATCTACGGCGCGATGATGATCCTGCTCTACGTCAGCTCAACGCTGTATCACAGCCTCCGCGGCAGGGCAAAGCAGATCTTCCACGTGTTCGATCACTGCGCGATCTATCTGCTCATCGCTGGAACCTACACGCCGTTCACTCTGCTCGTGCTTCGCGGCGCATGGGGGTGGTGGCTCTTCGGCATCGTTTGGGCGCTGGCCATTGCGGGAATCGCCAAAGACGTCTTCTTTCACAATCGCTTTCGCATGATCTCGTTCGTTTTGTACGTGCTGATGGGATGGCTCGTGGTCGTGGCATTCGGTCCGTTGCAGCGGAGTCTTCCGGCGTCGGGGATCGCGTGGCTCGCGGCGGGCGGCATCGTCTACACCGCCGGGATTGTCTTCTTCGCCCTGTCGAAGCACATCGTTCATACGCACGGCTTGTGGCACCTGTGCGTCATGGGTGGAAGCGTTTGTCACTACGTCGCGGTGCTGCGTTACGTCGCGATGGCGTAGCGCTCGCGCAGCACGCGCAGGTGGTGCCGCTCGTGACCGAGGGCGGTGTACGCGAGGGCGCGGACGGTGATGCTCGCGTTATTGGCGATGCCGCTTCGCTCCCACGCCTCGTCATCGAGCGAGCGAAAGAGCGCGATCGTCGAACGGCGGACGAGGCCGAGGCTCTCGACGCGCTGCCGCAGCGTCGACGAGTCGAATGCCGCCGTCTGCATCCATTCGTTTTGATCGAAGCCGGGAAGCGGCTGTTTCTCCCCTCTGGCGAACGACAGCGCGCGGTACGCGAACACGCGCTCGGAGTCTTCGATATGTCCGACGACCTGGCGGATCGACCACTTGTCGGGCTCGTAGCGATAACCGCCGCGCGACTCGTCGACCTTCGCCAGCAGCTTCTGCGTCTCAGCGGCCTGGCTCTCCAGCGCACCGATGATGTCGGTTTCCGGGACGAGATCGATGTATCGCGAGAAATAAGGAGCGTGTTCGGAGGAGTCGGGACGCCGCTGCTTCATGCGCGGCATCGTACGACAACGAAGGTGATGTCGTCATTGGGCGGCTGGTCACCGTGCCAGCTCTTGACGGCATCAGCAAGTCGGGCGATGACCTCCTCGGCGGTCGGTGCGACTGCTGCGGACGCGAACTCCTGCGTAGCGCTGAGGTAGCCGAGCTGCTGGCCGTCGGCGTTCTGCAGCTCGGGGAAGCCGTCGCTCATCAGCAGGACCGTGTCTCCTTCGCCGATCGTGAAGTCTGTCTCATCGTAATCGACGCCGAGAGTGCCAAGCGGCGTCGCGCCGAGCACGATCTCATCGACGCGCCCGTCCGAAGCGCGATGGATCAGCAGCGGCGGCATGCCGGCGGAAGCGACGGTGAGCCGCTTGCCATCGAAACGCGCGAGCGACAGCGCCATGGCCATGCGACCGAGATCCATCCGCTTGATCTTCTCGGCAGCGTCGCCAAGAAATGTCGACGGATCAGTCGAGGCGGTGTAGCCGGCGAAGAGCGTCTTCACGACGGTGACCATCGTGCCGGCCTTCGCGCCGTGGCCGGTGGCGTCGCCGATCGTGACGGAGAGAACTCCGTAGCGCGAGAGGTGGAAGTCGTAGTAGTCGCCGCCGACTTCGGCCGCCGTCTGAGTCATCACGGCGATGTCGTAGAGATGATGTTGCGGGACCTGCTTGGGCAGCAGCGAAAGCTGGAATCGACGTGCTTCCTCGAGCTCATCCGACTTGCGCTCGTATTCGAGAGCGAGGATGCGCTGCTGCACGTCCTGCTCGCGGCGAGCGCGCTCCTGCTCCATCAGTCTTCGCTGATGCTCGCTGAGATCGTCCGCCATTCGATTGAAAGCCAGCGCGAGCTGTCCGAACTCACCCTTCGAGCGCACCGGCACTTTGGTCGTCAGATCTCCCTGGGAGATGCGCTCCGCTCCTTCCGTAACGAGCTTCACGTCGCGGGTGATGTGGTCGGCGATCGGTACCATGCCGATGAGCGCGAGCACGATGACGCCGATTCCCCACCCGAAGTTTCGCGCCGCGGTGTGCTTGAGCTCCTCGAGGTTCTCGCCGACCGGTCGCGCCACACCGATGCGCAGACCGCTCTCTCGATGCCACGACACCGCGATCACCCAGTTCGGGAGGTGCGGAATCGGACGGCCGCGCCCCAGCGCGTCGATGATGCCGAGGTTGTCGAGGGTGGCGCGCTCGGTGGTGTTGCGCGTGTAGACGGTTCCCTCGCGATCGACGGCGAACGGGATCTCCGCCGTGTCTTCGTTCGGCGCACCGAGAACACGTTTGATCACTTCGTCGGTGCTGAGCTGTGCACGAATCTGACCGACGACTTCACCGCCGCTGTGGACCGGCACCTTGAAGTTCTGACCGAAGAGCAGCGCCGCCTGCTTCGCCTTCGTCTTGAGGAGTTGCTTCTGCTCGTCCGTCAGATGGCGGACGCGGACGACGCGCCGCTCCGCGCGCTGTGCTTCCCGCTTCTGCGATTCAGCATCGCGCCGCGCCTCCAGGATCCTTTCGCGCTCTTTCCGCTGCTCCTGCGCGACCTCCATCTGCTGATGAAACGTCTCGCGGCTCCCCTCCATGTCGGTGTCGAGCTGCTGCTGTTTTTCCTTGAGCTGCGCTTTGAGTCGATCGCGCTCTTCGCGCGACAGATTCTGATTGCCTAGCGCGATCGAGAGCTTCGTGATCTCCGCGACGCGTTTGTTGAAATCGGGGGGCATCGCGAACTTCGGATACTTCACCGGCGGGAGATCGATGACGATCGGCTCGCTCAGATCGGGATTGAAGTCGGGCGGTTGGGGAGGCTGCGGCGCTGGATGTGCCGCATGCTTCGAAGCTACGACGGGCGCGCGCGCCGGCGTCGGAACGAATTCGAGCGCGTCGACGAGCGGCGCGATGTCTCCCATCGCCATGAGCACGTTGTCGACCATGGCGCTGTGTTGCCCGGCAGCGGTTGGCTTCATCCCAGCGACCGGGATCGCCGAGAGACCGGCCAGGCGCTCGTCGAGATCGGCGCGGATCGCGGTGAGGCGCCGGTCCATCTGCGATGTCAGTCGCTTCGCTTCCCGATGGTAGGCCCCTTCCAGCGCACGCTTCGACGAGCGATACGAATAGAAGACGATGCTCGTCAGCGGAAGCACCGACAGGACGAAGCAGGCCAGGAGGAGTTGGCTGCGGATCTTCATCGACGACGAACAGAATCGTAACTGTAAGACGAAAAAGTCCGCTCAGGGTTTGGGACGGATGCTTCGGAGCTCTCGCCCGATTCGTTTCAGCTTCGGTTCCGTGAAGTAGCGCCACGAGGCGAGACGCTTCGAGAGGGCGCGTTTCGGCCTGGCCACGATCAAGGCATGGAACGGCGCCGCTCCGCTCGCGAGCAGGTCGCGCTCACTCTGAATCAACCGCGCCAGCAGATTTTTCGGCGCGAGGTTCCAGTCGACGGCCGGGACGATCGGTGCGAGAAGATTGCCGCCGTAGCCGCGAAACGCGACGACGTCGAAACCGATCTGGAGCTGCGGCACGATCTCACTCGAGCGAAATGCCTCGGAAGGATCCTGCGGAACGATCGGATACGGCAGCGACGTCACGTAGACACTCTCGCGCGGAATCGTGGCGAAGAATGTTCGCTGCGCAGCGTATCGCTCTTCCGTCCATTCGTGGCGAGAGGGTCCGATGTACTCGTCGAGATAGAGCAGGCCCTCAGGTTTGAGCACCAGCAGGATCGCGCGCATAAGTTTCTCGAGCTTGGCGACGTGATGCATCGCCTGATGCACAAGAACCATGTCGTATTGCCGCCGCGGAAGCGCTGGTCGGTTGAAGTCGCTTGCGAAATAGCCGATCCGGCGGTCCATCGCTGCACGGCGCGATTCTTCGCGCGCGATCGCGAGCGAGGCCAGCGAGCCGTCGAAGGCATCGACGCGATCGCACAGATTCCGCCGCACGAGATCGCGTTCGAGCGCGCCGGTGCCGCATCCGATCGATAACGCGCGCGCGAAGTGCCGACGCCCAAGCCACGCCTGAAACCAGTCGAGCGGCCACATCGGATGCTCCGGTGTGCCGATGCTGGCGTTGATGTAATCGTGGATCGTCGGATTCTGCATCCAGTTCGTGGCGTGGAACGGCACGCTCGAGACTTCGCGATCCCAGAAATCTTCACCGCTCATCCGGCGCCGGATTCTACTCGGCGTAGAAAAAATTCGAAGTCGTTTACAATCGAGTCGACTGCACTGGACCGATCACGCATCGGCACCGCGCCCTTCTGACGTAGGACGTGTGAAACATTAACTTGAGATAGGAGAGTTCCATGATCAACAAAGTGATTCTGATCGGTCGCCTCGGAAAAGACCCGGAGATTCGATCGACACCCAGCGGCACCCCTGTTTGCAAATTCACGATGGCCACTGACGAGCGCTTCACCGACCGCAACGGCGAGAAGCAGGAGCGCACCGAATGGCACAACATCGTGGCCTGGGGAAAGCTCGGCGAGATCTGCGGCCAGTATCTGCGCAAGGGGAAGCTGATCTACATCGATGGCTCCATCCGCACCGATAGCTGGGATGACAAAGAGACGGGGCAGAAGCGATACCGCACCGAGATCGTCGCGCAGAACATGAAGATGCTCGATAAGAAGAGCGACGATGAAGGCGGCAGCTACGCCGCGGCTCGAAAGAGCAACGCCTCAGCCTCAGCTCCGGCAGCGGAAGTGACGGACGACGAGGAAGTACCGTTCTGAAGTGTGTAGCGGCCGGTTTCTGAACCGGCCGGTTAAGCAACCGGCCGCCACACTGTCATCACGTCCACTCTTCCCGCCCGCTGCGCGATCGCGGATTCTTTCGTCGTTCGACATCGGGCACGAGCACCTCGCGTGCGGGGCGCGTCTTTGCAAACTCGTCGCAGAACCGGTCGGCTTCATCCAGCAGCTCGTCGAACGACGCAACGGGCGGAGCGCCTTGCGCGCGCAACGTCGCGCAATGAGTGCGATACCCTTCGGCGCGCGCGTGTGCGTCTTCGAAGCGCGCGTGCATCGCCGGATCTTCATCGACGCGGCGCCTGAGGAACTCCTGAATGTCCGGCACGCGCTCGATGTGGCTGCAGAACAGAACGACGTCGTTGCCCGCCGTGAGAGCGCGCTCGGCGATCGCTTCGTAGCTTCCGAGATCGGACACCGCGTGCATCTCCATGTCGTCGCTGATCACAACGCCATCAAATCCGATCTGACGCAGAAGATCAGCGGTCAGTCGGCGGGAGAGCGTCGCCGGGACATCGGGATCATCGATCTGCGGATACGTACCGTGGCCGATCATGATCGCGCCCGCCGCGGCGCCGAGCCGGATGAAGGGAATGAGATCGCGCTGCATCAACTCTTCGAGCGATGCGTCGATGATTGTCGCGCCGTAGTGCGGATCGGCCGATCCCGCGCCGATGCCCGGCCAGTGCTTGAGACATGAAGCGACGCCCTGCTCGTGCAAACCGCGCATGAATGCGCCGGCGAGATCGACGACGGTTTCGGGATCCTTTCCGAACGTGCGGCGCTCGAGGCCTTTCGGTGCATGCTCGCCGCTGATATCGACGACCGGAGCGAGATCGATCTCGATGTCGAAATACCGCAGCGCCATCCCGATCACCTTCCCGAGCCATTCCGACATCTTCGCCGGCTTCTCCCCTTCGGCGAATGCCTCGACGCTCGGAAGGCCGGGAATGATATGGCGCAATCGATCGACGCGTCCTCCCTCCTCATCGATCATGATGAGCGGCGGCCGCTTCGAGATCGCTTTCACTTCGCGGACGAGGTCGCAGAGCTGCTCCTCGCTGGCGATGTTCCGGCCGAAGAGAACGACAGCATAGGGAGTGGTTTCCGCAAGGATGCGCCGCTCCAGATCGGTGAGCGACTTTCCAGACAGTCCGATGCCGAGGATTTCACTGCACATCGACGAGCATCGTAGCAACTATTCGTCCAGCCGCTGCTTCAGCTCATCGAGCTTCTTCAACGCATCGAGCGGCGACATCGTGTCGATCTGGATCGCGCGCAGCGCATCGAGCACGTCCTGCTCCCGCGCCCCGAAGAGGCCGAGCTGCCGCGTGGCCGGCGCCGGGCCGCGGCGGCGCGTCTCTTCGACCACGTCGCGCTCTTTTCGCTCCAGCGTGGATAGGATCTCACGCGCCCGCTCGATGACGGACTGCGGGATGCCGGCGAGCTTCGCCACCTGGATCCCGTAGCTCTTGTCGGCAGCGCCGGGGACGACTTTGCGCAGGAAGATGATCTGATCGTTCCACTCCTTGACGGCGACGTTGGAGTTCGCCACGCGCGGCTTTGTCTTCGCCAGATCGGTGACCTCGTGATAGTGCGTCGCGAAGAGCGTGATACCGCTCCGCGCGGCGTTGTCGTGGAGAAACTCGATGATGGCCCACGCCAGCGACAGGCCGTCGAACGTGGCGGTGCCGCGCCCCACCTCGTCGAGGATGATCAGCGATCGATCGGTGGCGTTGTTGAGGATGTTCGCGGTCTCGTGCATCTCGACCATGAACGTCGACTCGCCGCGCGCGAGCTGATCGGACGCGCCGACGCGTGTGAAGATGCGATCGAAGATGCCGAGCGTCGCTTTCGCCGCCGGAACGAAACTGCCGGCCTGATTGAGCAGCACGATCAACGCGACCTGCCTCAGGTATGTCGACTTCCCGCCCATGTTCGGGCCGGTGATGATCTGGATGCCGTTGCGCGAACGCTCGATGTCGGTGTCGTTGGGGATGAAGCGCTCCGCAGCGATCTGCTCGATGACCGGATGGCGTCCGTCGCTGATGCAGATCTCGGCGCGTTCGCTGAGCGCCGGCCGGACGTAACGATGACGTACGGCAATCGTGGCCAGCGAAGCGATGGCGTCGCCATCGGCGACGGCGTGCGCCGTCGCCAGGATTGGTCCGCTCTGCGCAGCGATCGACTGCAGCAACCCGTCGTAGAGCCGCAGCTCGATGGCGATCGCTTTCTCCTCGGCGCCGACGATTCTTTCTTCCAGAGCTTTCAGATCGGGCGTGATGAAGCGTTCCGCGTTGACGAGCGTCTGCTTGCGGATGTA
>DASYUK010000012.1:0-8877 GCA_036001325.1 Thermoanaerobaculia bacterium
GGGCCGCAGGCTCGCCAGATCATCCGGTCGAATCGAGTTTCTTATCGTGCGGACCGGTCATTCGCCTTCCGTTGCTCCCCACCTCGCCTTCGAGCGACGCAGTTACGGTCGGCTATGGTCAATGAGCGTTTGACCAGACGAGACTCTCACTCGTCTGCTCACGTGCGCTTTCGGGCGCACGGCCCGGCGCTTGCGCGCCTCGCTTTTCGCGGATGCGGACGGCGGGTATGCTGCCACGCGGAACCGGCCGCGCGGGTGAACGCGCGGTACGTTAGACGGACGGTAGCTGAGCCAGGCGCGTGTTTCTTCGCGCTCGAATCCGCTACAGTGTCCGAGGGTGGATATCAGCGACCGGCGTAGAGAGTTTCGGTGCGTCCGCGCGCTTGCGGCCGCCCTTTTGTTTTTCTGCCTCATTCAGCCGGCGCACTCCGCGCCGCGCCCGTACCATCTCGAGCTCGACGCGAACCTCGCCACCGTCTTTCCGACGTTCGGCCGCTTCGGCAACATCAAGATCCATGTCTACCCCGCCGGCGTCCGCGCCGACAGCTCGCTGCTGAACGCGTTCAGCCGCAACGGCGCGCGGACCGTGACGGTCCTCAAACCCACGGTGCGCATGTACACCGACGTCGCGTTTACGGAGATGACGGCGATGATCGCGGCTGGTACCGACGAGTTCGAAGATGTCCCGCGCATCGTCGGCCCGACGGTCGGCAAAGTCGGCTCACTCGTGGCCATGCGCTACCGTCTGCAATACAACAAGACGGAGTGGATCGACGTCTGGACCACCCGCGACGTCCCCGCCAACGCGCAGTTCCGCGCGATCATCGACGCCGCCATCCGCGGCCTCTCCGAACGCTCAGCCGATGTCGTCCGCAAAATCCCCGGCACGCCCGTCTACATCGAGCTGAACTTCCGCGGCTACGATAAAGTCGCGCTGCTCAAACTCCGCCGCCTCACCTGGAACAATGTTGGTGAGACCGCCGCCCTCAAGATCGGCAACTACTACTTCAAGGTGCTGATTCTGGATACGATTTGGCGATGAAGGCGCTCTGCTCGGCTCAGCGCAACACAACGCCCCGCCCGTCGTTTCAAGAGCGCAACTCGCGCGTCGTAGCGCGCCGCCTAACTAACTCTGCGGTGAATCGGACACTTGAAAAAAAAGTTTTTTCACGCTGCCTCAAGCTTAGCTTTTTCAGGCAGTAAATTCGCTAAGCCTGATCATCTGAGGATAGGCGGAACAAGCGCGGATTTCGGTTCGAAGCCCGCCATGCGTCCATCCGCCTTCGCCTCATCATCTGCTCCCTCGCGGCCATGGTGAAACGGTAGAGAACGAGGAACTTTTTCATTGTGGTCTCCTTGCGGATTTGTTTTTCAGAATTTCAATCTGCTGCCGCACCTCTCGGCCCTCGAGAACGTCGAGATGCCGATGATGTTCGGCGGAATGCGTCCCGCCGAACGCGGGAAGCACGCGACGGAGCTTCTGGACCGCGTTGGCCTTAGCGATCGAGTCGATTACAAACCGACGGAGTTCTCCGGCGGTCAGATGCAGCGCGTCGCCATTGCCCGCGCGCTGGCGATGAATCCTGACATCGTCCTCGCCGACGAGCCCACGGGAAATCTCGACACGAGCTCCGGCAGCGACATCATGTCGATCTTCCCCGATCTGTGGAAGCAGGGCCGCACGCTGGTGATCATCACGCACGATCCCGGCCTGGCGAAGCGCGCCAGCCGCGTCGTCGAAGTGCGCGACGGTCGCGTTACCGCGGATCACGCCGGAGAAGGAACGTAAGGGCGGCCAGGGATTGTTCGAAGCCGATGTCTCGGTTAACCTGTTCGAATGGTAACGGTGCAGCTCCCCGAAGATCTCGCGGCTGAGATCGACAATGTTTCGAACGACCGCTCCGCCTTCGTCGCGGAAGCAGTCCGGCAAGCCCTCCGAGAAGGATCCGCGAAACATCTGGCGGAAGATATCTCGCGCATCAATTCAGTTGCGGACGAACTGAATCGAGAGGCAGCCGAGGTTCTCGAGTATCAGGTCATTCGGTGAAACGCGGCGAGTTGTATCGCGTTCCGCATCCCTCTAAATCAGATCCAAAAAAGAGCCGCGTATTCGTTGTCGTTAGCCGGCAAGCAGTCATCGAATCGCGCTTCTCAACGGTCGTCTGTGCTCCGGTTTACTCTGCGTATCACGGATTGCCCTCGCAACTTGAAGTGGGCGTGGAAGAGGGCCTCAAACATACGAGCAGCGTCCACTGTGATGAGCTCATCAGTCTGCCGAAATTGGTGCTCACGGACTTCGTCGGCTCTCTTTCGGACAGCAAGCTCGAGCAACTGAATCGCGCGCTCGCGGCCGCTCTCGACAGTCAGGTACGCCTTCGTAAAGAACGCTAACTCGCAGCAGCAGCCGATCTATTCGACGAATCTCGTTCATCCTTCGGCATTGCGGGCCGCTACTATTCGTGCAGATAGCCGTCAGTTGCGTGACCGCTTGGAGAAAGGCCGCAGCCGCAGGCAAGAATGAATATCTGTAGAATGCGCCGATGCAAAAAATCACACCGTTCCTGTGGTTCGATGGCAACGCTGAAGAGGCAGTCAAGTTTTACAAGTCGGTCTTTCAAGATTCCAAGATCGGAAAAGTGACCCGTTACGGAGAAGCGGGACCCGGGCCCAAAGGGACGGTGATGACCGCAACCTTCGAGATCGAGGGTCAGGAATTCATCGCCTTGAACGGCGGACCACAGTTCAAATTCACCGAAGCGATCTCGTTCGTTGTGAACTGCAAGACGCAGAAAGAGGTGGATTACTTTTGGGAGAAGCTCTCTGACGGTGGAGAGAAGAGCCAATGCGGCTGGCTCAAAGACAAGTTTGGTCTGTCGTGGCAAATCGTCCCCACCGCCCTGCTAAAGATGTTGAGTAACCGTGACGCCAAAAGGTCCCAACGCGTCATGAAGGCGATGCTCCAGATGAAGAAGATCGACATCGCCGCTCTGAAGCGAGCATACGAGAGCAAATAGTTTCATTTGCTCGCACGATAGATGATCTTCCCGGCGCGAAGTGTGTACTGCACAGCAGCCAGCGCTCGGATGTCCTGCGAAGGATCGTCTTTCAAGACAACGAGATCGGCCTGGAGACCTGCGGCGATTCGCCCTGACTGTTTTGATTCTCCAAATCGCTCGGCGGGCGCAGTGGTCAGTGAAGCGAGGATCTCGCGAAAACTCATTCCCGCCTCGGCCATCAAGGCGTATTCCTCACTCGGGTCGTAGTCGACGGCCCCGACATCGGTGCCGAAAAGGACCGTCCCTCCAGACGCGATCCAGGCTCGCAACTGGCCGATGGAAGTATTCGTCATCTGCTCCTGGGCTGAAATGCGATCGTGGCGCATGAAGTACTTCCATAGTGTGAGCGTCGGTGTGAGGGCCACTTGCCGTTCCTTCATCGCTGTGAGGATCGCTTCATCCCATGGGCCAGATCGCGGAGTTGTGTGAGCGATGACATCGACTCCGCCTCGAATCGCGGCCAACACATCAGCGCCGCTATTCGGGTGAGCAAAGACCGGTTTCTTCAACCGATGCGCTTCGCTTACAGCAGCTTCGATGGCGCCCCCAGGAAGCGAGACCAGCGACGGCGTAGACGCGAACAGCTTGATGCCGTCCACGCCTTCATCGAGAAGTTTCTTTGAAGTCGCCGCCGCTTGCGCAGCATCCGTGATCTCGGGAAGTGGCGTCTTCATGACGCCCATGAAGTTGAGAACTTGTTCGGACGGAACGGCACCCGGAGGAACCAGGCCCTCTCCCGTCGAGCGAATTCTCGGACCAGGCACCTCCCCGCTCTCGACGCGGTCGCGAAGCCGTCGCGTGTTCTCCCACATGGAAGACAGGTCGAACACGCTCGTGAACCCGTATCGCGTGAACATGTCCTGAAGCTGACGTCCGAGCTCGGGCGTGGGAATGGTCGCCGCATTCGCCCACTTTCTTTCAAAGAAGTGCACGTGGCTGTTCCAAAACCCTGCCGTAATCGTGAGGCCCGAACAATCGAGCGATTGCTCAGTTTGAGGAACCTGCAGAAGTGCCCGACTACCCACTGCAGCGATCGTTTCACCCTGGATGAGCACCACGCCATTCCGAATGGGCTCATCGGTGGGGCTGACGTAGATCGTGCCTCCGACCAGAGCCAAAGACTCAGACGAAAAGAATTGTGAGAACGACAAATCAGACGAGCAGATCTTACGCTCTTGCGCAGACCGTCCTGCTCTGCGTTTTCGCCGGCGCCTTTTTCCTGACCGCCGGTCCCGCGCTTTTTGTATCAACCGCATCGAAGGTTGCCGGCGCTGTGCTGTGCGTCATCGGGCTCCTTCTCATGTTCTCCGCTCTCGCGTCGATTCGCGGCGCCGTGCAGATCGCGCCGGAACCGCGGGCCGATGCCCAATTAGTCACGAGCGGCATCTACCGGCGCCTCCGGCATCCGATCTACAGTGCGATCTTGTTGCTCGTCGTCGGCCTTTTTCTTCGGAAGCCGACTGTCGCGGTCGGCGTTGCCGCGGCGGTGATCATCGCTTTTCTTTTGATGAAAGTTCGCGTCGAGGAGAAGTTGCTGCTCGCGCGGTATCCTCAATACGCGGATTACAAGCGCCACTCTTGGGGTCTGATGCCCTGGCTCAGGTGAGATTGGCTGCTCACGTGCATGCCTCGAAAGCTCCGAGAACAAGGATTCCTGCCAGCGCCCATCCTCGGTAAATTTGCTGCACGGTCGGATAGTCATCGCGCGAGAGACCGATCTTGTTCGGCAGTTCGAAGAGATGAGCCATCACTCTCTTCTCTCCACGCTGGCGCTGACCATCATGAGTCGTGGAGAAGGCCGCCGATTCGCTTTTGGGCTCACTGCTCTCCTCTGCATCGTCGGAACGCAAGTCGTGTTCTGGGTCTTCACCTATCCGGCGAACAAACAGACGAACAACTGGACCGTCCTTCCGCCGAACTGGCAGGCACTCCGGTTCCAGTGGGAGTATTCTCACGCGACAAGCGCAATTCTGAATCTCATCGCTCTGGTGTCCGTGATTCTTGCCGTGATCGATACCCATCGCGCCGCATCCTGATCGATGCAAACACTTCTCGGTCTGGCTTTTTTGTTGTTGATCGTCGCCGTCGCTGTCGCGCTCACGATCGGCGGCGTCGCACTCATTCGCCGCGATGCGCAGAAGGCGCGCGGCTCCGGTTCGCTCGGCAACGCCATGCAGGAGCTGGAGTCGCTCTTCGTCGAATCGAAGCACCACGTTTTGAAGGCGGATCGCGCCGAAGAGGCAGAGGAAGAGTCGCCATCAGGAGATCCGCCGGAGAAGTAGGCACGCGTCAGTCGATCTCATAATCGAGCGTCATCGGATATTGCGCGGCGTGCGCGGACGTATACCCGCCGTCGCCGCGAAGCCCTTGCAGATCGCCCGTGCCGGAACCGGGTACGACGACCCACGTCGCCTTTGCCACGTCACCCGCAAACGTGCCGGTATGCTGGAGTACGAAGCTTCCCTTGCGGTTGCCGATGCGGCCGGCGATCCGCTCCAGACCCACGAAACTCGCCGATCCATCGTTGCGATACATCATCAGATACTCCACTGTTCCGAGTCCTTCGATGTCGCCACGAAATTCTTTGGTGACTGATGCTCTCGTGAGCTTGGGACCCTCTTCATCGTAGGGAGTCTCATCCCAACTCTTCACTTCGAATACAGCGGTGGCGCGACGGGTCATGCGTGGTCCTCCGCTGTCCAATGTAGCGAGCTTGCCTCGGCAATCGCGCAATGCACCACTCCGTGTGGAGTGCCTCCTCGGCGCTCAGTGCCGATGCCTACGACGTGTAGAACGAACTCGCGCGTAGAATCCGCCTCGGATGAGCCTTTTTCTCGATCTCCTCTTCGGCTCGATCGGCGGCGCGTATCTCATCTACGGAAAACGGCAGCACAGCACACCGTTTCTCGTCGCCGGCTTCATCCTCGTGATCTATCCATATTTCGTTTCGAGCCTCATCCTTTGCGGATTGATCGGCGTCGTCATGATCGCGACACCGTTTGTTGTGCGAACCCTTGCGTAGCCTCCTTCTTCTGATCGCGGTGCTGCTCTCGTCGTGTGCCACGGCGACGCGCTATGAACGGCTCGCGATCGCCGACGTGCGCGCGGTCGCGAAGGCGCCTGTTCAGCACTGGCGACAGACAGCGATCGCCGCGGGTGCCGTCGCGGCGACGACGCTCATCGATCACGAAGCGCGCGATGTCATCGCGCGCAATCACTCACATGCTCTCGATGAGATCACCCGCGCCATCGAGCCCCTCGGCGGCGGCCGCTCCACCGCCGTGATCCTCGGTTTTCTCGCTTACGGCGTCGTCCGAAATGATGAACGCGCCAAAGCGACAGCATTTGATTCCGCGATGAGCAGTCTGATCGCGTCGCGAGCGATTACGCCGGCGCTCAAAGCGATCACCCGACGCACGCGACCGAACGGCGGCCACTACTCGTTTCCTTCCAATCACACGACGGAGGCGTTCGCGCTCGCTTCCTCGATCGCCGAACACTATCCGGCCGCTCGCTATGTGGCGTATGGGCTGGCCGGTGGCGTCGGCTTCGCGCGCATGTATCACAATGCCCATTGGATTTCCGATGTCGCGGCCGGGGCGATCATCGGTACCGCCGTCGGGCGAACCGTTTTTCACACGAATGTGATCCCGCTGAAGCACGGCGCGGCGATCACGGTCTCAACAAGTGCTTCTGCACTTTTCCGAGGGCGGTGCGGGGGATCGAGTCGATCTTCACGAAGCGGCGCGGCACCTTGAACGATGCGAGCTGTTCGCGGCAGACGCGATCGAGCGCGTCCGCGTCGAACTCGCCGACGATGAATGCCACAGGCACTTCGCCGCGCACTTCATCGGCGGCGCCGACAACCGCCGCCTCGACCACGCCCTGCTGCTCGAGAAGCAACTCCTCGATCTCGCGCGGATAGATATTGAATCCTCCCGAGATGATCAGATCGCTCTTGCGGCCGAGGAGCGTGTAGTAGCCGTCGTCGGAAACGGTGGCGAGGTCGCCGGTGCGGAAATAGCCGTCGCTCGTGAACGCTGCGTCAGTTTCATCGGGACGGCGCCAGTAGCCGGCAAAGACGTTCGGGCCGCGCACGAGCAACTCGCCGTCGTCGATGCGCACCGAAACGCCGGGCAGCGGAGTGCCGGCCGTCCCCGCGCGCCGCTCGCCCACATAGGGATTGCTGATGTTCATGAATGTCTCGGTCATGCCGTACCGCTCGAGGATCGTCTGCCCGAACAATTCGCGGAATCGTTCGAATACATGCGACGGCAACGGCGCGGAGCCGGAGACGAAGAGTCGCGTCCGCGCGCCGATGCGCTTTGCGACATCGCGCGGAGTATCGAGCAGGCGCACGTACATCGTCGGGACACCGAAGAAAAGCGTCGGCTCGAAATCGAGCAGCTCATCGACCGCGGTGCGGTGATCGAAGCGCTCGAGGAGTCGCATGCAGCAGCCGCTGGCGAGCCAGCAGTGCAGTCCGTTGCCCAACGCGTGAATGTGAAAGAGAGGCAAAGCCAGCAGGAATCGATCGGCCGAGACGATTTGCCAGCTCGTCAGGAGATTCACCGTGTTCGCAAGAAAGTTGTTGTGCGTCAGGATCGCGCCCTTCGACGCGCCGGTCGTGCCCGACGTATAGATGATTGCAGCGGGATCATCGCCATCCAACGGAACCTTCGGTCGCTCGACGCGATCCGTCGTCAATCCGTCGACGCTGTCCGCGGTGATCGTCTCGCGCGGCTCGGCGTCGGATGTGATGTGCGCGATCTCGCGCTCTCGATAGAGGATGTTGATCGGAACGAAGATGACGCCGAGCTTCACGCAGGCGATGAAGATGTCGACCAGCTCGATGCGATTGCCGAGGTAGACGCACAGCCGATCGCCTTTGGTGAAGCCGCGCTGCAAGAGCGCATGAGCGACGCGGTTGCTGCGCGTCTCGATCTCACCGAACGTGAACGTGCGGTTGTGCCAATTCAGTGCGCCGCTGTCCCGGCGAGCGATGAGGGAGAGATCGAAGAGGTGAAGGAGATTCACTTGACGAACGGGTGCTCGAAACTGAGATACATGATGATCGATCGTCCACCGGGCACGATCTGCAGTCCACTCCGGAAGTTATATGCCCAGCGCACGCCGGGGCTGATCAGCACTTCTGTTTCATGCTCGGCCCGCGACCACGTCGCCTCGGCCATGAGATGCACGCGCGAGTTGAGCGCATAGATCAAGCTCTGCCCGAGAAAGAGGTCCGCCGAATTGCCGTCGTGGTACCACGTCGCGCCGGCATCGGAGTGCGATGCAACGCGCGTCGCGATGACGCGACTGATCGGCATGAGCGCCTGCAGGCCCGTCGCCCCACGGCTAGCACCTTTGTTTTCATCACCGGTCGGAATGATGAGCGACAACCGCGGCGCAATCGCCAGCGCGGTGTCGCCGCTGCCGATGAGCTGATATCGATAGTTGACCAACACGTCGCCGACTTCGCGGCTGCCGTCACCGACCAGCGGGATCGTGTAACTGAGCTGATGCGTCTGCGAGAGGACCGGCCACTCTTGTGTGAACATGTAGATCCAATCGCCGCTCTTTCGATCGCGCATGAAAAGGCTAATGTGCTGCACGATGCCCTTCTCCTGGTTATATGCCTCTTCGGCGAGAAAGCTATTGTCCTGGATGGCGGTGAGATCGCTTGCAATGGCGGTGACCGCTGCGAGGATGAGGATCAGAGCGCAGCGAACCGCCTTCACTGCCCTTTGACGATCAGGCCGCCCGCGTTCTCCCACGCATGCAAGCCGCCCTGGAGCGCGGACACGTTCGTGATGCCGTG
>DASYUK010000013.1:0-2258 GCA_036001325.1 Thermoanaerobaculia bacterium
GCAGCGGCTGAAGAGCTTCGCGCCCGACGCGATCTTCTCATCGCCACTGAAGCGAGCGCTGACGACAGCGCAGACGATCGCCGAAGTGACCGCGCTCGACGTTCGCATCATCGACGAGCTTCGCGAGATGAACTACGGGCGCTGGGAGGGGCAGAAATTTCTCGAGATCCGTAAGACCGAACGCGACATCTACAAGCGCTGGGTCGCCGAGGACGACTTCCCCTCTCCTGACGGCGAATCGCACATCGATGTGCTGACGCGGATCAAGCGTGCGCTCGAAACGATGAATGGCGCGCGGCGTCCGATCGTCGTCACGCACGGCACGGCAATACGGATCGCCGCAACCGCGTTACTCGATCTTCCGCTGTCCGCGGCGCGTCACTTCGCCCAGGACAACGCGGCGCTGAATGTTTTTGTTCGTCGCGGAGAGGGGTGGGTGCTGAAGTTATGGAACGATACGAGCCATTGCATGGAAGGATGAAGGATGAAGGATGAAAGCCGCACCAACTTTCATCCTTCATCCTTCATCCTTCGGGATAACGAGACGTGATCCTGGAACAGATAACGGAGCAACTCACCGAGACTCTGAGGACGCGCGTGCTCGCGCTGTTCGGGCATGCTGTCGATCGCGTGATCCTGCAGGCGCCGCCGAAGCTGAACATGGGCGATCTGGCGACGCCGCTCTGCCTCGAGCTGGCGAAAGCACTCAAGCGCAAGCCGCGAGAGATCGCCGCGGCGGTTGCCAAAGGCCTCAAGTTGCCGATGCTCGTGCAGTCGGTGTCCGTCGAGGGAGCCGGATATCTCAACTTCCGTTTCGATCGCGGTGCGTTTGCGGCGGCGCACATCCGTACGGTGATGACGAGTCTCGCCACAGGCGGGGAACGCGTGATCGTTGAGCACACGAACATCAATCCCAACAAGGCCGCGCACATCGGTCACATCCGCAACGCTGTCCTCGGCGACACGCTCGTGCGCTGCCTGCATTGGCTCGGCAACAAAGTGGAAGTGCAGAACTACATCGACGACACGGGAGTGCAGGTTGCGGACGTTGTCGTTGCATTCGAACGACTCCTGAAGGAATCCGCAGAGCAGGTCGCGACGCGTGCCGCGGATCCGAAATTCGACCACTTCTGCTGGGATCTTTACGCGAAGATCACGCATTACTACGCACAACATCCGGAGTCGCAACAGTGGCGTCCCGATACGCTGCATCGGATCGAGCGCGGCGAAGGAGAGTCGTGGCGTATCTCGCGTGTCATCGTTCGCGCGATCATGCATCGGCACATCGAAACCGCGCTTCGCCTCGGCATCGAGTACGACCTGCTGCCGAAGGAGAGCGACATCATCGGCCTTCATTTCTGGGAGCGCGCGTTCGAGTTATTGAAAAAGTCGGACGCGGTCGTCTACGAGACTGAAGGGAAGCACAAGGGTTGCTGGGTGATGAAGCTCGAGGGGAGCGAAGAGTTCGAGGGGATGAACGAGCCCGACAAGATCCTCGTCCGCTCGAACGGCACGGTGACGTACACCGGCAAGGACATCGCGTATCAGCTCTGGAAGTTCGGATTGCTGGATCGCACGTTCAACTATCGCGAGTTCCTGCGCTACGCGGATGGCCGCATCCTGTGGGAATCGACGACCGAAGAGGGATCGCCGGCGGCGCCGAAGTTTGGCGGAGCGCAGCGCGTCTACAACGTCATCGATGTCCGCCAGGCTTATCTGCAGAAAGTCGTGAAAGAAGGCTTGCGACTCCTCGGACACGCGCGCGAGGCGGAGAGGTCGATTCACTTCTCGTATGAGATGGTCGCGCTGACCCCTGAGACCGCGAAAGCGCTCGGCATGGACATGTCCGAGGAAGACGCGACCCGCGCCTACGTCGAGATGTCGGGACGGAAAGGTCTCGGCGTGAAGGCGGACGATTTGCTGAACACGCTCGAAGAGAAGGCGACCGAGGCAGTGCGGGAGGGGATGAAGGCGGAGGGGCTCTCGGATGAGGAGACGCGAACCCTGGGCAAGCAGGTGGCTGTCGCAGCGTTGCGTTACTTCATGCTGAAGTTTGGTCGCAATAAAGTGATCGCGTTTGACTTCGGCGAGGCGCTCACATTCGAAGGCGACTCCGGCCCTTACCTTCAGTACTCGACCGTGCGCGTGCAGAACATCTTTCGGAAGATGCAGGAGCGCGGTGTCGATCCGCTGATCGACGATCGCGCGCTCGACCGGCTTACGTTGAACGAGGGTTTGACCGACGAGATGTGGGAGCT
>DASYUK010000014.1:0-1651 GCA_036001325.1 Thermoanaerobaculia bacterium
TTCGGACGCCACGTCGGCGATCGCTTCATCGAGCGCCGAGATGAAGCTCTCACGCGACACGTCGGCGATGACCACGGCACCGTGCTTGTCGATCAGATCGACCGTCGCCGAGTCGCGAGGAATCTCCCCCGTTCTCAAGATGAGGAAAGTCGACGGCGCTCCACCACGTGCGATCGCCTCGATCAGCAACGCGGCATCGTCCTCGCCGCGGCCCGCTTTCTTTCCCGTCTCGCGACAGAACGCGAGCATGTCCGTCAGCGTTTCGTCGAGCGGCACGCTGAGCGCGCCCGCGATCGCACGATCGGTCATCTCCAGATCAGCACCGACAAGACCGAGAAGGTGAAGGAGCTTCGCCGACGCGGTGGCGCGCTTGCGATCCGTCTTCGCACTGCGCCACTCGGTGATCGCCTTCTCATGAAGGGACGCAATCTCTTTCGCTGAGACGAAAGCGTTAACTTCCGGAACGACGAGCAGCCGCGAGCCACCGAAGAGCGACAGCGTGCGATAGGAATCGACGACGCCCGCGAGCTCGGCGCCCGGCTCGAAGCTCTCGATGTTCAGGGCCGGAATCGTCGTCAGCATCGCTTCGCGGATCTCGCGATAGGCACGCTCGGCGAGAAACTCCGAGGAACCGCCAATGAGGAGCGCGCTGGGCGGGTGGTTGGCGGCGATCTGTTCGAGAATCTTGCTTAGCGGCTTCGGCATGAGAAAAGCGGAATGTTGAAAGAAAAGGGAGCGGATCACCCGCTCCCCTAACTGACCACGACACATGTTAGAACGCTTATCCGAGGAGACCTTTTTCCTGCAGTTCCTGGCAATCGATACAGAACGGTGTCCAGGGCACGGCCTGCAGACGTTTCTCTCCGATGGTATTGCCGCAGTTCGTGCACTTGCCGTACGTGCCTTCCTTGATGCGAGCGAAGGCTTCGTCGATGAGCATGAGCACGTTCCGCTCTCCGTCGGAGAGGGAGAAGTTCAACTCCTTGGAATACGCACTGGCGGCTTTGTCCGCCAGGTCCTGAATACCGTCATCCGGCTGCGCGTTGCCGGCGGCTTTGTCGCGCTCGTACGAGTCGAGAAGCTCGTGCTGCTTCTTGCGAAGCGCGTCCTCGTACTGCTGATATGGGTTCGATTTCGCTTTGGCTCTGGCCATCCGAAGTGGCTCTCCTTACTTGTGGTACGGAATGTTGCGCATCAACGTACATGCCCGGTAGATCTGTTCCAGCAGGACGACCCGAGCGATCTGGTGCGGGAGGGTCATCGCTGAAAGACTGAGCAGCCGATCGGCACGGCGTTTGACGTTCTCCGCCAGCCCAACGTCACCGCCGACGACGAAATTCACGCCGTTCGGGCTGTCGATCGTCAGCCGTTCGAGCAACCGGGCAAACTTCAAAGAATCAAGGGCCTGCCCCGCTTCGTCGAGCACGATGGTGTGCCCGCGATCGGGAATTGCGGCCAACAGGCGCGCGGATTGAGCGCGCATGATAGACACATCACTTGCATTTTGTCTACCGCGCTCGGGGCGGATCTCGATGACCTCGACGGGATAGAAGTGCTTGATTCTATTGAGGTAACGGTCCGCGGCAGCGGACATCTCTCTATCCGAGTGGGAGCCGGCGAAGATGAATTTGAATTTCATGGTTACGGCGGG
>DASYUK010000015.1:0-4338 GCA_036001325.1 Thermoanaerobaculia bacterium
GTCCTCTACTGGTGCGAGACGCTGATTCTGGTACTGCTCGTCGCCGCGCGCATTCACATCCACCGGCGCGCGACGAAGAAGCGCGGGCACTACTGCGAAATGCTCGTCAAGATAACGACCAACGGTCTGACGAAGACCGAAAGGAAGATCGGTTACTTCGGCACGACCTTTCTCGTCTTCGGTATCGCGTTCTGGCTCGCCAGCGGAGTCTTTCTGGGGGTCGTGCTACGCGATGAAACAATCGACGTCGATGCGTTGAAGGGGGCGCTGCCCATCACCGCGCTGCTTCTTTGCGTGGGGTTGCTCATCGACATGATCGGGATTCGCGAAAGACCCTTCGCGTGGATCAGCAAGATGAGCAACGCGATTCTTTGGCGCGTGTTCCTCGTGCAGATCGCGATCTTCGCCGGCTTCGCCGCTGCCAACTGGCTCGACCTGCCGCGCGGCACGCTCCTCGCCTTCGTGGCTCTGAAGATCTATACCGATGTCGCCTCGCAGTTGCCCGATTACGATCCCGAACGAGCGCCGCGATGGATGGTGCGCATGTTCGGTCGCGATTTCGCCGAGTATTGGCGAAAGACGAAGCGCGAGGAGACTTCGCGCGAAGCGGCTGAGGAGGAAATCTTCGACGGCCGGCCGATGCCGCTCGAGCAGACGATGATCCGGCGCATGGATGGGTGATGTTCGGTTCAGCGTCTTCATTTGAAAGCGCACGCGGCCCGCCTTCGTGGCCCGGCGCCTGCGGCGCCTCGTGGCTCCCAAACTCGTAGCACCGTTCCGCGCTGCCGTCGCCTGGCCCGGCGCTGAAGCCCTTGTCTCGCTCCGGTCGCAATCTACTGAGCCCGAGGCTGCCAGGAAATTGGGAGCAGGCAGCGGAAAGGCGCCGCGGCTCGATCTCTGCCCGAGCAAAGCTTCTCGGTGCGCCGGCGTAACAGAGCTGTAAAAGTGAAGCCGCTGGCGTCGTGACATAGCGTGAGCTAACTTACGCAGACCGCGTGTGACCTCGAGCGATTTCGATTGAAGGGATCGAATGGGCACAATCAATACGAAAACAGCAGACGTAGCCGCGATCGAACTCCTCGTGGAGAACTGGGCGGCAGCAGTTCGTGCCAGGAATCTGAATGGAATTCTCGCCCACCACTCACCGGATATCTTGATGTTCGATCTTCCACCGCCTATTCAGTCGAAAGGGATCGAAGCCTACCGAAAGACCTGGGATCTCTTCTTCTCCTGGTCTCAGAACACGGGGATCTTTGACATTAGCGGGATGAAGATCACGGCGGGCGTTGATGTGGCGTTTGTTACGGCACTGATGCGTTGTGCCGGCATTGAGGCGAGCGGAGACAGGACTGAGTTGAACTTTCGTCTAACGATGGGTTTGTGCAAGTTGGGCGACGAGTGGGTAGTGATGCACGAGCACCACTCGATCCCCGCTCGCTGACCCTGATCGAAAATCCGTATCCCATGAGCACCAATTCACCAGTTTCTGCTGCTGCCACCGAGGGCGCCGATCCTCAATCCTTTCCTGCTCGGACCCTCTCGGCCTCGCTGACCGTGAAGGATCTTCAGATCGGTCAGGACAACGGAGCTAAGGGCGGGGACCGCGTCAAGGGCGAAGGGTTCTCGCTGCAAGTCACGACGGACCGGAACGTCGACGAGATTGCGAAACTCCTTCGCGCTTCACCGTGATCTGGCCGCTGATCACCATGCGCAGGATCGGCGCCGCGATGATCGGTGCTGCTTTGCTCGTCGTCGTGATCGTGTTGGCCTGGCCGGTGAGCGAGTCGCGCGTCGCTACGCCGGCGACGTATCTCGACGCAGCCATGCCGGTGTGGCAATTCCATGAGCGGCACGCGACCTACGTCGCCGCGTCACCGGACAAAGTGTTCGCCGCAATCCGCGCCGTGACGGCGGACGACATCCTCTTCTTTCGCACATTGACCGCGATTCGCCGACTCGGCCGCCCTCTTCCGCCCAACATCCTGAATGCGCCGAAGGGAGAGCCGATTCTCGATATCGCGACGCGCACGGGTTTCCGCTACCTCGCCGACGATCCTCCCCGCGAACTGGTCGTGGGAACGACAGTCGCGCGCGGCGTGGACGCGACGATGAACTTTCTCGTTGCGCCCGACGGCCGCGGCGGCTCGTACGTCTCCACCGAGACGCGCGTCTTCGCGAATACGAAGCGCGGAGCGCGGCGATTCGCAATTTACTGGCGCGTCATCCACCCCGGCAGCGACATCATTCGCCGGATGTGGCTGCGCGCCATCAAACATCGCGCGGAACGCGCGTAATTACTGAACGGTGATCGTCTTCGTCATCCCGCGTGTCGAGGCGTGGTCGCTCACCGGACAGTACGCCGTATACGAACCCGCTTGAAGATCAACCTCGAGCGTTGCCGACTGTCCCGGATCGAGGTTCGCCGCCAGACTCTTGTCGAATGTCTGTCCCTGCGTTCCATAACCGGTCGACGTCGAACCCGAGCGGATTCCGAAGCTATGCGGAATCGAGCCGTAGTTCACGACGTGGAACACGACATGACCTGTCGGTAGTGCGTCCGGCATGTCGATCCGGTATTCGTTCAGCGTGACTTCCACTTGCTGCTGTGTGGGTGAACCGCTGGACGTCATGCTGCCTAAAGTGATCGGAGCAGTTGTTGTCGTTCCGCTGCTCGTCGACGACGTTGATCCTGTCGGATAGGACGACTGGCACGAAGCGAGAAGAAGCGTTCCCAACGCGATGACCGCGAATGTGTGTCGCATATCAGACTCCTTTCCCATCTTTGAAGTTCAAGGAGCGTGCGCATCTAAGTCGTCGAGCTTGCCTCTTGTGAGCGTTATCATCGCGCGCGCATGCGCAACATCATCGCCGTTGACCTCGGTGGAACGAAAGTCGCGGCTGCAGTGGTCGGTGAGCGCGGGAAGATTGGGCGGCGAATGGAAGAGCCGGTCGATCTCTCGTCGACTCGCGCGCCCATCGAACAGATCGTCCGAATGGCCAAGCTCCTCGACGGCGACGCCGTCGGTGTCGCGGTTCCCGGCCTCGTCCGTCGCGATGGAACGGTCTGGGCGCCGAATCTTCCCGGCTGGGATCGCATTCCGCTCGCGCGCGAGCTGAAGCGCAAGTTGCGGCTCCCGGTTTTCGTCGACAGCGACCGCAACGCCGTCGTCCTCGGCGAGAGCTGGCGCGGCGCCGCGCGCGGCAAATCCGACGTCATCGTGTTGATCCTGGGAACGGGCATCGGCGCCGGCATTCTCAGCGGCGGTGCGCTCGTTCGTGGCGCGCACGAGCTCTCCGGATGCGCTGGATGGATGGTCGTGAGTGATGAAACGAATGAAATGTCGTCACGAATCGGTGCCCTGGAGTCGCTGGCCGCCGGACCGGCGATCGAACGCGGCGCGCGTGCAGATTCTGCAATCGAGGTTGCACAGCGTGCGCGCGCCGGCGATCGCAGCGCGATCGACGCCTTCAAGGCCGGCGCGCGTCACCTCGCTCGTGCCGTTGCGAATCTCGTCAGTCTGTTCGATCCGGAAGTCATCGTCCTCACCGGCGGCCTCACGAACGCCGCCGATCTCTATCTCGACGACGTGAAACGCACGGCGCGCGAATTCGCGCAGCCGCTTTCGTTTCCGCAAGTCGAGATCGTCGTCAGTACTCTCGGCACTGGAGCGAATCTGCTTGGAGCGGCCCGGCTCGCGTTTGACAGGAGCAATGAATGAGCATCGATCAGTATCGCGAAAAGATCACCGGCGTTCTCGAGCGCATCTGGTCGACCGAGAGCGACAACATTCGCCGCGCCGCACAACTGATGGGCGAGTCGGTACAGAGCGGCGGTCTCGTGCATCTCTTCGGCAGCGGCCACTCCGTTCTTCCCGTGCAGGACGTTTTTCCGCGATACGGAAGCTTTCCCGTTTTTCATCCGCTGATGGATGCGCGGCTGATGTGGCAGAACGTCCTCGGCTCCGGCGGCGCGAAAGGTCTCTTGTGGCTCGAGCGGCAGGAGGGCTACGCGAGAGTGCTATTCGAGAACGAGCCGATTCGCGCCGGCGACATCATGGTTGTGTTCTCTCATGGAGGGATGAACGCGGCCGGAATCGAAGTGGCGATGGAGTCGCGCGCTCGCCATCTGAAAGTCGTCGCGGTGACATCGATGGACAATCAGCGCACGAACAAGGCGACGCATTCGAGTGGGAAGAAGTTGTCCGATCTCGCCGATGTCGTCATCGACAACTGCGTTCCGGCGCGGGACGCGCTCGTCGACGTCGACGGCTGGAAGGCGCCCGTCGCGGCCGGATCGACCGTGGCATTCGTGACGATCGCCATGTCGATCGTGGCGGA
>DASYUK010000016.1:0-2074 GCA_036001325.1 Thermoanaerobaculia bacterium
CGTCTGACGTGAGCTGGCGTCCCGATCAGTACGAGCGTTTCAAAGAGGAGCGCAAGCAACCGTTTCTCGATCTCGTCGCGCTGGTCGAAAAGCGGCCGCGCATGCGCATTGTCGATCTCGGGTGCGGCACGGGCGAACTGACGCGTGAGCTGCACCAGCATCTCGCGGCGGAGGAGTCGATCGGCATCGACAACTCGGAGACGATGCTCTTGAAATCGAGCGCATTCGGTAGCGCGATGCTCCGGTTCGAGCGCGGTGACATCGAGGCGTTCGTCGCTGATCGGCCATTCGACTTGATCTTCTCGAATGCAGCGCTGCACTGGGTGCCCGATCATCACGCGCTGCTGAAGCGCCTGGCGAGCTTTCTTGCGCCGCATGGACAGATCGCCATCCAGATGCCGGCCAACGACGATCATCCGTCGCACGCGACCGCGGCAGAGATCGCGCGAGAGCTCGGCGTCGAGCCGCGACACGATCCGCTGCTCGCGATCGACGAGTATGCGCGTCTCCTGAACGCCATCGGCTTCAAACGCCAGCACGTGCGAATGCAGGTTTACGGGCACGAGCTCGAATCGACGTCGAGCGTCATCGAATGGGTGAGGGGCACTCTCCTCACCGATTACGAGCGACGCCTCGGCGATCGGTATCCTGACTTCCTGCAGCAGTACTCAGCAAAGTTGCTGGCGCGACTTGGCGAGAAGCGGCCCTACTTCTACACGTACAAGCGTGTGTTGATGTGGGCGACGTTCTAATCTTCCGCCAAGATCGTGTGCAAACCCAACATCACCGTCATCGTGGCCAGGACTACCACGGTGAGAAGGAACGTCACAGAGAGCGATCCGTGCGACATGCTTTGCACCATCTGCGTCGGTGTGAAACCGAGGAGCCACCGCTGCAGGTCGCTCCACTTCCACGTCACCAGCGCAGCCCAGCCGGCGGCGACGATCACATACGCGGCGATCTGAACGCGAGTGATCGGACGCGAGGCGCGATCCATCGCCGCCTGCGTCTGTAGCAATCTGGCCTTGACCCACAGCGCCCCCGGATCGGGAAGGCCATGCTTGCGATCGTCGATGGCCGCGAACTGCTGCATCCACGCGCCAATGTGGGCTTCCAGAGGATCCAGCTCAGGCATGGCGGATCTCCGGTCCTAATCCACGTTTGGTCAGTATGGCCGCCAGGCGCTTGCGTGCGCGGAAGAGCATTACCTTGACGCTCTTCTCTTTCACGTCCAGGGCATCGGCGATCTCTTCGTGCGACGAGCCCTCCACGTGCGCAAGCCAGAGCAGCGCGCGCTCCTGCGGTTTCAGTTCGGCAAAGGCGCGCATCATGTCGTGCCGCAGTTCGTCGCGGCCTGCGCGCGACTCAGTGATCGCCGGCTCGTCGACGATCGCTTCGCGATGCCGCTTCGTTTCACGAAAGTGATCGAACACCAGGTTCGTCGCCGTCTTGAAGATGTAGTGACGCAGGTGGTCGTCGCTGACGATCGCCGGGTTGCTGCGCAGGAATCGAAAGAACGTCTTCTGCAGAAGGTCGTCGGCCGTCGCGGCGTTGCCGGTCATCCGAAAGATGTAGGACCAGATCCGTCCGGCTGTCTTTCGGTAGAAGGCTTCGAATTTTGCCTCGTCCATCGGCCTCTTCGGCGTTCGCTGAGAGGTCGCCGTTCGCTGGAAAGCGAACGGCGCCTGCAGAATCAGACCATCTGCGGTCATGAGATTACGGGTTCGTTGCGGAAATGCCAGGCGGCTGTTGCGTCCCGTTCCACTGTTTGGTCATCCTCCAGGAAATGGCCGCTGAGATGAACAGCGCCACGCCGATGCCAGTCAGAATGAACGCCGGCACGTAGAAGCCGGGATCGCCATAGATGAACGCGCAACCGAGGAAGGCGAGCCCGATGAATGTGCAAAGGAGCGCGCCGGTGATCGCTCCCAGAGCGCGGTCTCGCGTCATGCGTTTGGGCTGCTCGAGAAACTGCTGGCCGGCGGGAGATTCCAGAAAGCGGACGAATTCGGCCGACGACCCGAATTTGTCGATCAGCTTCATCTGCACATCGGTGCGCATCTGTGCGCGGCGC
>DASYUK010000017.1:0-7005 GCA_036001325.1 Thermoanaerobaculia bacterium
ATCGAAGTGATGTTCCGAGATCAGCGGTACACGATCGATCTCGAGCCGATGTTTTTCGTCGAGGGCGTCCAATGCGCGAGCGCATGCGATCCCGATCGCTACAACGCCGTTCGCTTTCGCGCGCGCGACTCGCTGTCGATCGAACTGGTGCGCAAAGCGGTCAGCGTCGTCGACATCACCGATCCTGTTCACGAAGTCGCGCTCCAACCGCACACCGTCGATCGCGAGTTCGAATATCCCGACAACGAATACAGCTTCGACGACCTCGGCTACTCATTTCTTCCCGGACATCGTTATCTCGTCCGCGTCGACCCTTCGCTCTCAACGAACGATGGCCAGACGCTCGGATACACGTGGATGGGGGCCGTCGACAACTGGCATCGCTCGGCATTCATCAGTTTCGGCGACGGGCAGGGCGTGTGGGAATCGAGCGGCGGACCGATTCTGCCGTTCCACGCGCGCAACTATCGCAGCGTGCAGCAGTGGCTCGCACCGCTGACGATCGAACAGGTGATGCCGAAGCTCCTCGAGCTGCGGAAGACGAATTTCCGCGGTGCGCCGAACACACCACCGCAGCAGCGAAAGCTCAACCCGACCGCGGACAAGATCCAGTCGTTCGGCCTGAACATGAAGAACCTCCTCAGCGCGGACAACAGAGGACTGCTGTGGGCGGCGATGAAGCCGGGCGAAGCGATCGCCAAATCTCACGAATACGATCAATCCGCGCGTGCCACCGTCGTGCAGGTCACGAACCTCGGCATCAGCGTGAAGGACAGCCCGCAGAACGTTCTGATTCTCGTCACCGCTCTCGACACGGGCGCGCCTGTCGCCGGCGCGAATGTCTCGATTCGCACAGCCGACAACAAAATCGTCTGGAGCGGCGTCACTGACGCGAACGGCCTCGCCGCCGGCGATGTGAAAGGACTTCGATCCGCAGAGCAATCGTGGCAAGCGATCAGCAATCTTCATTTCATCGTCGCCGCGGAGAAGGATGGCGATCTCGCCTACATCGGCAGCGATTGGAACGAAGGCGTCACGCCGTGGGATTTTGATCTTCGCTTCGATCTCGGCGAGGCGCAGCCGCTGCTGCGCGGCACGATCTTCACCGATCGCGGCGTCTACAAGCTCGGCGAAGAGGTCCACTTCAAAGTCATCGTGCGCAGTGACACGCCGTCGGGGATGCAACTGCTTCCGAGCGGAACGAAGATCGAAGTTGCGCTGCATGACGCGCATGGCAAGGAGATCGACAAGCGCACGATCGCGCTCAGTGATTGGAGCAGCGCGGAGTGGACGTTCAAGTTGCCGAGCGAGGCACCGCTCGGAGGCTATAGCGCGACAGCGAAAGCGGCGGGGCAGCGGCTCAACGTCGCGGGCGAGTTTCTCGTCGCCGCGTATCGCCGTCCCGATTTCCGCGTCGACGCGACGCTCACAGCGCCGACATCGCTCGCCGGTACGCAGCTCGACGGCAAGATCAGCGGCCGCTACCTCCATGGCGGTGCGATGGCCGGCCGCACCGTGACCTGGACGTATTCCAAGATCGAGCTGCTCGATGTGCCGCAAACGATCCGCGAGCGCTTCCCCGAGGAGCGGTACTCGTTTCTGGGATGGGATTGGGAAAACAGGCTGCCGGCGCGCACGACGATCTCGACGAAAGAGCAGACGCTCGACAGCAACGGCGAACTGTCGCTCAAGCTCGACACCGATTTGAAGGCGGGCTGGCCGCTCGAGTATCGGCTGGAAGGCGACGTCACCGATGTGACGCGCCAGCACATCGCCGGGCGCGCGACGTTCCGTATCGATCCGGCGCCGTGGTACATCGGATTGAAGACGCCTTCTTACTTCGCGGAGGCGGCCAAGGGGATCGACACGGAAATCGTCGCGGTATCACTGAACGGCATAGCGACGCCGAACGTCGATGTTCATCTCGAGCTGACGCGCATCCAGTACAACAGCGTCCGCCGCGCCGTCGGCAACGGTTTCTACGAGTGGGACACGGAGCGGAAGGACATTCCGTCCGGCAAGTGGGATGTGACGACGAAGACGGAACCGGCGCCGTTTCACATCCCGCTCGCGCAAGGTGGCGAGTATCGCATCGTCGCCACGGCGAGCGACAAGGAAGGGCGCACGACGATGACGCGCGTCGGCTTCTACGCGATCGGCGCGGGCTACACCGCATGGGCGCGCTACGACCACAATCGCATCGATCTCGTCCCGGAGAAGAAGACCTACAAGCCCGGCGATACCGCGCGCATCATGGTCAAGTCACCGTGGGAGAAGGCGACGGCGCTGCTGACGACGGAGCGTGAAGGTGTGCGCACCGCCAAGCAGTTCAATCTCACTTCCACGCAGCAGACGATCACGGTTCCCATCACCGAAGACGACATCCCGAATGTGTTCGTCTCCGTGCTTCTCATCAAAGGGCGCACGAAAGAGCCGGTGACCGAGGACGAATCCGATCCCGGCAAGCCGGCGTTCCGGCTCGGATACACCGAGCTCAATGTCATCGACGCATCGAAGCGGCTCAAGGTCGATGTCAAAGCGAATCGAGATGAGTATCGTCCGGCGGCGAAGGCGAATATCGATGTGAACGTCCACGACGCGAACGGCAACGCGTCGCAATCGGAAGTGACGTTGTGGGCCGTCGATTACGGTGTGCTGTCGCTCACGGCGTATCAGACGCCGGATGTCCTCGAGTCGATCTATCTGCAGAAGGCGCTGCAGGTCGTGACCGACGACTCGCGCGAGCGCATCGTCAGCCGGCGCGTGATCACGCCGAAGGGGGCGGCGGAAGGGGGCGGGGGAGGGCGGGAGGCGGGGGCGGGAACGATGCGCAAGGACTTTCGTGTGCTGGCGTTCTGGCTCGGATCGATCGTGACCGATGCGAACGGTCACGCGACGACATCGGTCACGCTGCCGGAATCGCTGACGACGTATCGCATCATGGCCGTGGCCGGCGATCGCGCGTCGCGTTTCGGGTGGGCGCAGAACGAGATCAAGATCAACAAGCCGCTGATGCTGCTGCCGGCGTTCCCGCGATTCATGGTCGTCGGCGACAAGGCCTATTTCGGCGGAACGGTCAACAGCCAGAAGATCTCGGGGACCGCAACGGTCACGATCAAGAGTCTCGATCCGTCGGTCATCGAGTTCAGTGTGGCACCGGCGAACGCCGCCGGGATCGGCGGCGCCACACAGCGAAAAACCGTGGCGATCAAGCCGAACTCGGCGAGTGAGGTGCGCTTCGACGCGTCCGCGGAGTCGATCGGCACGGCGCGCATTCAGATGCGCGTGAACATGGGCCGCGAAAGCGATGCGTTCGAGGATGTGATTCCGGTGCGCGTGCTCGTCTCGCCCGAAACCGTCGCGGCGTATGGCGAAGCGAAGCCGCAGGCGCGCGAGACTCTCGAATTGCCTTCGGGTGTCGTTCCCGGATTCGGCGGAATGCATCTCGAGCTCTCCTCGACAGCGATGGTGGGCTTAGGCGAAGCGGCGAGCTATCTGGTCACCTATCCGTACGGCTGTGCCGAGCAGCGCGCCTCCTCCGCTCTCTCACTCATCCTCGGCGGCGACCTCGGCGAAGCGTTCCATCTGCCGAGCATCGACGCAGCCGACGCGAAGAAGACCGCGCAATCGACGTTGAACGATCTGGAGAGGTATCAGTGTCCCGACGGCGGCTTCGCCTACTGGGCGGGCGAATGCATCTCCGAGTCGCCGTATCTCACGAGCTACGTGGTGCACGTGTATCAGCGCGGACAGAAGCTCGGTTATCGCGTCGACGGCAACATGATGAAGCGCGCGTACGACTATCTCGACAAGAGTCTGAACGAGAAGAGACCGATGAACGAAGGGTGGTGGCCGGCGTTCACCGCGTGGCAGGCCTTCGCCGTGAAGACGCTGGCCGAAGGCGGTCGCAACGCCGACAGCCACATCAATCGCATCTACGGCTACATCGATCGCATGCCCATCTTCGGGATCTCGAATCTCGCTGATGCGCTGATCGCGAAAGGAGAGCGCGGTCAGCGTCTCGATGAGCTGCATCGCCGCATGACCAATGCGATTCTGCCCGAGGGTGGTCAGGCGCATGTGGGAGAGCTGGCGGATCCGTATCTGCTGTGGTTCTGGAACTCGAATGTGCGCTCGACGGCGATGGTTCTCGACACGTTCGTGCGCCAAGGCGGCGACGAAGAGATCGTGAAGCGGATGGTGCGTTGGCTGATGGTCGCGCGGAAGCGCGGGCGGTGGGGCAACACGCAGGAAAACGCGTGGGCGATGGAGGCGCTCCTCGATTACTACCGAAAGTATGAAGCGGAGATCCCCGACTTTGTCGGTGTCACTACGGTGGGAACCAAGACGATCGCGCGCGAGGAGTTCCGCGGCCGGTCGACGGAAGCGAAGTCGAAAGACATGCCGATGCCGCAGGTGCTTTCGCTCGGCACGCCAGGCACACAGATTCCGATCGTCTTCGAGCGCCAGGGCACGGGCACGCTCTTCTATCTCATGCGTCTGCGTTATGCGTCGACGGAAATGAAGCTGCAGCCGATGGATGTCGGCTTCCACATCGAGCGTTCGTATCGCGTACAGGGAAGTAGTGAGCCGGCGACGTCATTCAATGCCGGCGATCTGCTCGAGGTCACGCTGAGCATCCGCAATACGAAGGAGCGGCGATTTGTCGCCGTCACCGATCCGATTCCCGCCGGCACCGAGGCGGTGGAGACCGCGTTTGCGACCACGGCGGATCGCGCGCGCGAACAGCAGCAGCAGAACGAGACGCAATCGTTCTGGGCGTGGTGGCAGCGCGGCGGCTTCGATCACTTCGAGCGCCACGACGATCGCGTCGACGTCTTCGCCACGCGCCTCGGCGAAGGCGATCACGAATACAAGTACCTGCTACGCGCGACGACGGCAGGAGTGTTCATCGCCTCGCCAGCGCATGCCGAGGAGATGTACGAGCCGGAGGTTTTCGGACGGACGGCGACGAGTGTGATCGAGGTGAAGCGGTGAGATGGGTCGTTGGGAGTTCGTTGTTGGTTCTCGGTGCCGCAGCGTGGATCCGGCTCGGTCCGATTCAAACGCCCACGCTTCTGACATCGACGACGGTTGTCGATCGCAACGGAGTGGTGCTGTACGAACCACTCGCGCCGAATGGAACGCGCGGCGAGCATCTCTCTCCGCGCGACCTGCCGGAGAACGTCGTGCGCGCGACGATCGCCGCGGAGGATCATCGCTTCTATCGTCATTTCGGCGTCGATTCGCTCGCGATCGTGCGAGCGGCGCTTCACAACATGCGGCATCTCGCGATCGTGGAAGGCGGCTCGACGATCACGCAGCAGGTGGCGAAGCTGATCCTGCAGTCTCCGAATCGTTCTCCATTGCAGAAGATGCGCGAGACCGTGCTCGCGTTGCGGCTCGAGCATCGCTACTCGAAGGCCGACATCCTGGCGATGTATCTCACGCTCGCGCCGTATGGAAATCGAATGACAGGCATCGCGCGAGCGAGCCGCACGTACTTCGGTTGTGATCCGCAGCAGCTCACGATTGCGCAGGCCGCGTTTCTCGCCTCACTGCCGCAGCGCCCCAGCGTGTTCAAAGCAGCCAAAGAGCGCCAACGCTACGTCCTCGATCGAATGAACCTCAGTCGCGCCGAACGCGATCATGCACTCGCCGAGCGCCTGAAGTTTTCAGCGAAAAGAGACGAGCTGATCGCGCAACATTTCGTCGAGCACGTTCTCGCGAATTCAACACGCGCGTCGCGAATCGTCACGACGCTTGACGCGCGCCTACAGCGCGACGTCCTCAACATCATCGCTGCGAATCGCGAGCGTCTCCTGAAGCATCGCGCGCACAGCGTCGCGGTCGCGGTGCTCAATAACCACACCGGCGAGTGGCTGGCCTGGGAGGGATCCGGCGACTACTTTGGCGATTCGTTCGGTGGTGCCATCGACGGAGTGATCACTCCACGACAGCCTGGCTCGACCCTCAAGCCGTTCACCTATGCGCTGGCGTTCGAAGAGGGTTACACGCCCGCAACCGTTCTGCCCGACGTGCCTTCAACATTTGCGACGGCGCAGAGCGGTGTCGTCTACGAGCCACGCAACTACGACGGACAGTATCGCGGTCCGCTGCGCGTGCGCGCGGCGCTGGCCGGATCGGAGAACGTCCCTGCCGTGGCGATGCTCTCCCGCGTGGGCGCGCCGGCGTTGCTCCGCGTGCTGCGCGCCTCCGGCTTCACCGACCTCACCAACACCGCCGACTACTACGGCCTCGGCCTCACCCTCGGCGACGCCGAGGTCCGACTCGATCAACTGGTCGCGGCGTACGCGACGTTTGCGAGAGGAGGCTTAACCTTACGCGGGCGGCAACTGTTCTCGCGCCGGACCGCGTTCTGGATCAGCGACATCCTCTCCGATGCCGACGCGCGCGAGTTCGTCTTCGGCAGTGGCGGCAGCCTCGATTTCCCGTTCCGCGTCGCGGTGAAGACCGGCACGTCGCAGGCGTATCGCGACAACTGGACGATCGGATTCACGCGCGATATCACAGTGGGTGTGTGGGTGGGCAATTTCGATCGCACGGAGCTGCGCAACTCGAGTGGCGTGACGGGAGCGGCGCCGATTTTCCACGCGGTCATGCTCGCTGCGCTCAAGCGCGTGCGTGGCGCAATTCCGATCGGCGACGACGATCCGATCGTCGCGCCTCCCGATGACGTGGAGCTGCTTCCCATCTGCGGTATCTCGGGCCTGCGTCCGTCGACGTATTGCCCGGCGACGCAGAAGGAGTGGTTGCCGAAGTCCGCGCCGGCGCAATTCTGCCCGTGGCACCACGATGGATATGTCGATTGGCCGGCGGAGTATCGGGAGTGGATTGGGATGCACGCCCCTCACCCGGCGCTCCGCGCCACCCTCTCCCGGAGGGAGAGGGAACTGCGGGTGACGAATCCGCCCAACGGCGCAACCTACCTCATCGACCCAACTTTGCGCAGCGCGTTTCAGACGCTGCGTCTGCGCGCCACCG
>DASYUK010000018.1:0-27381 GCA_036001325.1 Thermoanaerobaculia bacterium
GTCGCGGCATCCACATTCCATGTTTCCGCTGCTGCGGCGATCAGCATTGCTCGCCCTGTGGCGCCGGCCTTGCGCAGACGGTCGTACTCGGACCAGGTGCTCGAGCTCCCTCCAGTCATCTGGATTCCGAAAGCCGTGTGGTTGTAGACCGGGTCCACCGGTGCAGCTTCCACGCGGACCTTGCTCCAATCGGCATCGAGTTCTTCAGCGACGAGCATCGGCAGCGCTGTATAAACTCCCTGGCCCATTTCGGAGTGATTGACGATGACCGTGACCGAATCATCGGTGCCAATGCGGATGAACGCGTTGGGCGCGAAGGTCGAGCTGCTTTGCTGCGCGGCGGCAACGCGATTTCCAAGCGGTGGAAGATACAGGCCGAGAATCAGGCCGCCGCCTGCAACGGCGCCTGTCTTGAGAAAATCACGCCGGCTGAGATTGAGAATCTCGTTCATTTCCCACCTCCCTTGGCCTTCATCTCCGCCGCGAGGTGGATGGCACGCCGGACGCGCTGGTACGTTCCGCAGCGACAGATGTTGCCGGTCATGGCGTCGTCGATCTCGGAATCGGTGGGCCGGGGATTTTCGCGCAGCAGGATGGCGGCGGACATGATCTGCCCCGACTGGCAATAGCCGCACTGCGGCACATCCTCGGCAATCCACGCACGCTGCAATGGATGGCTGAGATCGGGCGAGAGCCCCTCGATGGTCGTGACTGCTTTTCCGGCGGCGCGCGAGACCGGCGTGACGCACGACCGCACCGCCTCGCCGTCGAGGTGGACGGTGCATGCGCCGCACAGCGCCATGCCGCAACCGAACTTGGTCCCGGTAAGCCCGAGGTTTTCCCGCAGCACCCACAGCAGCGGCGTGTCGGGATTAACGTCTACCGCGTGATCCTTGCGGTTAACTTTCAGCTTGATCATCGTGTCAACCTCCTCGCGGATGGCCACAATCTAAGTGCAGTCCGTTCACTCTTTCTTCGGCTCGGCCACGAAGCCCAGCGGCTCGCCTTCGGAGACCGGTGGCGTGCCGACGACATAGAGCATCTCGCCGGCGAACGGCGCGTGCACTTCACGCACCACGTTGCCGAACGGATCGAGGATGCGACCGATCAGCGCGTCCTTCGCGACGGAGTCGCGCTGGTCGACCAACGGACGCCACACTCCAGCGACCGGTGCGCGAAGAACCTCGGTGTGCTCGTACCACACTGGATTCGCTGCGCGCACGGATGGCGCATTCATGATTCCGAGGTGGGCGATGAGACTGAGCGCGCCCTTCTCTTGCGCATCGACCGATGCTTCATCGGTCAAGCCCATTCCGCCCGATTCCGCCGTGATGGCCGGCTTGCCGCGCACCATCGCCGTCGTCGACGTGTAGACGCTCTTCTTCGGATCTTTCGGGCGTGTCCGATCGATGACGATGTGATCGAGACCGAAGGCGAGCACCATCTCGCGCGCCGCATTGTCGACCTTCTCGTCGCCGATCGGCATCCAGTAGCTGTATGGGCGGAGTGATTCGTTGCCATCACCGCAATGCAGATCGGCGAGGTGCGTGGCCTTTTCGATCACTTCATTCGTGATCGCATATGCGATGCGCTCGCTGATCGTGCCGTTCGGATCGCCGGGATACATGCGATTGAGGTTTTTGCCGTCGGGTCCGTAGTAGATGCGACGGCCGTAAAACGTCGGCGGATTGGCGATGTGCACGATGATCACGGATCCGCTCATACGCGCGGGATCGAGCTTGGGGAGCAATCGCTCGAGCGCGATGATCGACGTGTATTCGTATCCGTGCGTGCCGCCGATCAGCGCGAGCACCGGACCCGACTTCGCGCCACTGATGACGCTGACCGGAATGCGCGTGCCGTCGTCGACGCCTTTCGGCACCTCGATCCAGCCCGAGGATTTTTCACCGGGCTGTGCGGTGGCCGTGCCGACAGTCAGTGGAGCGCCGCCGCCCTCGGCGACGATCAAAAGAGAGAACAGTGCGGCGATGAGTCTCATCAATTCTCCTTCAGTTCCGATGGAAGTGTCGGCGATGACAGCAGCTCCATGAAGACGCGCCAGCGCTTGTCGTCATCGTTCCCCGCCAGCGTCTCGACATGGCGCTTCACCAGATCCTTGCCGAGGTTGTAGTTGATCACGTAACTGCGGTATTGATCGAAGAAGCGGACGCGCTGCTTCGCGCGCTCGGGCGACATGAGCGCGTAAGTGGTCAACCATTCCGCCGCGGTGTCCGCGTCGATCTCGTCGTCGAGGTAGCGGCGCGCCGCTTCGTTGCCCGCGTAGCTCGTGCGCATCGTCAGCTCGTGGACGCGGTAGTACTGCTCGGCGCGACCGGCATCGAGTCCGGCCAGGGGAAAGAGCGCTTCCTTCTCGAACTCGACACGCTCGTGGGACGGAAACGCCACATCGATCCCGTAGTTCGCGCTCCCCTCGGCGATCAGCGATTGAGGGCTGAAGAGCGCGTAAACGGAGAATTCCGGCCAGCCACGATCGCGCACCAGGTTTTTCTCCAGCAGCGTGTTGTAGACGTGATGACCGGGATAGCCCTCGTGGCAGGCGAGGTCGATGGCGCGGTCGATAAAGATCGGCAGATCGGTGTTGACCTGGATGAGACTGCGGAAGTTTCCCTGATACCAGTTGTAGCCGCTCCACGCTTTGTTGTTCACATACTCGACCGTGAAGCTCTCGTTCGCGGGAAGTTTCATCCGCTTCTGCGTTCGCCCGCGGCAGGCATCGATGGCGGTCTTGAACACGCGATCGAGGCGATCACGAGTGATGGTGAACTGCCTGCGGAACGACTCGACGCGCTCGGCCAGCGCGCCATCACCCGGCAGCTCGTCTTCGAGCTCGGCGTTGAGCTGTTGAAAGTAGATCTCCGAGTTGTGCGGCGCGACCGCGTCGTAAAGCGCTTTGGACTCCTCGTCGAACGACATTCGCCGCCCGTTGAGGATCTCTGCGCGCGCAACGAGCGCTTCGGTCTGGCGGAGCAGATAGAAGATGCGCAGCTCGAGCAGACGATCCGATGGACGCGGCCTCGCCAGCAACTCCTCATGAAGTGCGAGCGCGGCGGCGTGAACGTGCTCGAGCGACGGCTTCGTCGCACGCACTTCTTCGCGCCACTGCGGAGGTCCGTAGTAAGCATCGACGTAGTCAGGATCGTGCTCGCCGAGAGAGAGGACCAGCTTCACGTAACGCTCCGCGGCGAGATCCATGGCGCGTCATTGTGTACCATCGCTGCATGATTGGAGTCGTCGACGTTCTGCTCGCGAATCTCGAACAAGCCTACGAGCGCAAGGGGTGGCAGGGCACTACACTGCGCGGTTCGTTGCGCGGAGTGACATCGCAGCAAGCGTTGTGGCGTCCGGCGCGACCGCGTCACAACATCTGGGAGTTGACGCTGCACTGCGCATACTGGAAGTACGCGGTGCGGAGAAGGCTCACCGGCGAGAAGCGAGGCTCGTTTGCGATGAAAGGATCGAACTGGTTCGTGTCGCCCGCGGGCGCCGACGAGAAAGAGTGGCGCGATGTGCAACGACTCCTCGATGAGCAGCACGAGCAGTTACGATCGGCGATCGAGTCGTTACCGAAGTCGGCGTTCAGCGACAGGAAACGAGTTCGACTGATGTACGGAATCGCGGCGCACGATCTCTATCACACCGGTCAGATTCAACTGCTCAAGCGCCTGCAGCGGTCATGAAGGAACAGCGCTACTGCACGAACTGCCGTGAGCCGCTGCCGGCCGGCGCAACGTGGTGCGAGAAATGCGGGACGGACGTCGGCGAGGTCTTCGATGGCCGCGTGCGCAAGCCGCGCGCTTCTCGATCCGCAACGCCGTGGATCGTCGCTCTTCTCATTCTCGGCGGCGCGGCCGCGGCGTGGTTCTACCGATCGAAGATCCCGTTTCTACATCAGGCGCCGGTCTTTGATTCCGGGCCCATTCGTGTTGTCCGACAGCGGCCCGGCGGCGTGCGTCGCGCACCGGGAGCAAAGCTGAGCGAGCCGGAGGCGATGCAGACACTGCGTCGGCATCTCGCTCCTCAGGTGAAGAGTGAATGCCTGGCCGTCGCCAGCCGCGGCTACAAGGATGATGCGTACGGGTTCGACGTCGTTGACAGTTGCAAAGGAACGAAGATGGGACGGTGGCAGGTGAACGGCAAGACAGGCGAAGTGACGCAATATCTGCGAAGTTCGCGCGGTTGAGAGCGCTCTGGAGTAGGGGGGGCCCGTAGCTCAGTGGTAGAGCAGCTGGCTTTTAACCAGTTGGTCGTAGGTTCGATCCCTACCGGGCTCACCACCGGCGATCGCGTTAGTATCCATGTGAGGCTGCGAGAGCGGCGCAGCTGCGAGGCGCGCGCAGCGAGGACGACGAGGCGTACATCCAGTACGCCGCAGTTGGCCGAGCGAGCGCAACGAAGCAGATGCGGCGCTCTCGAAGCCGAACGTCCCCATCGTCTAGAGGCCTAGGACACCGCCCTTTCACGGCGGCAACACGGGTTCGAATCCCGTTGGGGACGCCACTCACAACAAAACCACGGTACTCTCCGCACGCATGAACGCTTCCGACGTTCGCAGCCTCTATGCCTACACCGACTGGGCCAACGATCGGATTCTTGCAGCGATTGCGCGACTATCCGAGGAACAGTTCACACGGCAGATCGTCTCGAGCTTCCCGTCGATTCGTGACACGCTCTCGCACATTGCATCTGGGGAATGGATCTGGCTGCAGCGATGGATGGGCGAGAGTCCCCCAGACCTTCCGGACTGGGCGAAAGCGCCATCCTTCGCCATCCTCGACGAAAAGGTGCATGGCATCGCCGCGGATCGACGTACGTATCTCACCGATCTGGCCGACGACAGGATCGAATCGACAGTGCATTACCGCAGCACGCGGGGTGATCCCTTCGCGATGCCGCTGGGGGAACTCCTCATCCACTGCGCGAATCACTCGACCTATCACCGCGGGCAGCTCGTGACGATGCTCCGGCAGGTCGGCGCCGAACCTCCGACGACGGACTACACGCACTTCGTTCGATCGCGGGTGAGATAGTCGCGTCGCAGGCTGCTGACCGTCCCGCTAGGCAGTGACCGCCGCGTCGCGATACAACGGCGTCCAACCGTCATTGTTCAGGAACAGGCGCGCGCAGCGGATCTTCTTCGCCGGCGTGAGCATGAAGCGGTGATACTTGTTGGCAGGGATGATGATCAGATCCCCTGCTTCGACCACGATCCGCACCCAGCGGTCCATCTGATCACGCACATCGAAGATTCCTTCCCCTTCGACGACGAAACGGACCTCATCGAGTGTGTGGCGATGCTCTTTGTCAAACTTCGCGCAGATCGCTTCGAGGTTCGGCGTATCGACGGAGAGGAATACTTCGTCTTCGTCGCGATAGCCGTGTTCGCGTTTGATCCGATCCAGCTCAGCGGCTCGCGCGCTCACGGGAATGCGTTCATGCAGAACGCCGAATTCGCGCAACTGATCAGCGGCGAGCGTATGCGTCGGTTGATCGAGTAGAAAGGCTCGCATCGGTCACCCCCAGCCGTCGCATCTCCGCGGCGGCGCGGAAGAGATAATCGTAGCACTCGGCATGCGTCTTCGCGCGCATCCAGTCGCGGCCCCAGACGTACACGCCGTGGCGGCGTACCAGCACGGCATGAGTCTCCGGATAGGCGATGATCGCCGCCTCGAGCGAGGCCGCGAGATCACATTCGCGCGGCGTGTTTTCGATGATCGGGACGACCAGCCGATCGTGATAGCTCATCCCTTCGATCCCTTTGATCATCTCGATCTCGGAGATGACGAATTCGCGATCGAACAGAAGCGTCGCCATCAGGGCGTGAATCGAATGCGAGTGGATCACTGCACCGGCGTCGCGAAGACGAATGGCGGCAAGGAACAGCGACGAGCAATCCGATGGTCGGAGCTCCGGATCGGCGGGACGATCGAGGACCGTGCCGTCGATCGCGAGCGCGAACATGTCTTCGGGACCCATGCGCTCTTTCTGCACTCCGCTCGGTGCCACGATCACATGGTCGCCTTCGCGAATGCAGATTCCGCCGCCGGTTCCGGTCACCCAGCCGAGATCGTAGAACTGGCGTGCGAGATCGCAGATCAGAGACGCCGTCGACATCGTCGGCGAGTCTAGCACCCTGACAAGAAGTGCTGAGTGCTGAGTGCTGACCTTAACGATGAATCGGGACCAGACCGGGGATGGGTTTGACCGCAAACGGATCGAACTTCCGCCGCAGCGAGTCGGTCTCGATCACGACACCTTCGCGTAGGGCCAGCTCATCGATCACGGTGCGCAGCCACTCTTCCGCATCGACGATGCGGAGGCCGCATTCGAAACGCCCCTTGCGCTCCGCGGGACGGCACCACACGACCGTGGCTGGAACATCGACAGGCGTATTGACTCCATTGATCGAGAATCGCAGCGAAGCGGTCGTACCCGAATTGAGGCGTTGCGGAATCAAGATCCGGGCTCCACGAATCGACAGATCGAGCACGCGTAGAGAGGCCCGCCCTCCGAACGACGCGGTCAGCGGCGCGATGACTCGATAACGCTCAGCGCTCCGGATCTCTTCGATGACGATCATCGATTTCGCAGCGACGAGTTCTTCGATGACCTGACGGAGCATCACGAGCGATCGCGCGAACGAAATCCCGCAAAGGTAGCGATCCGACTCCTCCTCTTGCATCGCCAGCGCCGCGACTTCGCACCAGATCACCGTGGCCGAGGTGGCAATTGCCGCGTCGCCGGTACGGAGCGTGAACTGCACTTCCTGTCCGACGATCAGTGACCGCGTGACCTGCAGGCGCGCGCCTTTGGTGGAGATGTCGACGAGATCGGCGTTGGTGCCGCCGATCTCCGCCGGAATCGGCGTGATCGCGAAGTAACGTGACTCCGTCCGCAAATCGTGTGGCATGACTGAACCTGGTGTCTACAAGGTACGGCTCCATCGTCAAGAAGTCGCGGAGCCCGGCGTCAAAGGTACGTTAATTGCGAATCATGAGCTTGCGATGGCCGACCGGTCTCAGAGCGCTGATCCATCCCCGCTCGAAGAGCTCGCGCTCTTCGTCGATTCCGTCCAGGACTACGCGATGTTCCTCCTGGGTCCCCATGGTGAGGTTCGATCGTGGAACCGAGGAGCAGCACGCATCTTCGCTTACACGGCGGAGGAGGTGATCGGGCGTTCGTTCTCCCTCTTCTATCCGGCTGAAGACATCGCACAGAACAAACCGGGCCGGGAGCTCACCACGGCATCACGCGAGGGGCGCATCGAAGACGAGGGGTGGCGCGTCCGCAAAGATGGCCAGCGATTGTGGGTGGATACGGTGATCACCGCACTGCGCGGTCCATCCGGCGAGCTGCGCGGCTTCGCCAAAGTCACGCGCGATCTGACCGTGCGCCGGGATGCCGAAAGGCGACTCCGCGAAAGCGAAGAGATGTTCCGGCTCACCATCGAGTCGGTTCAGGACTACGCGATCTTCATGCTCGACCCAAGCGGCCACGTTGTGAGCTGGAACGAGGGCGCGCGTCGCATCAAGGGATACGAGGCCGACGAGATCATCGGACAGCATTTTTCCATCTTCTATCCGCTGGAAGATGTCCGCGCGGGGAAGCCACAGAGCGAGCTCGAGACCGCCACGCAGCGCGGCAGAATCGAGGACGAAGGATGGCGCGTTCGCAAGGACGGCAGCAGGTTCATGGCGGACGTCATCATCACGGCCATTCACGACGAACAGGGCGCCTTACGCGGCTTCACGAAAGTGACGCGCGATATTACCGAGCGGAGGAAGGCCGAAGAGACGCAGAAGGCGTTGTTCGAACAGCGCGAAGCGAGACTGCAGGCTGAGGAGGAGCGCCGGCGCGCGGAATCGTCCTATCGCGTGGCGCAGGAGGCCAATCGGGCCAAGGATGAGTTCCTGATGACGCTCTCGCACGAGCTGCGCACGCCCATGACGGCCATTCTCGGCTGGGCGCGACTCCTGCCGTCGATGTCGCCGAGCGATCCGACGTTCCGTGAGGCGGTCACCTCGATCGCTCGTGGCGCACAACTCCAGGCCCACCTGATCGACGATGTACTCGACGTGTCGCGGATCGTGTCGGGCAAAATGCGATTGATCCGCGAAAACGTCGACGTCGTTCATTTGCTTGCTGCGTCAGTGGAGGGAGTGCGGCCGAGCGCCGAGGCGAAGGGGATTACGATCCGCACGTCGCTATCACCTGGTCTCGGCAACATCATTGCCGACAGCACACGCCTGCAGCAGGTGATGTGGAACCTGCTCTCGAACGCCGTGAAGTTCACGCCCAAGAACGGTTTCACCGATATGTTCGCACGGCGTACCGCTTCGCACGTGCAGATCACTGTGACCGATACGGGCGACGGCATCGACCGCGACTTTCTGGCGCATGTGTTCGAGCCTTTTCGTCAGGCGGAGAACCCGAGCACCCGCGTGCACGGCGGTCTCGGTCTCGGTCTGTCCATCGTTCGTTACATCGTGGAAGCGCACGGTGGGACGGTCACTGCAGAAAGCAGAGGACGGGGGACCGGGGCGACGTTCACCGTCATCCTTCCGATCAGCGTGCTGGCTCTAAGCTCGCGCGAAGACTCGTCGAAGATGGCCGATCAGCCGCCACTGGCGATGACCACCCGACTGGCGGATGTGAAGATTCTCATCGTCGATGACGATCGCGAGAGTCGCGAGATCGTGCGCGAGGCGCTGCGACAGGCGGGGGCATCGGTTCGCGCTGCGGAGTCGGCGACGGAAGCCCTCGCTCAGATCGCCGGGGATCGGCCTGACGTGATCGTCACCGACATCGCCATGCCGGCGATGGATGGGTACACATTCGTACGCGAGCTGCGGCGTCAGCCGGAGTCGGACGGGATCAGCATCATCGCGTTGTCCGCGTTTCCCGCGTCATCAGTGGCTGGTGAGCAAACCGGTTTCGATGCTTCTCTCACGAAGCCGATCGATCCTTACGATCTGATCGAAGCCATCGCTCGCGTAGCTGGGCGCGCGGAAGAGAGTCGGGGCGCGTAAAGCTCAAAAGGGCCGCTGCGCCGGCAGGCACGTCGGACAAATCTGGCCGGCCAGCCAGAGGGATCCGGCGACGACGACGAGCCAGATGAAGATCAGTGCGATGCGCGACGCGACCGGCACGCGCTGCTCGATGACGATCGTCCCGGCGAGGTAATCGCCGAGGCGCTGCCGGCGCGTCGAGAAGACGGCGACGAGAAAGGCGAAGGCGTAGAAAGCGATCGCGTCGAAGAGGCGCGATACGTTCCGGATCGTCGCCGCCAGCCAGCGATTGTCATCAGAACCGTTTCGCACGTGAAGGCCGAGGAGGCCTTTGCCGAGCGTGGCTCCGAAGAGCGCCTCGAGAACGATGTGATAGGCGAGGATGCTCAGGAGCAGCACGATTCCGGCGGCGATCGCCACGCGGACAGGCGCGGTCACGTGACCGTTCCATCGTTCGAACAGGAATGCGGCGGGGATGGAGAGGAGCGCCACGATGACGACGCGATCGAGGATGAGCGCCAGCATGCGATCGCCGATGGCTGCGACGGGCTCGGTTGCCGCGGACATCGTCGGACGGCGTCGGCGCGAATCGGCGGCAGCAGCGCGCTCGCCCGACGGCATGATGTATCCGCAGACGAAGCATTTGATCGGATTGCCTTCGTTCTTCGCGCCGCATGAAGGGCAGAACACCTGAATTCCTCCAATAAGGATGGATTGTAATGGACGCGAGAGAGAATACGCGAGTCATGTGGAACAGCCGCCGCATCCTGAGAGAGCTGGTCGATGCCGATCGCCGCAAACAGATCCTCATCGCGTTCTGGAAGCACGGCGAGCCCGCTTCGAAGCTGCTCGCCTCGGCCCATCTGGCGAAGTCGCTCCACTTCCGCGAGGAGACGATGAAGAAGATGCCCGTGGAGAAGAAGGCGGATCTTCTGGCCTCGCGGATCGGCGTCCCGGAGTTTGATCAGTTTCTCGAGGCGGCGCTGCTGCATTACCACACGCACGAAGCGAACGAGATGATGGGAGCATTTCTCGATCGCTGGAGCGTGCCGCATACGAACGGCTCGATCGAGACGGAGGACTATACGGCGCCGAACGTCGAGCAGGTTCGGGCGGCGGTTCGCGAGCTGGAGGGGACGTACGATCGCCGCGATATCGCCCTCTATCTCGCCACGGCCGGTCTGCTGATGGCGGATGCGTGGCGCGAGGCGACGTGGCCGGTGGTGGAGGAGATGGTCGTAGGTCGTGGGTTGTAACGGGTCGTGGGTCGTAACGGGTGGTGGGTCGTAGGTCGTAGGTGTCGGGGGCCTTTTTCGCCCAAATGCCCCCGGTACCTACGACCCACGACCTACGACCGATGACCCACGACCAGCGACCGCACTTCCTCCTCCGTCAATTCGCGACTCTTCCCAATCTGCAGATCCCCGATCCGAATCTCCCCGATCGCCACCCGCACTAGCTTGAGCACCTTCGCGTCGAGCGCCTCCACCATCCTGCGCACCTGACGGTTGCGGCCTTCGGTGATGGTCATCTCGAAGACCGTCCGCCCGCCCGGCTCGCGCAAACGCGTCACGCGCGCCGGCTGCGTCGCGCCATCACGCAGCTCGACGCCTTGTCGCAGCCGATCGAGTTCCTCGTCCGAAAGATGGCGCGACGCTTTCACGAGATACGTCTTCGAGACTTTGTAGTCGGGATTCGTGATTCGCTCCGCGAACGCGGTGTCGTTTGTCAGCAAAAGCAGTCCGCTCGTATCGAGATCGAGACGTCCCACCGGGAAGAGATAGCGCTCGCGATCGGGAAGAAGATCGTAGATCGTCGGGCGACCCTGCGGATCGCGATACGTCGTCAGAAAACCTTTCGGCTTGTAGAGCAGCAGGTAGGTCTTGCGCTCGGCAGCGAGCGGTTTGCCGTCGAAGCTGACGCGATCGTGATCGAGATCGACCCAGCGATCGGGATCATCAACAACTTGACCATTGACGCGAACCCGTCGCTCGGCGATCCATTGACGCGCTTCCGTTCGCGAACCGATGCCGGCTTTGGAGAGAACGCGCTCCAGCGTCTTCAGCCGGCGCTTTTGAGCAGCCGCTCCGCCTCTTCGAACGGAAGCGGCTCGCTGAACACGAATCCTTGCATTTCGTCGCATCCGAGCTGCCGAAGGATAACGCGCTGCTCCTCGCGCTCGCCCCCTCGGCGATCGAGGGGGTATGGATGCCGACCATCTCGGCCGGCGAACCGTAGCCGAACAAACGAAAGACACCGGCAACGTTTCTCTCGAACAGAAGGCGGAAGCGACGCTCAGCACGTCGGAGCTCGGTGATGTCGAAAGAGATGCCGATCGTACCGGCGATCTCCCCTTGATCATCGCGCAGCGGGTGCATGCGCACGTGCAGATCGCGATCGCGCCACCGCGTCTCGTACGCGAGATGCTCGCCGTTCAGAGCGCGTCGATGATTCTCGATCGCTTTGTCGCGGCGCTCGTCGTCTGCGAGATAGCGCGCCAGTGGAACGCCGACCGCTTCGCCCGGTCGCACGCCGACAGTGCTCAGACCGCCGCCGGCCGATGAGGTGATCGTCAGATCGCAATCGGTTGTCCAGACATTCGCCGGAAGCTGATCCATGATGACGCGTATGCGGCGTTCGAGCATTTTCCGATCGGTGACATCGCGCGCCGTGATGACGACGCGATCGACGAACCCGCCGGCGGACACGACCGGCACGCCGACGGTCTCGATGTCCACCATCGATCCATCGACTCGAAGCAGGCGCAGCTCGATCGATTTCGTCTGTCGATCGGCGATGCGCCGCCGGTGCGCCTCGCGATGTCTGTCGCGATCATCGGGATGGACGAAGTCGTCGGCGCGGCGGCCGATCATCGCCTCCGGCTCATAGCCGAGGATGTCGCGGCACGATGGGGAAGTCCAGAGGATGACGCCGTTGACATCGGGAAGCAGGATCAAATCGCGCGCGTATTGAGGCGGCGACAGACGCCAGCTCGTCGCGCTCGATGGCAACGCCGCGCACCACTCTCTCCGTGCATGACCCGTATTGATTGTACGCGCTCACTCCTTCAGCACAGGCTCGACGCGACCGGTGATGAGCCGCGCGCCGCGCTGATAGGTGAGATACGCCCATGCCCATTGGCTGATGACGAGGAAGCGATTGCGGAAGCCGATGAGAAAGAAGATGTGGACGGCCAGCCACGCGAACCAGGCGATGAATCCGCTCAGTTTGATGCGGCCGAAATCGGCGACGCCGGCGGCGCGGCCGATCGTCGCCAGCGATCCTTTGTCGCGATAGCGGAACGGGCGCAGCGGCTGGCCGGCGACCGCGCGCTCGATGTTGCGCGCAGTGTGGATTCCCTCCTGAATCGCCGCCGGCGCGACTCCAGGCACGAAGCTTCCGTCGGCCTGCTCCGCGGCCGCGAGATCACCGATGACAAAGACTTCGCGATGACCGGGAATCGTCAGGTCGCGCTCGACGAGAACGCGTCCGGCGCGATCGAGCGTTACGCCCAGCGATCGCGCCAGCGGAGACGCCTCCACGCCGGCCGCCCACAACACCGTGCGTGTCGCGATCGACTGATTGCCGAGGCGGGCTTCGTGATCGGTGACGCTGCCGACGATGCAGCGCGTGATCACCTCGACGCCCAGCTTTACGAGTTGTCGCTGCGCTTTGTTCGACAGAACAGCCGGATACGTCGGCAGAACGCGATCGCGGCCTTCGACGAGAATCACGCGCGCGCTCGAAGGATTGATGTGCCGGAAGTCGCGAATCATCGTCTGCCGCGCGATCTCCGAGAGCGCCCCGGCCAGCTCCACGCCGGTCGGTCCGGCGCCGACGACGACAAACGTGAGCCACGCCGCTTGCCGGACCGGATCGGTCTCGCGCTCGGCGGCCTCGAACGCGAGCAGCACTCGCCGCCGGATCTCCAGCGCGTCATCGATCGATTTCAGTCCGGGCGCGTTCTGCGCCCACTCCGGATGATTGAAGTACGAGTGCGTCGCGCCGGTGGCGACGATCAGATAGTCATAGGTGAGCTCTCCATCGACGAGCTTGACCAGTTTTCGTTCCGCATCGATCGACGTGACGTCGCCGAGAATCACGCTGATGTTGCGCTGCCGGCGGACGACGGAGCGAATCGGCGCGGCGATGTCGCTCGGATTGAGTGCCGCGGTCGCGACCTGATAGAGGAGCGGCTGAAAGAGATGATAGTTATGACGGTCGACGAGCGTGACCTGGACCGGAACGTTGCGAAGATGGCGCGCCGCGTAGAGTCCGCCGAAGCCGCCGCCGATGATGACTACGTGTGGCTCTCGACTCATGCGCGCGTCGCGGGACGCGCGTGAAGTTTACGATGAGTTAAGCTCACGCCATGAATGCTGCCTATATCCATCTGGCGCTGAACAACTTCCCGCCGATCCTCAACCTGGCGGGACTCTGCATTCTGATCGGCGCGATGGCGACGCGGAACCTCGCCATCCGACGCGTGGCCTTCGTCGTTCTGATCTGCGCTGCCGTGATCGCCGTTCCGACGTGGTTTGCGGGAAAGGGCGCTGAGGACATCGTGAAACCGATGCAGGGGATCAACGTCACGGCGATTGATCCGCATGAAGAAGCGGCGACCGCGTCGCTGATTCTCCTGATCATCGAAGGCGCCTTGGCGCTGATTGCGCTCTTCGTCGCGCCCCGTCGCGCCATCACGATTGTGGTTCTTCTGCTCTCGATCGCGACGACGGCCATACTCTTTTATACCGCGCGACTGGGTGGCCGGATTCACCATCCGGAGACGCACATGCGGCGCGGCTGAGTTTTCACTGTAGCATCGGCGCGATGGATGATCGCGTCCGCCATGTGATTTACGACGTCGCGATGCGCGAAGGGGTGCCACCGACATCGCAGCGCGTCGGCGAGACCCTTGGCATCAACTCGAGCGAAGTGCTCGAGTCGTTTCGCCGTCTCGCCGACGCGCACATGATCGTCCTCCAGGAGGATGGCGAGATTCTCATGGCCGGTCCGTTTTCGGCTGTGCCGACACCCTTCCGTGTCTCCCTTCTCCCATCGGGAGAAGGTGCCCGGAGCGCGGATGAGGGGCCCGGATCGAGCGAGGCGCGCCCCTCACCCAGCCCCTTCCCCTTCGCTACGCTCAGGGTCAGGGGCCGCCCTCTCCCGGAGGGAGAGGGATTCTCCTGCTTCGGCAACTGCATCTGGGACGCCCTCGGCATTCCGGCGATGCTTCATGCCGACGCGGTGATCGACACAACGTGCGCAAACTCCTCTGCACCCGCACAACTTCTCATTGCAGACGGGAAGCTGAGCGGCGAAGGTTTCATGCACTTCCTCGTTCCAGCGCGGCTGTGGTGGCTGCACATCATCTACACGTGAAGCACGATGCTCTACTTCCGGTCGGAAGAAGATATCGACGCCTGGTGCACGACGTGGCGACTGCAGCGCGGTGCGGTGCTTCCGATCGAGCTCGGATGGCGCCTGGCCACCGCGTGGTATCGCGAGGACCGGCGCGAGCCATCGTGGCGGAGGAGAACACCGGAAGAGTCGGAGGCAGTGTTCGCTTCTCTCGGACTCACTTCAGACTTCTGGCGTCTGCGCTGAGCCCGATTTCTTCTTCGGCGCTGTTCCCGACGTCGGTGACGATCCGATCTTCGCCAGCTCCGGCTTGCCGCTCCAAGTGCCGTACGAGAAGCAGCGGATGCATGTGAAGACATAGTCGGCGTGGCCGGTGTCGACGTTCTCTTTCGTCGCCACTTCGATCTTCGACTGGCAGCGGTAGCAGAGGATCGCGTCGCCGCGCTGAAGGTTCTCGACGAACCCCTCGACCGCTTGCGGGTAAAACTCCATCTGCCGCGGACGCTGCGGGATCGTGATCGTCTCTCTTCCTTTCGGACAGTTCAGAAAAATGTGATCGGCGAACGTGGTCTGCACGAAGCTGCCGGTCATCTTCACGCCCGGATGTTTGGGACAGGAGATCGGCTGATTCGCCCAGTACGCTTTCGCCAGATCTCGTAGTTGTTCGACTTCGGTTGGCATCTTCCCGATTATAGGGTCGTAGGTCGTGGGTCGTAGGTACCGGGGGCCTTTTTCGCCTGAATGCCCACGGTACCTACGACCGACGACCTGCTTCAATCCGTTCGAACACGCGCAAGAAATTCGCCCCAAGAATCTTCGTCACGTCCTCCTCCGAGAACCCACGCGCAAGAAGACGTTCGGTGATCTGCGGCACCCCCGACGCAGTCTCCAAACCCCTGGGCAGCGCGGGAACGCCGTCGAAATCGCTGCCGAGGCCGACGTGATCGATGCCGGCCACGGTCGCGGCGTGCACGATGTGATCGATGACATCGTCGAAGCGCGCGATAGGACATCCGAGTGTCTTGAACCATTCGAGGTATGAGTCCCAATCGGTGCGATCGTCGGGCATCTCCTCGGTGCCGCCCGTTCCGCCGTTTCCGCGCGGCCGCTTCTGCGCATGCATGACGACCTGTGCGACCTGATCGTTCACGAATGCGGAGAAGAAGTTGATCATGCAGACGCCGCCGTTGCGAGCGAGGTCGCGCAGCATGTCGTCGGTGAGATTGCGCGGATGCCTGCAGAGCGCGCGACACGACGAATGCGTGGCGACGACGGGCACGCGCGTTGTCTCGAGCACGGCGTAAAACGCCTTGTCCGACACGTGCGAGATGTCCACGATCATGCCGATGTCGTTCATCGTGCCGACAACCTGCCGGCCGAAGTCGGTCAGACCGTCGTGCCGGCCTCCGTCGCCGGAGGAATCGCACCAGTTGTTCGTGTTCACGTGCGTGAGCGTCATGTAGCGAGCGCCTTTTGCGTAGAGCTCGCGGAGGATCTCGAGCGAGTCCTCGATCGCGTGCCCGCCTTCGACACCGATCATGATGCCGATGTTCGCTTCCTGTTTGACGCGAGGGATGCCGGCGCAGTCGGTGACGAGGCGCAATCGATCGGGACGGCGTTTGATCTCGCTCATGATCAGAGCGATGACGCGACGGGCGAAGTCGGCTGCACCGCGTCCGGCGTAGAACGGCGGGACGTAGGCGGCAAAGAACGTGGCCGTGATCCCGCTGTCCTCGAGCGACCGGAGGTCGAGCTGCGCCTCGGTATCGTGCTCATCGAAGTGAAGATTGTGGCGGAGAAGGCGATACGGTGTGTCGCAGTGGCCATCGACGACGACGGCCCGGCGATGAATCTCACTGGCTGAAATAGTCATCGACGATGTCGATCTTCCTCACAAACTCTTCGACATCGTCGAAGGTCGGTATAGTACTCCACCTCATCGGGATTCGACGACGATGAGCATGCCCTGAACGTGCATCACTGCCGATCCGTCATCGAGTGCCATCGCGGCCGTTTCCAGCTTGCGCGCAAATCCGCGACACTCGCCTCGGTCGCCTTGTGGCTGTGCGCATGCCCGTCGAGGAACGCCACGAAATCGAGGTCACGACCGCGATCGAATCGCTCATCGAACCAGCGGACGTAGTCGTTCGCCGGCGTAACGCTGCGGCCCGCGAGACGCATGACGGGAAGATCGACCGATCCTTCGTACGATTTGTAGACGAGCTCCGTGCAGACGATCCGATCGTCGGTGGCAAAATCGAATTCGAAATCGTACGGCCGGCCGACATACTGAAACGCGCGCGCGATCGCGGCGGCCTTCTTCTCGGTTGCAACGCCTGGCCGGACGACGGCGACCGCATCGGCGTACGCGGAATGCTCGAACGTCGATGTGATGACGCCTTCGCCGAGGGCTTCGATGACGGTTGATGCGGACCAGGTGGCGTCGTATGCGCGGGGATTTTTTGCGCGTAATGCCGATTCAAAATCGGCGCCGAACAAACGACGCCGCTCATCAGGCGATCCGACGTACATCGCCACGTGAGGCCAGAAGCCGGGAAGTCCGATATTTGTCAACGCCCACTCGCGTCGCTCGAAGACGAGATCGCCAGGCGCCAGTCGCTGACGGATCTTTGCGAGCTGCGCCTTCGAGATGTACGGCGCGCGTGGCGGTGGCTTCTCCGGCCCGCCTCCCGCTGCCTGAATGCCTTGCGGAATCGGTGTCCACAACGCCGTCTGCACGACGCGACCGGCGTTGACGATCGTCTGTTTCGTTCCGGAACCAGCTCCTGCTTTCAGAATGATCGCCGAATCATCGGCGGCACCCGTAAGAGGTCTGCCGCCCAACGTCGTGTCGAGCAATGCGAACGCGCTGTATTCCGCCGCTCGCGCGACGTTCAGCCAATGGAACTTGAAATCGGCATAAGAGCCGGAGACGAGTCCCAGTGTTCGATCGCTCTCATTGAGCATCGTGTGGTGTTCGGGATGTCGCTCCGCTGCGTCGATGAACTGCAACGCCGCCCGGTATTGAGCGAGCCAGGCCGCGTGATCGAGTCGAAACGCGCTGTCGCGCGCGGCGCCGCTTCGCAAGAGAAAATCGGAGTGCGCCGCGCGGATCGACTCCAGCGCAAGTTGATAATCGAGAAAGCTGCGCCACAGCAGTCGCGCTTCGTCTCGTTCCTCGCGCGTCGGCAGCCTGGCGCCGTGCACGGGTCGCGACTCGAGATGACGGACGATCGCCTGCATGCCGGCCCGATAAACGACAACCGCAGCCGCGTCGTTCGAGCTTGCGGAAACTTGTGGAGCGACACAGAGGCAGGTGAGGGCGACGTATGAACGCATTCGTGAGAGTCTACAGGTACAATCCGCGTCCGGTATGCGCACTGAACGCGATCTTGCGCCCGAGCCGCGCGAGAACCGGCGCCGCTTCATGATCGCCGGCGAGCACGTGATCCTCCGCGCGTTCGAGCGCGAGGATGCGGAGCGTTGCTACCGCTGGATGAACGATCCAAACATCGTGCGCACGCTGAAGGCGCGCTATCCGATCGCGTTCTCCAACGAGGTCGAATGGCTCGATCGGGACCGAACGCACATCGGCAACGCTTCGATTCACGGGATCGACTGGGTCTCGCGCACGGCCTGGTTCGGGCTCTTCATCGGCGAGCCGACCGCGTGGAATCGCGGCTTCGGCGGTGACGCCATCGGCGGTTTCGTCCAGGAGGGGACGCTCATTCGCGATTTCTATCGGGAAGGGGCCTGGTACGACATCGTGGTGTTCTCCGTCTTCCGTGAGGTGCGCGTTGACTGAGAAGAAGATCCGCGTACTCATCGCCAAGCCGGGCCTCGACGGTCACGATCGTGGCGCGAAGGTGATCGCGCGCGCTCTTCGCGATGCCGGCATGGAAGTCATCTACACCGGTCTGAGACAAACGCCCGAGCAGATCGTCTCCGCGGCCGTGCAGGAAGACGTCGACGCGATCGGACTGTCCATCCTCTCCGGCGCGCACAACGTCCTCTTCCCCGAGATCATGCGTCTGCTCAAAGACGAGGGAGCGCAGGACATCATCGTCTTCGCCGGCGGCATCATCCCCGAGCAGGACATCCCGAAACTCAAAGCCCTCGGCATCCGCGAGATCTTTCTGCCCGGAACGCCGACGTCGGCGGCTGTGAACGCGATCCGCGAAGCCGTTGCGCAGTGAGCGACGTCCGGCCGTTCTACGACGGCCTCGCCGACCTGTATCACCTGATCTATGAAGACTGGCCGAGGTCGATTGAGAACCAGGCCAGAGCGCTCGACGAGATCATTCGTGCGGAGGCGCCTCACGCGAGAACTGTCGCCGATGTCGCCTGCGGCATTGGAACGCAGGCTCTCGGGCTCGCCCAGCGCGGATACGAAGTCATCGGCTCGGACATTTCGGAGCAGGCGCTTCAACGTGCGGAGCGCGAAGCGGCGGCGCGCAACCTGCGCATCGATTTTCACATCGATGACATGCTGCGGCTGTCGACTTATCGGGATCGAAGCGTCGATGTGTTGCTGGCGTGCGACAACGCCATTCCCCATCTGCTGAGCGACGAAGAGATCGCGTCCGCGTTTCGCCAGTTTCATCGCGTGATCAAGCCGGGAGGACTTTGCGTGATCTCCGTTCGCGACTATGCCGCGATCAGCCGCGAGCCGCTGCGTTTGGTGCCGTACGGCGTCCGCGCGTTACCGGAAGCGAATGTCGCCATCTTTCAGGTGTGGGAGTGGGAAGGGGACCAGTACAACCTGAGCATGTATTTCGTCCAGGATGACGGTGTGCGCGTCAATACGCGTGTTCTTCGTTCACGCTATTACGCGATTTCGATCGCGAAGCTGATTGATCTGTTCACGAAGGCAGGCTTCGCCGATGTGCGCAGAATCGACGACCGTTACTTCCAGCCTTTGATCATCGCGAGGTAGTAGGATTGCGGCAATCGATGGAGCCGCTCGAAACACACCTCGACGCCTCATCTCCGGAATTCAAGCAGAATCGTGATCGTCTTCAGTCGCTCGTCGATGAGTTGAATGCGAAGCTCGCCTTGGCGCGGGCGGGCGGGGGCGAGAAGTACATCGCGCGACATCGCGAACAGGGGAAGGTGCCTGTGCGCGAGCGCATCGCGGCGCTCCTCGATCCCGATACGCCGTTTCTCGAGCTGTCGCCGCTCGCCGCGAACGGTATGTACGACGACGAGGCGCCGGCGGCGGGAATCATCACCGGCATCGGACGCATCCAGCAGCGCGAATGCCTGATCATCGCCAACGACGCGACGGTAAAAGGCGGCACGTACTTCCCGATGACGGTGAAGAAGCATCTGCGCGCGCAGGAGATCGCACTGCAGAACAATCTGCCGTGCATCTATCTCGTCGACTCCGGCGGAGCATTCCTGCCGTTGCAGGCCGAGGTCTTTCCCGATCGCGATCACTTCGGCCGCATCTTTTACAACCAGGCGGTGATGTCGGCGGCGGAGATCCCGCAGATCTCGGCCGTGATGGGGTCGTGCACCGCGGGCGGTGCGTACGTTCCGGCGATGTCCGACGAAGCTGTCATCGTGAAAGGCACCGGCACCATCTTCCTCGGCGGCCCGCCGCTCGTTCGTGCGGCGACTGGCGAAGAAGTCACCGCCGAGGAGCTCGGCGGGGCCGATGTGCACACGCGCATCAGCGGAGTCGCCGATCATTTCGCCGAGGATGATTACGACGCATTGGCGATCGTGAGGAACATCGTCGAGAACCTGAAGCTCGAAAAGCACGAACCGGACACGCGCGTCGAGCCGGAAGAGCCAGCGCTCGATCCCAAGGAGCTTTATGGCGTGATTCCGCGCGATCTGCGCCGGCCTTACGATGTGCGCGAGGTCATCGCTCGCGTTGTCGACGGTTCACGCTTCCATGAATTCAAGGAGCGATACGCGACGACGATCGTCACCGGCTTCGCGCGTATCTTCGGCTACAAAGTCGGGATCCTCGCCAATAACGGCGTGCTGTTCTCGGAATCGGCGCTCAAAGCGACACACTTCATCGAGCTGTGTAATCAGCGACGAATACCGCTCATATTTCTGCAGAACATCACCGGCTTCATGGTCGGCAAGCAGTACGAACGGGGAGGGATCGCGAAAGACGGCGCGAAGATGGTCCACGCCGTCGCTAATTCCACGGTGCCGAAGTTCACGGTCATCATCGGCGGCTCCTTCGGCGCCGGAAACTACGGGATGTGCGGTCGCGCGTATGGGCCGCGCTTCCTCTGGATGTGGCCGAACGCGCGGATCTCGGTCATGGGCCGCGAGCAGGCCGCCGGAGTGCTGACAACCGTCAAACGCGATCAACTGGCGCGCGAAGGGAAAGAGCTATCCGCACAAGAAGAACGCGCGATCGCCGATCCCGTTCTGCAGAAATACGAGGAGGAGGGGAGTGCGTACTACAGCACCGCGCGGCTCTGGGACGATGGCGTGATCGATCCGGCGGAGACGCGCGTGCACTTGGGGTTGGGACTGTCTATCGCTTACAACGCGCGCATCGAGCCGCCACGGTTTGGGGTGTTCCGCATGTGAGGTTACGGCGGGGTTTCGGCGGGGTTGCGGAGGTACCGCGTAACCCGGCCGCAACCCCGCCGCAACCACGCAACCATGATTTCCTGGTTCCTCTTCGACCTCGGCAACACGGTCATCAAGCTCGCTTACGAGCGGGTGATCGAGAACATCTGTCGCGACTCGAATGTCGATCGCGACGAGCTGCTGGAGATTTTCGAGATGCCCGGCGGCTATCGCGACATGGAGCGTGGCGCGGCGACGTTCTGGGACTTCCACGAGTTTCTCAGCGCTCGCGCCGGATACCGCGGCAGTGTCCGCGACCTGCACACGCTGTGGGAGAACTTCTTTGACGGACCGATGCCCGGCATCGAAGAGGTGCTCGACCGCGTGCGCAAGAAATATCGCGTGGCGTTTCTCTCGAACTCGAACGAGGTGCACGCCGAGGTCATCCCGAAGCAGTTCGCGGCCCTCTTCAGCAATGACGATCGCTTCATCTTTTCCCATCGATTCAAAGTGGCGAAGCCCGAACCGGAGCTCTTTCGAAAGGCGCTGGAGGTGATCGGCGCGCAGGCGCAGGACGCCGTGTTCATCGATGACCTGCTCGAGAACGTCCTTGCCGCGCGCAGCGTTGGCATCCGCTCATTTCAATACGCGGACAGCGAGGCTCTACTGCGGCAACTGGAAGGGGAGGGCCTGTTATAGGCCGTTCGCGACCGTGCGCGTCAGCGGGTCGTCGCCGTACCACTGCTTGTGAAATTGCATCAGCGCATCGCGATCGGACGCCGTCGCGCTCGGCACACGGGCCCGATCCTCGGCGCGGAACAGGCGCGGGAACGTGTACAACACGTAATCGAAATTCTTGTTCGCGTACTCTTCGCCGAGGCGGCGGAATGAGGCGCCGTCGATGGAGAACTTCGTCGTCCCTTTGTAGGACAGCTCGACACGAGAGTAGCGCTTGTCCCGCACCTTTTTCGCGAACTCGAGCAGTGCTGTGTGAACGTCGATCGGCGTCTGACGCACGCTGAGCTGGCGCAGGTCGTAGACCACGACTCCGGGAACGACAAAGTATTGATAGTGCGTGGAGACTTCCATGCCCCGGAAGGCAGCGCTTTCGTGCAGGACGTCGTCCATCGGCTGTTGCAGCAGGAACATATTTGCCGAATATCCGACGAGCGCCGCGACGAGCGGAGTTCCGACGAGAACGAGTTTCTTGTTGCGCATCGTCGGAATAGGCACGTGGACGCGCTCGATGCGCAGTTGGCGCTTCAGGAACGCGAGAAAGGGTAATCGCTTCTTCTTGTCCGAGGGCGTGGGCTCGACCGGGATCGCGTAGTAGACGATCGACAACAGCAGGCCCGCGGCGATGGAGAACAAACCGACGGGCCGGAAAACGAGTAGTGCGCCGAGACCGAACAGATACGCGACCCAGCTCGCATAGTTGATGCGCGAACGCAGGCGTTGTGCGCGCTCGCGGAAGTAGTCTTCATTGGTGATCTCGCCGCAGTGTTTGCAGCGGACGGCCTTCGGCCCGATGGTTCCATCGCAGAACTGGCAATGCGCGGTCGCGTGATCGGCAGCGCGCCGCTTCTGACCGGCAAAATCTTCTGCGCGTCGTTGGGGCGCCGGCGGCGCCGCGGCAAGCATCGCCTGCGCGGCCGGTTGTTCGGAGGCCTTGAGCAGAATCAGTCCACAAGTGGCGCAGACCGCCGCGTTCGGCTGGTTCATCGACTTGCATTCCGGGCAACGCATTTGAGCGGTGAAAGGTGCAAAGGGGCGGCCAAGCGGTAAGTCCTTAGTCCTTAGTCGTTAGTCGTTGACTACTAACGACCAACGACCTAACGACTAAGGACTATCTGCGTGCGCCTTTCCCAAACCGTCGCTCGATGTTGAACCCTAACCGCAAATCGCCCGTAGTCAGAGGCGCTCCATTGAATGTCGAGCTGATGTACTGATCGGTGCTCGTGCCGTTGCTGTTCGTCAGCAGGATCTCGAAGAAGTGACCGCCGATCGCTTTCTTGATTCCGATGGCCCAGCCGAGATCCGCTTTGAGCGTGTCGGGGAGATCGTGATTGGGCGGGATGACCTCACCGACGATGCTGAACGCGGGCAGAATCATGAGCACCACACCGACCGGCACGTTGAACGCGTGATCGAAGAGCGCGGCAGAAGTGCTTCCGCTGACCACGCGACCGGCGTCGGTGACGTACGTCGGTATGACGTATAGATCGAGACGACTGCCGATCTGCCGGGAGACGATCGCCTGCGCGAAGTACGAGGCCCGGTCCTCGATATCGCGCGCGTTCCGCCAGTCGACCCCTCCGCGAAGCGTCGCGGTGAAGGGAATCACGCGCGCCTGCTGCATGACGACATACTTCAGCGATCCCTCGTATGTCTCGAGCGTGTTCGTGCGCAGAAGCGCGATCTGAACGTCACGGAGAGGGACGTACGAGAGACCGATCCCCGTGTTCGCGCCGCTGTCGAGCCCGAACAGCGTGTGCAGCGCGTTCCCCGCATCGATCGATTGATTGAAACGGTGCGTGAACCTCACTTCCCACGTCTTTGCAGCGGGGATGTGGGATGAGGGAAGTGAGAGAAGGATATCGCCGACAGGAATCGGAGCGACAGGCGTGTATTGATTGGTTGTCTGCGCGAAGGCACCCGCTGCAAGGGTCAACCAGAAACCACCAACGACGAACCACCTAATCATTCGGCGCCCCTCTCCTGATCCAATCGCGCACTAGCGCGATCTGCGCGTCGCTGAGAAACGGACCGCCCAGCGGCATTCGATCGCCCGTGATGCCGACGCCCGTGATCTTGCGGTAGAGATAGGAATTCGACGCATCGCCCGGCGCGACTCGATTGAGTGCAGGATTCTCGGTCGACCGGACGTTGACGATCAGCGCATAGGCGCGGTCAGCGGTCAGGATCAGACTCTCCTGTGGAGCGATCGTGCCGTGGCAACCGACCGCGGAGCATGTTGGGGTGAAGACCTCGCTTTTCACACGCGAGAACGTCGCATTCGGGTCGACCGGCGAGCCGCCGCCACCGGGGCCGGTAGGCAGTTCGTTTAACTTTCCGCAGGAGGTGAGAAGCAAGAGAAAGACAAACGCTAATCGAAACCGCATGCGGTAGTTAGCGTAGCACAAGCGTTTTCTTGCAGAACCTGACTCACCACCCGTAACTTCGTCCCGCCTCAGGCCTTTCGCGTCCCAACAATCCGTCCTGGAACTTCTGAAAGTCCTTCGTCTTGACGAAGTGCGAGGGAATGACAGTCTTCAGATACTCGAGGTAGCGCTCGCCGGTGATCGGCTTGCCGTTCTCGGTGATCAGATTCCCGTGCGCGTCGTAAGGCATGTAGACGATCTCTTCGATCCCACGCCCACGGAAGAATTTCACGTCGGGAATGAACAAGAGATCTCGCGGCGAAACGCCTTTGATCGTCTCGCCCGTGTCCTGCACCTCGCGCACGAGGCTGCGCGCATCGGGTGCCGTAATGTCCTTGAGCTTCGCCTGAACGACGGCGACGTTGACCAGCTCGATCACCTCGCGCACTTCGTTGTGATACTCGTGCTGTGCGGTGCCGTTGTTGCGGTCCTTGAAACCGAACGCGATGGCGGTCTCACCGCCGCGCTCGTTGCCAAACATCTCCACGCCGCGCGGCACCCAGGCGTTGATCGTCTTCTGAATGTCCTCGATCGAATAGCGCGCGTTGTCGTTGAGTGCGCTCACGGCGAGCTCCTTCAGGAACCCGCGTCCGGAGCCGATGTGGAATCCCTCTTCGGAGAGCATCGGACCCATCGAGCGGCCCATCGGCGCGTATGAGAAGACGCGCTGCATCTCGAGCTGATACTTGCCGACGAGATCGATCACCGTCGCGAAGATCACGTTGTCGAGAAAGTTGTTGAACGGGATGTTGAAGGCGTCGAGGACGTGATTGCCGAGCTGCATCGCCAGCAGCTCGTCCATCGTGTCCTTGGCCACGTCGGGATGTCCCGGTTTTTTCCATGTGGCATCGTGATCGAAGACCCAGAACATCTGATATCCGTGCCGCAGCTCCTCGGCCATGATGCGGAGGACGGCCATCTTCATCGCGTCGGTCGGCGCTTCTTCGAGAGTGAGGCGATGTTGCTGGATCGAGCCGAGCTCGGTTGACGCTTGCGCGCGGATGATGTCGCGCGCGGTGTAGAACATGTTGCCGACCATGTCGCCGGCGTGCTCGTAACGCGGCTGACCGGCCTGACGTCCGTAGAGAATCTGATCGGAATTCAGTTTTCCGACCTTCGCGAACAATTGATACGGCGTCTGCGTCGGATAGAACTTCGACCAGTTGTCCTGCAGGAACTTCAGCTCCGGGAAGTTGTTCTTCTGCCACGACACGATGGCATCGTGATACTGCGGCGTGATCGTCTCGGTCGTATATGCTGCCAACGGCTCCTCCTGCTGCGAATCGCACGGCGAGAACACCTGTGATTTCAGCAACATTCTCGCCGCCCGGCGGTAACGGTGCCATAATAATGTCGTGCGTCGCGACTCCTGTGCAGGTTGGGTCCCCGCTGGAAGATCGCCCCGCACTCGGCGGTTGCACGCCGCGTAACGAAAGACTAAGAGCTTCGAACAGCGCGACATCATGCAGACGCTGACACTGCTTCATTCCGAAAACTTTCCGATCGGTCGGTATGCGGACGCGCTCGAGCGGGAATCGATTGCGCCTCACCCCGTCAGCAGCCTCGAAGCCGTCGGTCCTGATGGTTCCACTCTCCGCGTTGTTCTCGTCGACAAAGCCATCACCGCCAGCGCCGCGAAATCCCTCAGAATCGACAACCGCACCGCGGTCGTCGGCATCGGTCTCGACGAGCAGCCGAAGTGGCTCACCGACGAGAACGTCTATTTGCATCTGCCGGAAAACCCGTCGCCGACGGTTCTGTTGAGCTCCGTCAAGCGGGCGTATCAGTTTCTCTACCAGAAGGTCCGCGCCGATCAGCTCGAGCGCCAGCTCAGCGACCGCACGCGTGAGCTGCAGGAAGTCAACGAAGTCGGCATCGCTCTTTCGACGGTCCGCGATCACGCCGTTCTGTTGACGATGATTCTGAGCAAGGCCCGCGAGCTGTCGCGCGCCGACGCCGGATCGCTCTACCTCCTCGAAGAGATTCCCGGTAAGGGGAAAGTCCTTCGCTGGAAGCTGGCGCAGAACGACTCGATCGCCGTCTCCTTCAAAGAAAGGGTCCTGCCGATCACGCGCAAGAGCCTGGCCGGATACGTCGCCATGACCGGCGAGACGCTCGTCATCGACGATGCCTATGATCAGCCGCCCGATGCCGAGTACACGATCAACCGTTCCTTCGATGAGGAGAATCACTACCTGACGAAGTCGCTGCTCGTCTTTCCGATGACGAATCATGTCGGCGACATCATCGGAGTGCTGCAGCTCATCAACCGCAAGCGCGTCGGCGCGCCGGGGAAGCTCACCGCCGCGACGGTGCCCGCCGAGGTGATTCCGTTCGATCAGGAGACGGTGGAGATCATGCGGTCGCTTTCAGGGCAGGCCGCGGTTGCGGTCGAGAACAATCTCCTCTACGAATCGATCGAGCGGCTGTTCGAGGGTTTCGTCACCGCGGCCGTCACGGCGATCGAGCAGCGAGATCCGACGACCTCCGGTCACTCGTTCCGCGTCGCCGATCTGACCGTCGAGCTGGCGAAAGTGATCGATCGCGTCGACGAAGGCAAATACCGCGACGTGCACTTTTCGCTCGACCAGGTACGCGAGCTGCGCTACGCGTCGCTGCTTCATGACTTCGGAAAGGTCGGCGTTCGCGAGCAGGTATTGGTCAAGGAGAAGAAGCTCTATCCGATGCAGCTCGAGTCGATCCGCGGCCGCTTCGAGTTCCTGATGAAATCGGTGGAGAACGAGGGGAGCAAGCGCAAGCTCGACTACCTGCTTCGGAACGGCGGCGACGGCTTCGACGAATTCGCCGCGAAGATCGATCGCGAAGTCGCGGCGGAGCTCGAAAAGCTGCAGAGGGACTTCACGATCATCGCGCAATCGAATGAGCCGACGGTCCTGCCGGAGGGCGATTTCCAGTATCTGCTGCAACTCGCCACGCGAGAGTTCGAGGATGCTCGCGGCGAGCGACGACTTCTTCTCAATCCGGAGGAGGCGAGGATCCTCTCGATCCGCAAGGGAAACCTCGACGCCGGAGAGCGCGGTGAGATCGAGAGCCACGTCACGCATACGTTCCACTTCCTTCAGAAGATTCCGTGGACGAAGGATCTGCGCAGCGTTCCCGACATCGCTTACGCGCATCACGAGAAGCTCAACGGCCGCGGATATCCTCGCAAGCTGACCGCCATGGAGATTCCGATTCAGTCGCGGATGATGACGGTCTCGGACATCTACGATGCGCTGACCGCGAATGATCGCCCTTACAAGCGTGCCGTCTCCACCGATCGCGCCCTC
>DASYUK010000019.1:0-5035 GCA_036001325.1 Thermoanaerobaculia bacterium
CCTCGCCAGTCCGTTGACGAGGACGTCGATCATGACTTCCGCTCGATTCTTGAGCGGACGCCAGTCGACCCAGTCGTCGTTGCACTTCGCGATGTGAAGCGAGACGGCGCCATGCACGCCCGCCCACACTGTTTGCGCAACCAGATCGACATCCTTGTATTCGGGCTTGAAACGCTTCGCCGCAATCGCCTGCGCCACGATCGCTTTGAGAAACGCGTACGCGTCTTCTTCGGGGTTGTTCTTTTCCAGTTCGTGCTCGGTGATCGGCGGATGCGGAGTCATGAACATCAGCCGGTAGTGATGCGGACAATCGATGCCGAACTGCAGATAGGCCTTGCCGGTCGCTTTCAACTTCTCGATCGGATCGGCGATCTCCTGAATCGCCAGAAACTGCCGCGGCAGGGAAAGGAAGTCGTGCTCGCAAAGCCGCTTGAGCAGCGCTTCCTTGTCGCGGAAGTGAAAGTAGATCGCGGTGGGGGAGTACTCGATTTTCTCGGCGATGCGGCGCATCGTCACCGCGTCGTAACCTTCACCGACGAGAAGATCTCTAGCCGCGTCGAGGATTTTTTCCCGGATTTCGTCGCGCTCACGTACTCGACGCTCTCTCGGTCCCAAATCATGCCTCCTAAACCTAACGAGGTTAAGTTTGGTTGCGAGATTCAGAAAGTCAACGGCTATAAATGGAATGTAAGGAAAGAAGGAAGGACGCTAATCAGTCAGACAGCTTTTGCATCAGGTCGTTGACCTGGTTGTAGACACTGCGCACCGATTTCTCGACGTCGCGCGTCGTGTCGTCAGGGAAGTGACGCTGGGTGGCGATCATGTCGAGAATCTCGTCTGTTGCGAAGAGGATATCGCCAAGTCGGTCGAGCACTCGCTCACTCAGCGGCAGGTGAACCGCTACAACCGGATCGAGGTCCATCAATTTGTATGACACTCATGTGAGGAGTGATTTTTTGGTCGTTATCCCTACCCTCAATTGCGATGTTTATCGCGATCCTTTACAGGGATGACGAACTTCTCGGCGGTGTGCGTGGGCGAGAATCGCGCCACCTTCACGTCGACGAGGCCGGACGATTGCGCTGCAGCCATGACATCGCGGTCGGAGATCGAGGGAGTGGCCCTCGGCCGCACGATCCAGATCGCGCCATCGGGCGCCAGCGACTCCTTGATACCGGGCAGTCGGTCCAGTTGTTCACGCTTGTCGACGGCCACGAAGATGATGTCGCTGTCGCGACGCATACGCGCACCGACATCGGCGCCTCGCGTCTGCAACTCTTTGATGAACTTCGCATCGAGCTTTCCTGCGATCGAGATCTTCTGGCCCGCTTTCACGCCCAGCTTCTCGGCAAGCGGCTTCGGATTGCGGATCTTCTCCGCCCATTTCCGCGCTTCGCGTCCGATGGCCAGCGACAACGCGTGCGAGTCCCAACGGATGCGCAGACATTCGTCGTCGGCGTCGATCTGTTTGATCTCGCCGAACGTGTAGCGGCGTGCTGCAGCACGCCGACGGCGCGCTGAAGCGCGCCGCTACACCCTTTCGTCTATTCTACGCAGCCATGAAACGTCTCACGATTGCGGTCCTCGCCACACTCGCTATCGGTGCCAACGTGCCGTCCGAACTTTCTCACGCGCTGAAATCATTCAGCGCCGGCGCGATCGCAGCACACGACAAGTTTCTCGCGAGCGATCTTCTCGAAGGTCGCGGTCCCGGCACGCGTGGCGACACGATCGCCGAGGAGTACATCGCGACGCAGTTTCAGTCGTGTGGTCTCGAGCCGGGCGGTGAGAACGGAACGTACTTTCAGAAAGTGCCGCTCGTCGGCGTGACTCTAGATTCGGCGAAGAGCTCGGTCTCGTTTACGAAAGACGCGGCTTCGGTCGTCGGACCGTTGAAGTATCTAGACGAGTTCGTCGGCACCGACACTTCGCAGCAGTCCATAAGCACGCTCGATTCCGACGCCATCTTCGTCGGGCACGGCGTCGTCGCGCCCGAATACAACTGGGACGACTACAAGGGAATCGATGTGCGCGGCAAAACGCTGATCATGCTCGTGGATGATCCGCCGGCGAACGCGAGCGAGCCCGATCTCTTCAAAGGGAAGGCGCGCACGTACTATGGACGATGGACCTACAAGTACGAGATCGGCGCGGCCAAGGGTGCGCAAGCGGTGATCCTCATTCACACGAATGAAGCCGCCGGCTACGGCTGGCAGGTCGTGCGCAATTCGTGGGGAAAAGAGACCTCGTTCATGCGGCTGAAGCGCGGCGCGAATGCTCTGCGCTTCGAAGGATGGATCACCGAGAAGATCGCCAACGACGTCTTCCGCGCCGCGGGTCAGGATCTCGCCGCGCTGACAAAAGCGGCCGCGTCACGCGACTTCAAGCCTGTTCCGCTCGGATTGAAGTTCAGCGCGAACCTCACGAGCACCCTGCGACCGTTCGACACGCGTAATGTCCTCGCGCGACTCGAGGGGAGCGATCCGAAGCTCCGTGCCGAGGCGGTCCTCTACAGCGCGCATCACGATCACCTCGGCATCGGTACTCCTGATGCGACCGGCGATCGCATCTACAACGGCGCGATCGACAACGCCAGCGGTACCGCCCTCCTGCTGGAGATGGCGCGGGTTTGGGCGAATACGAAGCCGGCTCCGAAGCGCAGCATCATCTTCAACTCCGTCGCCGCCGAAGAGCAGGGGCTCCTCGGGTCGGAGTGGTTCGGAGAGAATCCGACGATTCCCGCCGGCCGCATCGCACTGGCGATCAACTACGACAGCGTTTTCGAGTTCGGCAAGGTCGGCAGCGTGACGATGATCGGCGTCGAGCGCATGACGTTCCATCCGACCGCGGAGCGCGTCGCGAACGCACTCGGTTTGAAGATCGTGCCCGATCAGGATCCAGAGCAGGGGCACTACTATCGCTCCGATCATTTCAGCTTTGCCAAGGCGGGCATCCCGGCGTTTTCGATCGGACAGGGCCACGACATCATCGGCAAGCCGGCCGATTACGGACGAAAACTCTCGGACGACTACCGCGCCAATCACTATCATCAGCCGAGCGACGAGTTTGATCCGAAATGGGATTGGTCGTCCGCGGTGCAGATGGCGCAGCTCGGCTTCTGGCTCGGATGGGATGCGGCGAACGCGGCGACGATGCCGAATTGGATCGCGGGCGATGAGTTTCGCGCAGCGCGCGATCGAAGTCTTGCTCAAGCGAAGTGACGGAGAAGCCACCACCCGCCCACTCCGGCCCACGCCAGAAACGCGAAGTTGATCGCCGTCAGGCGCCAGAAGAACGCGCGATCGCGATTCGACTCGCGCACGTAGATGCGCCAGGCGAGCAGATTCGCAAGTGACGCGATGATCGTCCCGCACCCCCCGGCGCTGACGCCGTAGAGCAGATCGCGCCAATGCGGCTCGGCGAACGGCGTGAGGAGAACGGTTGCGGGCACGTTCGAGATCAACTGCGACAGCAGAATCGAAACGATGTAGATGCTTCCGCGCCAGAGCGAAGCGACGTCGAACGAACGCACGCCTTCGACGACGATGAACGCGAAAAAGAACAGCGGGATGATCGACAGATCGATCGTGAAGATGCGCCGGCGGAGAATCGCGATGCCGGCGATCGCCGCCGCAACTGCAGCAAACCACGCCGGTGCGACGCGCGCGATCTCGAGGACGACGAGCACGAAGCAGATCGCGCCGGCGACAGCCTCTACGCGGTCGCGCGGCGGTAATTCGACGCGCTCCGCTTCGATCTTCTGTGACCGCTTGAGGAGAAAGACTGCGATCAGGAGACCGCAGGCATTCCAGGCCACGAATGGCAGCATCGTCGTGATGAAGCGGCCGGCGCCCCAGCCGGCGCGATGGTAGATAAAAAGATTCTGCGGATTGCCGAGCGGTGTGAGGCATCCCAGAAGATTCGTGGCGATGACCTGAAAGACGATCTCGTCTTCGACATCGAAATCGGAGATCCGGCCGGCGAGGACCGTGAACGGAATGACGACGAACAGCGCCACGTCATTCGTCACGAGCATCGCCAGCGCGCCGGAGACGACGATCATCATCGCCGCGAAGGGCCTTGTGTCACTGAAGCGCGCGACGGTGCGCTCGACGATGAGATCGAGATAGCCCGACTCGCGCAGGATCTCGACCGTGATCAACAGCGCGAAGAGAATGAGAAGGACGTCGAAGTCGATCGCGCGCGCCGCCGCGCGAACCGTTACGCGGCCGCTGAGGAGAAATGCTGCGGCTGCAGCGGCCGCTCCCACCTCGAGCACTTGCTCGCGGAGGAAGCGGCCGAGGATTCGTACGACGATGACGCTAGTCTACGGTGTATCGGCCTGCGCCGGAACCAGGATCGAGTCGCCGGAGACGTTGTCGTTGACGGCGCCATAGCCGTGAATCGGCAGCGAAGCATCGAAGCTGACCGTGAGCCCGGAAGCGTTGCTCAGATCGACGCTCGGGAAATAGGCCGTGATCGCGTTCTGCTGCTGCGACCAGCCTGCGAGGCCGACTGTGGCCGTTCCGAGTGAAGTTCCCGCCGCGTCGCGCAGTGTCATCGCTACGGTCACCGCGGTCTGGTTCGGATTGAAAAATCCGAGGTTCGTGCGGAAGCCGCTGGGATTGGCAATATCGCGCGTCTTGTTCGCGAGATGCAGGATGACTCCCTTGCGCAACGCGTTACCGCGCGCGATCGACGGAACGAATTGACCGAACGTTCCCCGGTTCGGAGTCGCACCGCGCTGATCGTTGAAGATGTTCGACGACGCGAGCAGGCCAACATTGCTCGTGATGCGAATCGCGCCGGTGGTTCCGGTCGAATTCAGACCGTTCGGACCGGTCACGTCGTCCAGCACGGCCTCACCGCGCGGCGGAATCTCGAGCGTCTTCGAGGCGGTGGCGTTCGTGTTGCCGCCGGTGCTGGAGACGAGATATTCGACGAGCGCGACAGCCTTGTTCGTGGCCGACGGATTGAACACGCGCACGTCGGTGACGAACTTGTCGCCTGCGCCGGTCGTGACGTTGCCGGCGAT
>DASYUK010000020.1:0-18494 GCA_036001325.1 Thermoanaerobaculia bacterium
CAGTTGCGACATTCGCGATTGCTTCGACCCGTACCGCTGGAATCGATCGAAGTGGAGTCGAATGATCGCGCCGCCGATCCGCTGCTCGATCGCAAGCTCCGCCGGATGATCGCCGAGCTGCCGGACATGCAACGCGTCATCGTGACGCTTCGTTATCAGGAAGACCTCGATCCGTCCGAGATCTGCAGCATCGTCGACCTGCCCGTCAACACGGTGAAGAGCCATCTGCATCGAGCGCTGCAGACGTTGCGGCGCAAACTGGGAGAGCACTGATGGATCTCGAAGAACAACTGAGAACAGCACTGCGACCGAAGAACCCGCCGGCGGGCTTTGCGTCGCGAGTGATCAAGAGGACCCTCACCCGGCGCGCCGCGCCACCCTCTCCCGCGAAGCGGGAGAGGGCACTGCGCGCTGCTGCCGCTGCGATCATGCTTACGGCGCTGCTTGGAGCCTGGACCGCATATGAAATTGCCGGCGAGCGCGCCCGCGATAAAGTCTTGCTCGCGCTTCATATCGCTGGATCGAAAGTTCGCTACGCACAGACTCAGGTCCATGGAATTGGACACTGAAGGAGTCGATCGCATGAAACGATCATTGGTTTGGCTGTTCATGGCCGCATTGGCGCTACCCGCGTCGGCGCAACAGATCAACCTCGACTTCCCCGGCTTGTCGGAACGCGCGGCAGAAGAAGTCACCGTAACCCTCGATGCGCGCATGCTCCGACTGGCCTCGAAGTTTCTCTCGGACGATCGGGACGAGCGCACTGTCCGCGACATGATCCAGAAGCTCGAAGGGATCTACGTGCGCAGCTATGAGTTCGATCGTGAAGGAGAATACGACCGCAGCGTCGTCGATCGCGTGCGCTCGCAGCTCGGGACGAACTGGAACAAAATCGTCAACGTCCGCAGCCGGACGCGCGAGAACGTGGAGATCTACACGCAGACGCGCGGCGATGCCATCACCGGCCTCGTCGTGATCTCGGCAGAACCGCGCGAACTGACGATCGTCAACATCGTGGGGTCGATCGATCTCGACCGGCTGGCCGATCTCGAAGGGCAGTTCGGCATCCCGAAGATCTCGAAGGAACGGAAGGAGAGATGATGAGCCGCCGCCTCGCATTTGCGCTTCTCGCGCTGCTGCTCGCCGCTCCCGCGCAGGCCGGCTTCGACGATCTCGTCTACGCCCTCGAATCACGCCTCGGCCGCTCGACATGGATCCCATTCTTCGGCCTGGCTCGATCGATCGTGCGCGTCGCGCATCCCGAAGGGGTGCACGATATCCAGCTCGCTGTGTTCGAAGGAAGGGGATCGCTCGACCCGCTCGACGCGGAACGGCTGATGAATACCAGCGTCGGTCGCGATTTCAGGCCTCTCGTGCGCGTCCATTCAAGGCGACAGCACGAATCGACGCTGATCTACGCGCGCCCGCTGAGCGGCGATCTCGAGCTGGTGATTTTGACCAACGACGGCGATGACACGGTGCTCGTCCGTGTCGTGGTGGATCCAGACGTCGTCGCGCGCTGCCTGGACGAAAATCCTCGATCGGTCGCGCTCGTCGCGCGGCGCTGACGGTAGTAGAATCGGGCCTTCTCCGAAATGGCCCGCTACGAAGAACGCGACGATTCGTACGATCTTCTGAATCATTACCTGCAGGAGATCGCCAAGATCCCTCGACTCACTCCCGAGCGCGAGCGCGAGCTGGGCAGGCGCGTTCAGGAGAACGACAAGGCCGCCCTCGAAGAGCTGGTCAAAGCGAATCTGCGTTTCGTCGTCTCGTACGCGAAGCGGTATCGCAACGCGCACGTGCTCTTCCTCGATCTGATCAATGAGGGGAACATCGGTCTGATCCACGCCGCGAAGAAGTACGACCCCGACAAGAACGTCAAATTCATCACCTACGCGGTGTGGTGGATCCGGCAGGCGATCCTGCACGCACTGTCGGAGCAGGGAGGCGCGTTCCGCCTGCCGCCGAAGCGCGCCAACCTCATGTACCGGCTGGAGAAGGCCATCTCGGCATCGATGACCGACGGAACGCGGCTGCCGACACCGGAAGAGCTGGCGACTGAGCTCGGCGTCACGGTGAAGGAAGTGCAGACGTTGATGCACGCGAACACGGACAACTTCTCGCTGAATGCGGAGCTCGACGATGAGTCGCACACCGAGCTCGCAGACGTCATCGAGCAGACGACGATCCCATCGGCGGAAGACGAGATGCAGGAGCAGTCGCGCCGCGAGGAGCTGCTCGCGCATATCTCGGTGCTCTCGCCGAAAGAGCGGCTCGTGCTGACGCTGCGCCACGGAGTGAGCGACAACGTGCCGAAGCGCGTCGCCGAGGTCGCCGACTTTCTCAACCGTACGCGCGAAAACGTGGCCGCCGTTTTGGATGCTGCGAAGACCAAGATTTGCGAAAAGCTTTCGATCAGCGAGAGCGAGCTCGCGGTGCTTCTCCTCTACACGAATCCGAACGAAAAAGCCGCCCAGCGGTTCTGGGATGAGCTCGGCGATCTCTCTCCGGGAATGACATCGCAGATCGACGCCCGACGACTGCCGTCGCTGAACATGCTTCTCCAGCAGGGAGCAGTACAGCGCGCAGTTGACGAGCTGACGCTCGAGGAGAAGACGATTCTCAAGCTGCGCTACGGCGTGCTTCAGGACGACGAGCTCACGCTGCGGGACATCGGCGAGATCCTCGGTCTCTCACGCGAGCGGGTGCGGCAGATCGAGTCGCGCGCTGAAGCGAAGTGCCGCCGGAGTGTGCGCCGGAGTTGAGTGGTGGCTGATCTCGCCAATCCGCCCATGGGCCGCCTCGACGCGGTCGACGTGGGTCCGAAAAAACTGACGGTGCAGACGGAGTTCTTTCCGAATCCGAACTGGCGCATCGAGACGAAGGTCTACCTCGGCGGCGCGCTCAAGAAGGTCTATACCGAAGATCTCTCCACTACGCCCGAAGCCGAGCTGCAGCGCCGCGTGAATGAGTTTCATCAGACGAAGCTCGACGAGATCGTGGAAGGCTTGCGGCGTATGTCGCAATGATTCGGAATTCCCAACAGGTCAACATCGGCGAGGCCAGGACGCGATTGTCGCAGCTCATCGACCGGGCACTCGAAGGAGACGAGATCATCATCGCCCGAGCGGGGCGACCGGTCGCTCGTCTCGTCGCATGGAAACAAAAACGTGCTGCGCGCAAGCCAGGGCGGCTTCGTGGACGCATTCGCGTCCGGCGTACCTTTGACGAGCCCCTCCCGTCCGACCTCTTCCAGAGCGATGAGCCATGAAGATCCTGCTCGATACGCACGTCGCCCTCTGGTGGGTGGCCGGCGATCGCCGGCTTCGAAAATCTTCGCGTGATCTGATCGCCTCCGCCGAAACAGCGTCGCGGTCAGCGCCGCCTCGCTGTGGGAAATCGCAATCAAGAAGAACCTCGGTCGTATTCGACATGGTCTGGGTTGTCTGCCGTGTTCGACATGGTCTGGTCTGGTCTGCCCGACCGCCATGGCGATCCGTTCGATCGCATGCTGATCGCCCAGACCATCGCCGAAGGGCGGCAACTTCTCACGTCGGACGAGGCGATTCTTGGATATTCGGATGTCCCGGGCTTCGCCGTGCTCCGAGCATAACTTCGTGCGACTAGAGCATCTGACCGAATCAGACGAAGACCATTGGCGCGCCGAGTTTGCGCAAGAGAATTGGGTCTTCGGCGCGCTCACGCTCAGCGTCACCCTTCCGGAGTTCTCCGGTGGAACAGCGACGCCGCGCGAGATGCACTTCGGCTATTACCTGCAGCCGCTGCATCTCAACGCTGACGATCGGGAAGACCTGCCGCGCAAATTGTTGTTCGTTCTGGCGAGGCGCAAGCCGCCGCTCGATTTCCTCGAGCTCTCCGGCGCCGGCATCCGCATCCCGCACGCGTTTCCTCCCGGATTCACGCTTGCTTCCGTGCTGCGGATCGCGTTGCAGGAGATGAAGCGAATGCCGTTGCGCGATCGATAGAATGTTTTCTTCATGACTCCGACCGGCCGTCTTCTTCACTACTTCGATCGATACAAAGTCCCACTGATCCTCGGCGGGCTCTGCGTGATCGCCTCCGCGGTGTTTTCGCTGGTGAAACCGATGATCATCGGAAATGCGGTCAACGAGCTGGCGAAAGCCGTCACGCGACAGACGCTCGTCCACTATGGACTCCTGCTCATCGCCGCCGCAGCGTTCGAAGGTCTGTTCTTGTATCTGCAGCGCTCGATCATCATCGGCGCGTCGCGGCGCGTCGAATACGACATGCGCAACGACTTCTACGCGCACCTGCAGAAGCTCCCGCTGCAGTACTACCAGGACCAGCGCACCGGCGATCTGATGTCGCGCGCGACAAACGACCTGTCGTCGGTGCGCATGCTCGTCGGGCCGGCGGTGATGCACTCGACGTCGTCGCTGCTCGTCGTCGTGGGCGCGTTCCTCATGATGATGCGCATCGATCGCGAGATGGCGCTCACCGCACTCATCGCCGTCCCGATCGTCGCCGGTCTCGCGAAATTCTTCGGCCAGCGCATCCACGACCGCTTCAAGGACGTGCAGGACTACTTCGGTGACATCTCCGCGCGCGTGCAGGAGAACCTGTCCGGTGTCCGCGTGATACGCGCCTTCACACAGGAGCAGAACGAGATCGAGAACTTCAAACGGATGAACCGGATCTACGTCGATAAGAACCGGTCAGTCATCAAGCTCAGCGCGACGTTCTATCCGATCCTGCACGGGCTCATCGGCGTGATGTTCGTGATCATCTTCTTCATGGGCAGCCGCCGCATCATCGCCGGCCAGCTCTCCATCGGTGCCTTCGTCGCCTTCCAGTTCTACCTCGGACGGATGATCTGGCCGCTCATCGCACTCGGATGGGTCATCAATCTCTTTCAGCGCGGCATGGCTTCGATGCTGCGACTGCACGAAGTGTGGGTGGTTGAGCCGGAGGTGTTGCCGGAGGATGGAACGCCGGTCGGGGCACCGATTCGCGGCGATCTCGAGATCCGGCATCTCACGTTTTCCTATGACGGAAGACCTGTGCTGAAGGAGATCAATCTCCGCGTGCATCACGGCCAGACGATCGGGATCGTCGGTCGCACCGGGAGCGGCAAGTCGACGCTGCTGTCGCTGATCACGCGCACGTTCGAGCCGCCGCGGGGCACGATCTTCATCGACGGACGACCGATCGACACGATTCCGCAGCGCCAGCTTCGCGAATGGATCGGTGTGGTGCCGCAGGAGAGCTTTCTGTTCTCCGAATCGATTGCGGAGAACGTCCGCTTCGGTCGCGCCGATGCGTCGGATGAAGAGATCGACGAGTCCGCGGACCTGGCCGGTCTCGCTGACGACGCGGCGACGTTTCCGCAGGGGCTGCAAACGATGATCGGCGAGCGCGGCATCACGCTGTCGGGTGGTCAGAAGCAGCGCACGGCGATCGCACGCGCGCTCGTGCGCGAGCCGACGATTCTGATCCTCGATGACTCGCTGAGCGCCGTCGATACGGCAACCGAAGAGCGGATCCTGCGCGCGCTGCGCCAGGTCAGAAAGGGGAGGACAGTTCTCATCGTCTCGCATCGCGTTTCTTCGGTGAAGGACGCCGATCACATCATCGTGCTCGAAGAAGGCGCGATCGTGGAGCGAGGCACGCACGTGTCGTTGCTCGACAAGGACGGCTATTACGCCGATCTCTACCGCCGGCAGACGATCGAGGCAGAGCTGGAGGAAATTGCGTAGTGGCTGAGATTTTCGAGCGACACGAAGAGGAGAAGGGCGCGAAGGCGTTCGATCCGCATTTGACGATGCGGTTGTTCAAGTATCTGAGACCGTATCGAATGCGGGCCGGCTTCTCGGCCTTTCTCATCATCGTGTCGTCGCTCTTCGAGATCGCTGGCCCCGCCATTACCGCGGTGGCCATCGATCTCTATGTGAAGCCGCTGCGCGGATCGCATCCGCTGGGCGTCAGCGGCATGATCGGCGACTGGCTGGCCGCGCACGGACTGAATTTCGATCCTTGGACCGGAATCAACATCGCCGCGGCTCTCTATGTGTTCACGCTCGTCGGCGGCTTCGCGGTCCTCTACACGCAGATGATCCTGATGAATCTCATGGGTCAGTATGTGATGTACGACATGAGAAAAGAGATCTTCGGCCATCTGCAGCGGCTCGACGTGCAATTCTTCGATCGCAATCCCGTCGGGCGGCTCATGACGCGAGTGACGACCGACGTCGATGCGCTCAACGAACTGTTCACCGCCGGCTTCGTGGCGATCTTCGGCGACATCTTCGTGCTCGCCGGGATCGTCGGCGTTCTCTTCTGGATGAACTGGCGGCTGGCGCTGGTGCTCTTCTCGATCACGCCGTTCATCCTGCTCGTGTCGATCTGGTTCCGGCGCGGTGCTCGGATTACTTATCGTCAGGTGCGGGCCCGAATCGCTGCGATCAACGCGTTTCTGCAGGAGCACATCTCCGGAATGGCGACGGTCCAGCTATTCAATCGCGAAGCGAAGGAGGCGGAGAAGTTCGACAAGCTGAATGTGCGCCACCGCGATGCGAACATCGACTCGATCTTCTACTACGCGGTCTTCTATCCGGTGATCGAGCTGATCGAGACCGTCGGCATCGCGCTGATCGTCTGGTACGGCGGCGGTCAGGTGATCCAGGGCACGCTCTCGGTGGGCGCGCTCGTCGCGTTCTTCCAATATGCGCAGCGCTTCTACGAGCCGATCTCCGACCTTTCCGAGAAATACAACATCCTGCAGGCGGCGATGGCGGCGAGCGAACGCGTCTTCAAGCTGCTCGACACGCCGGTGAAGATCGAGGACAGCGGCGATCTCGAGGTGGGACCGCTCGAGACGATCGAGTTCCGCAACGTCTGGTTCGCCTATAACGGTGAAGAGTGGGTACTGAAAAACGTTTCGTTCCGCGTGACGCGCGGCGAGCGCATCGCGCTCGTCGGCCACACGGGCGCGGGCAAGACCACGGTCACTGCGCTACTGCTCCGCTTCTATGAGCCGCAGCGTGGTGAGATTCTCATCAACGGCATCAACATTCGCGAAATGGGTCTGACGAAGCTCCGCCGTCTGTTCGCGATCGTGCAGCAGGACTTCTTCCTCTTCACCGGCGACGTCGCCCAGAACATCTCGCTCGGCGATCCGACGATCTCGGGCGAACAGATCCGCTCTGCCGCATTGCGGGTGCAGGCCGATCGCTTCATCTCGCGACTGCCCGGCACGTACACAGCGCAAGTCCGCGAGCGCGGCGCGGGATTCTCCGTCGGCGAGAAGCAGCTTCTGTCGTTCGCGCGCGCTCTGGCCTTCGATCCGCCGGTGCTCATCCTCGACGAAGCGACATCATCGATCGACACAGAGACCGAGCGTTTGATTCAAGAGGCGATCGAGACGCTGCTCAGCGGCCGGACCTCGATCGTGATCGCGCATCGGCTCTCGACGATCCGCTCCGCCGACTGCATCCTCGTCTTCCACCACGGTGAGATCCGGGAGCGTGGTACGCACGAGGAGCTGATGGCGACCGAAGGCCTCTATCGCCGGCTCTACGAGATTCAGTATCGCGAAGAAGAAGTCGCCTGAACGATTACTGAATCGTGTACGTCGTGAAAAGGAACGGAGCCGGATAGAACGTCCACACACCGTTGTTGTTTGCATCGAGCAGGGCAGCGGATACGGCGATGCCGACCACCTCGCCGGCCTTCGGCCATTGAACATCGTTCATAAAATCGGCGCCGGCGCGCGGATGCCAGATTTCGTACGTCGTCCAGACGCCATCACTTCCGACGGCGCCGTTGCCGTCGGAGGTGCCGCCGAGGGCCGTGTCGAGCGCGCTGCACAATCCGCTCGGACAAGATTTGCCGGGATTGTAGCGAACCGTATCGGCGAACTGTTTCTGGCTCCAGCAGTACCCGCCCGTGCTGACCACGATCTCGTCGTCTCCGACGGAAAGAATGCCGTCTCCGTTCGCGTCGAGACTGATGATCGCAGTCTCGGCGGGGCTGATGAACGATTCTTGAATCCTGACGCAGAAGTAGAGATTCGCGGCGTCGTTGGTGACGTACAGCTCTCCGTTGGTCGTTCCGCCACCCGGCAGATTGACCGTGAAAGAGTGTTGCGTCGCCGAGATCCATTCCAGTTTGTCGAACTGACCATCGATCACGATCGGTGTCTGAGCGTAGAGCGGGACCGCGGTCATGCCGATGCATGCGAACACAAGAACGACGGCGAGAGAGAGTTTCATCATTTCTCCTTGAACAGAGCGGAATTTCGGTCTCTCTCCCAGCCGCCACCGTGACGAGACGCACGACCTACCAAGAACCTACTTTGTGACCCTCACGACGTTATTTGACAATCCGGTGTGGTGAGGTCTACCGTCTCTTCTGCTCGGTCCAATTGTTGAAATCCCGGGTGGAAGAGGAGGGGGAGGAATGACTGTCAAGTTTTTCCCCGGAACAAGAAAACAGAAGACAACGCTCATCGCAGGATTTCTGAGGCAGTTTCACGTCGAACACGAGCTGGTGCGCGCCGAAGACGCGAAGTCGCACACCGTGCATCTCGGAACCGATCCGGCGCTCGAAGTCAATGGGCGCCTGTTCGTCAACCCGAATGTCGACGCCCTGAAGAAGATCTTCAAGAAAAACTAGTGTGGCGGCCGGTTCCTCAACCGGCTGGCCGATTCAGAAATCGGCCGCTACACTCTGAACATTGACTCCGCTTCGCGCTCCACGGTGCTCCGGATGCGCGACTCGAACGGCTTCGCAATCAACGGTAGCTTCCCATCGACGATGATGTCGGTGTCGGTGATTTCCACGGTCCCCTTGCCGTGAATCCCCTTCGCCTTGAATCCGAAGTGCAGCGTGTCGCCCTGCCACTGATGATCGATGTCGTTGGCGTAATGCCCGTACTGCTTCTGCAGATTCATCAGCTTCTGTTCGACGATCTGCCGCGCTTTTGCGCGCGTTGTGTTGTGCGGGACTGCGATGCGCATTAATGACCCTCCCGCTTGCGGCTGGAATTGTCCATATCTGCCGTGATCATCCAACGACCGTCCTTCGCACGGCGCAGAGCGAGGATGAACTTGCCGGCATCCGGACCGTCCTCTGTTCGTCCGAACGCGCCGATGATGTAGCCGACGGGTCCTTCTGTCTCGTACGCGAGCGCTCGCAGCGCGAGTTGTCCGCCGGCGCGCGCGTAGGCCTCGCGGATCGCCGTTCGTCCGCGCACGGGCGGCTTCGTGTCCGAGAGGACGAATCCGTCCTCGGCGAAGAGAGCGGCGAGCGCATCGGGATCGTGTCCTCGCCAGGCGCTCTCGTAATCGCGAAGCACGCGATCGAGATCTGGAGACAGCTTCACCGACGGGAGGGGTGTCTGCCCGAACATCGGCATGGCAAAGAGAATGATGAGCATGAATCTACGCATGTTGGAAGTATTGCCCACCTCATGCGATCCGAGGTAGCCTCGGCGCGGGACTTCCGCAGGGTCGCTTCGCCATGCTTGCCAAGGTATGGAGTGCAGCGACACTCGGAATTGATGCTGTAAGGATCATCATCGAAGTCGATGGCGGCCACGGTTGGACGGCGCAGCCTGGCTTCACTCTGGTCGGACTTCCCGACGCCGCGGTGCGCGAGTCGTATTCGCGTGTCCGTTCGGCGCTGCACAACTGCGGTCTTTATCTTCCGCCGCGGTACATCACGGTCAATCTCTCTCCGGCCGACGTGCGGAAGGAGGGTTCGGGATTCGACCTGCCGATTGCCATCGGCATTCTTCACGCGTTGGAGTTCCTGCGCGACGAGCATGTCGCGGGGCGAGTCTTCGTCGGCGAGCTATCGCTCGATGGCACACTCACGCCCATCCGCGGCACGCTCTCGATCGCCGCGGCGCTGCCGGGCGACGACTCGATCCGTGAATTGATCGTCCCCGCCGCCAATGCAAATGAAGCGGCCGCTGTGCAGACGACGCGCATCGTCGGCGCAGCGAATCTGGTCGCGCTCCTCGCCCATCTACGCGGCGAGGCGCCGATCGCGCCAACCCTCTCATCGCCACTCGTCGAGTGCGCAAGCGACGGCGCCGACTTCAGCGATGTTCGCGGGCAGGCGCAGGCGAAGCGAGCCCTCGAGGTCGCCGCGGCCGGCGGGCACAACGTGATGATGATCGGTCCTCCCGGATCGGGAAAGACGATGCTGGCGAAACGGCTCGCGTCGATCTTGCCGCGGCTCGCGCTCGACGAAGCGATCGTCACGACGAAGATTCATTCCGTCGCCGGAACCTTGCCGCCGGGGAGCGGACTTCTGACGCGGCGACCATTCCGCGCGCCGCATCACACGATCTCCACCGCCGGTCTCGCCGGCGGAGGGACCCCGCTACGGCCGGGAGAAGTGAGTCTCGCGCATCACGGCGTGCTATTCCTCGATGAGCTGGCGGAGTTTCGGCGCGAGACGCTCGAAGCCATGCGCCAACCGATGGAGGACGGGATCGTCACGATCGCACGCGCCGCGCGCACGGTGACTTATCCCGCGCGCTTCACGCTTGCCGCGGCTCTCAATCCATGCCCATGTGGGTTCTTCAACGACGCTCGGCGCGAATGCATCTGCACACCCCCACAGATCTCGCGCTATCTGGCGAAAGTCTCCGGCCCACTGCTCGATCGTATCGATCTGCAGGTCGAGGTGGCCGCGCTGACGAGCGATGAGATCACCGCGACCGATCCCGGCGAATCGTCGGAGGCGATTCGCGCGCGAGTCGAAACAGCGCGGCAGATCCAGCGCGAGCGATTCCGCCGCGCACACATCCAATCGAACGCCGAGATGACGACGCGACACATGCGCCGCTGCTGCGAGCTCGATGTCCCCTCGCGCAAACTCCTCACCTGCGCCATCGATCGACTCGGATTATCGGCGCGGGCACATGATCGCATCCTCAAGGTGTCCCGAACCATCGCCGACCTGGCAGGCGCCGAGAGCATCGAGGCTGGCCATGTGGCTGAGGCCGTCCAGTACCGCGCTTTGGACCGCGCATATTTCCGCACGTAAATGGTTCGGATCATTTCAGTTATGCATATAGAGACGGAGTAAAGGACGGCGAAAATAACGTATTGTTTTCAAATAACCGTAGAATAGGCGTCCCTCGGGTCACGTTTTTCGGAGGCCAAACAGTGCGATTAATTGTTGACAAAAAGATTCGGCTTTTTATGATCGTAGAGCGTACGCCAGCGTGGTCCATGTGATGGGTGAGGAGTCGGAGAATGGGATTTGAAAAGTGGGATCCACAGCCGGAGTTCGAGCGGTTCCCCGCTTCGGCGACAATCGTTCAATCGCGTCTGATCCGGCTTCCTTCGCCCGTGGCCAGCATGCTCCGGCTGCGCGGAAAAGTGAGCGCAAATCTCTACTACGACAAGAAGCGGAAAGTGATCGGCATCAAGCCTCTCGACAAGAAAGAAGAAGGGGCCGCGAAGATCCGTCAGAGTGACAAGTCGACCTCACTGCACGTGCCGAGCTTTTTTCGGTTCTATGAGATCGAAGTTCCCGGCATCAAACGCTTTCACTGCTGGTACGACGAGAAGGAGCGGATGGCGATGATCGACATCTCGCGACCGTCTCCGCGCGGAAGACCGGCGGGCACGTAGCCGCTTTTCCTTCTCCCGCCGGGAGAAGGTGCCGCGCAGCGGCGGATGAGGGGCAGCCCCTCACCCGGCGCTCCGCTTCGCGCCACCCACTCCCAATGGGAGAGGGGTTAATGCGAGGCCGCGTGTAGTCTTCGTGACGGCACCGGCGAGGCGAACCGCAGCATGATCGCCGCGGCCTCGTCGCTGATCGTCCACTCCATCCCTTCCATGAACACGTTCCCCGATCTCATCTGCTGCTCGGGGAAGAACGCGCCGTTGTTGGCGAGGAGCGTCGTGATCGGCGCGACCGGGATGTGTGTTCCGTACGCCTGATTGATCGTGCGGATGTACTGATTCGCGAACAGCGTGTAACCGAGGTCCGTCAGGTGGAAGCCGTCGAGACTGAAGATGCCGCCGGTGATGTACGCGGAGCTGAACGTGAACGGACCAATCTGAACGCCCGCCGGGAATCGATCGAACAGTCCCTTGATGTCGGCGACAGGGATGTTGCGCGAAGATGCCGCATCGCTGATGACCTGGTTGTACTCGGCCGCGCGCGCGACGAACTGCGCGATTTCCGCCGTCGTGAGCACGCAGGCATCCGGCAACGGCTTGCCGATGTTCGGCAGACTGGCGAAGCGCGGATCGGCTTTCAGCGCCTCCGGAATTCCGAAGCCGGTCGCGATCGCCGACGAGCAGGGGAGAAGGACCGCGCTGCCGGTCGTGAGCTGTCCGATCGTGCCGCCGCCGAGATCGGCGATGAAGAAGATCGGCTGACCATTCGGCAGAAGGACCGGCAGTCGCGTCTGCGGATTGATCAGGACCGGCGGTAGCGTACTCAGAATCGGCAACGCCGCCGCATTCGCCGGCAGGTTGCCGACGACGATACCGGCATCGGGCGCACCTGCGACAAGCGCATCGAGCATCCTGGTGTACGAAGCGCGGAATGTATCCGTCGGTGTGAGCCCTCGCGGCGTGCCGGCGAGCGCGGCGCCGAGAAGGTCGTTGCCGCCGATCCAGATGGCGATGAATGTCGGATGCTGCGCGATCGCCTGCTCGACCTCAGTACCCAATCCACGGAGCACGAATTGCGCGAACCGCGCCGCCGTCGTTGTGGGATTCTGTTCGTTGCCCTTGAGCGTGATCACGTCGGTGACCGTTGCTCCCACAACGCTCAGATTGTTGTACGGCCGGGCGAGATTCAGATTCGTCGGCTGACCGGCTGCTCCTGGCGCCGGCAGAATGACCGGCGGATACGAGATCACATCGACGAGCTGCAGCTCATTGCCGATGCCCGGGAAACTGACCAGCGGCTGCTGAAAATCTTTCACGCCAGCCTGCCGCGCGATGATGGCCGGCCAACTGAACGGCTGATGATTCGCGTTGAGCGAGCCATTCTCGAATCCTGCGCCGTAGCTGTCGCCGATGGCGACGAACACGGTGAAGTCCGCTCTGCCGCGTGCCGCAAACGACGGCGCCGCAATCAACAATGCCAGCACGACTACCGCTGCAAGTCTCGAAAAGCTCTTCATGAGGTTTCTCCTTAGAACCTGTAGCCGAGGTTGAAGCTCAGCAGAGTTGCATTCGTTTTGTATGTTCCGTTGAATCCTTCGCCGCTGCGTCCTTCGGTCCCGCGCGTCTTGAAATGCAGGACGAAGACGGTTCCGTCGATGATCCATGGACCGCGGTGATGACCGACGCCGAACGAGACGCCCTCACGATCGGCATCGGGGAGCAGCGGACTGACCGCTTCGACCGGCTGCGGATTTTCGTCGTATACCAATCCGAAGCGCACGTCCCAGTCAGGCGTTGCGGCGTGGTTGACGCCGATGCGATAAGAGTTCGTATCGTTCCAGAGCTGCGGCCGGCTGAGATTCACCCGCGGCGTCTGCGCGAACACGATGTCGAGCGTCTTGAAACGGCTCCATGTCGTGTGCGTGAAATCGAATTCGACGTCGGTGTTCGGAATCGTCGTCACAGCCAGGCCGACGATCGCTGTGGCCGGGAACGGAAGCGTCGCCGCAATGCCCTGATTCGGCGGTAAGCCCGCCCTGACGATCGCATCGAGCTGCGCGTTGCCGGTAGGGATCTGCGTGAACGTCGCATCGCCCTTGAAGTCGATGTCCATGTCGGATCGATACGACGCTCCGATACGAAACTTATCCGACTTGAAGAGAGCGCCGACGTTGAAGCCCCACGCCGAGTCCCAGTCGCTGTTCAGATAGACGTTCGCGACGTCGACGATGCGGCCGGTGAATGGATTGAGTCCCGAGCCGGTCGGAGCGTTGTTGCGCTGCAGGATGATGTGTGCGCGCCGATACTCCGCGCCGGCGCCGATCGCGAAGCGGCCATCGGCAGTCTGCCAGGCCAGCGCCGGCTCGACGGAGACCACTTTGATGCTCGCGTCTTTCGAAACGAAGCGTCCCACCCATGGATCTTCCCAGTTCGTCCGGAGACCATACGGTGTCATGACGCCGACGCCGAACGTGAGGCTGTTTCCGACCGGGATGGTGACGTACGCGTTGGGCGGAACGAATGTGTGCCTCCGATACTGCCCCGTCGCGCCGGAGGTGAACTCGTCATTCGGATCGCCGCGAAACTGATTGGCGAAGTTGATCGTGGTGCCGCCGGCGAAGATCGTGAAACGCCTCTGCTGCGCGAGTCCGGCGACGTTATAGAAGATCGCCGAGGGATCGTCGGCCGTCGCGGCGAACGCGCCACCCATCGCCGTCGCCTTCGCGCCCTGCTCGAAGATGGAGAATCCGGAAGCGAGAACCGTCCCGGCCATCATCGACGAAAGGAGGGCGAAAAGAAGGAGCCTGGTCAGAAAACGCAAGGTAACCTCCTCGTTTTGTTCGATGTACGAGAGAAGGGATGCTCGGAACGGGCGCATCATAGCATACGGAATTTCGCTCTTCCGTCTGCTGTCGTGCCGCACATGAAACGCATTTGTGCCGTCGTCATCGCGCTGGCATTCGTCTCCGAAGCTCGCGCCGGAATCGTCTATCGATTCGAGAGCGTGACAGAGACCTTGACGTCGCACACGTTCTCCGGAACCGTGAAAGCCGATCAGGGAAACGTGCGCATCGACGTCGCGTCGGGCGACGGTCTGCTCTTCGGCGATGGCTCGGTCGTCCTCTCTTCGACCAGCGGGCGCATGGTAACGGTGCTCGATCCGTCGAAGAAGACTTACTACGATCTCGACGTCGAGAATCTCCTCGGACGCGCTGTCGGCGCGCTCTCTCAGTTTCGTGAGCTGGTGAAGGTGGAAGCCAAGAACCCGCGCGTCGCCGTCCGCGACGCTGGTCATGGCGGCCGGATCGAAAGCTATCCGACGCGCCGATCGCATGTCGTGTCTTCGTTTGATCTCGTCATGAAAATGTTCGGCGAGAAGACACCCGCACACGTCGATATCAACACCGACGTCTGGTCGACGGATCGCCTCCCGACAGAGTTCGCAAACGTCATGCAGACTTCGCGACTGCGCACCGGGATTGACGTCGTCGACAAGCTCATCGAATCGCAGACTTCGTCGCTGCGTGGATTTCCGTTAAAACAGGTGACCACCACGCGCGTCACGACACGAGGAAGCACGACGACGTCGACGACCACGTCACGCGTGACAGCAATCCGCCAAGCGACGGTTGCTGCTTCGGAGTTTGCCGTGCCGCAGGGCTACCGCAAAGTCGACAATCCGGTGGATTCGTTGCTCAACCTCACTCGTTGAGCAACTCTCGCAGTACGCTGTTTGCGATCTCGGCGTTGGCCTTCCCGCGCATCTCCTTCATCAACTGACCGACGAGGAAGCCGAAGACCTGCGCTTTTCCACCGCGGTACTGCTCGACCTGCGCGCCGTTGCGTGCGATGACGCGCTGCGCGGCTTCGCGGATGATGCCGGCGTCGGAGACCTGCGCCAGGCCCTTGCGCTCGGCGATGCGCTCCGGCTCCTCGCCGGATGACGACATGTCGTCGAAGATCTCCTTGGCGGCTTTTCCGCCGATTGCGCCGCGATCGATCATCTGGATGAGCTTCGCCAGCATCGACGGCGTGATCGTGTCGCGACCGACACGCAGGACTTCGTTGCGAATCCAGTTCGATGCCGCTTTGGCGTTGCCACTCAGACGCGCAGCTTCCTCGAAGTAATCGGCGATCTCACGACTCGTGACGAGGATCTCCGCATCGACAGACGTGAGACCGAAGTCGCGCTGATAGCGCGCGCTGCGATCGCCCGGCAGCTTCGGAATCGTGGTGCGCACTTTCTCGATCCACGCGCGATCGACCTCCAGCGCGAACAGATCGGGCTCCGGGAAGTAGCGATAGTCGTGAGCCTCTTCCTTCGTGCGCATCGGCCGCGTCTCGTTCTTGATCGGGTCGAAAAGCCGCGTTTCCTGAACGACTTTCCCGCCGCCTTCGAGCACGTTCGTCTGCCGTTCGATCTCGAACTCGATCGCGCGGCTCATGAATCGAAACGAGTTGAGGTTCTTGATCTCGACGCGTGTGCCGTGGGGACTGCCGCGGAGGTGGAGTGAGACGTTGGCGTCGCAGCGGAGCGAGCCCTCTTCCATGTTGCCGTCGCAGACTTCGGTGTACATCAGCATCTGTCGCAGACGATTGAAGTACGTCGCTGCGTCGGCTGCAGAGCCGATATCGGGCTCGCTGACGATCTCGATCAGCGGCGTACCAGAGCGATTGAGGTCGACGAGCGAGCGCCGGCCTTCGTGAATCAGTTTTCCGGCGTCCTCTTCCAGATGAATTCGGCGCAGGCGGATGGCCTTCTCGCCGATGACGATGGTGCCACCGATTGCCAACGGTCGCTCGAACTGCGAAATCTGATAACCCTTCGGCAGATCGGGGTAGAAGTAGTTCTTGCGCGCGAACTGCGATCGCAACTGGATCTCGCAGCCGCTGGCGAGCGCCATGCGCATCGCCAACTCGACGGCGCGCCGGTTCATCACCGGCAGCGCGCCGGGATAGGCGAGGCAGACCGGGCAGACGTGTGTGTTCGGCGGCGCGCCGAATGCGGTCGAGCAGCCGCAGAACATCTTCGACTCGGTCAGGAGACGCGCGTGAACCTCGAGGCCGATGACCGTTTCCCACGCCATCGCCGGCGATTATAGGAGTGCGCTAATGTACGCAGTCACCATGCGCCCACTCTTTTCCCTGCTTGTTCTCCTGACGATACCGATGAATGCACAGACGCTCTCCGATCGGATCGACCGCGAGATCCCGTCGCTGGTGAATACGTACCGTTCGCTGCATGCTGCGCCGGAGCTGTCGATGCAGGAGCAGAAAACGTCGGCAAGCATCGCGAGTCGTCTGCGCGAGCTCGGCTACGACGTGACGGAACGCGTCGGTAAGTACGCAGAGCCGGAGGCGACGTGTTACGGCGTCGTCGCGGTCATGCACAACGGAAACGGTCCGGTCGTCCTGCTGCGCACGGATATGGATGCACTGCCGATATCAGAACAGACTGGACTCGCATACGCGAGCAGCGTGTCGAACACGATGCACGCCTGCGGGCACGACCTGCATATGACCGCGCTCCTCGGCGCGGCGAAGATCCTCGCCGACATGAAGTCGCAATGGCACGGCACACTCGTTCTGATCGGGCAACCGGCGGAGGAAGTCGTCAAGGGCGCACAGGCCATGTTGAACGCTGGTCTGTACGATCGGTTCCCCCGTCCTGACTACGCATTGGCTATTCATGACTCAGCGGAGATCGAGTCCGGCAAGGTCGGCATTCGCAGCGGATACATTCTTTCGGCAGGCGATTCGGTCGACATTACGGTGCGCGGCATCGGCGGCCACGGAGCATCACCACAGAGCACGAAGGATCCCATCGTCGTCGCGTCAGAAATCGTAATAGCGCTGCAGACAATCGTCAGTCGAGAGCGATCGCCTCTCGATCCCGTTGTGATTACCGTCGGGGCTTTTCATGCCGGCTCGAAACGAAACATCATTCCCGATGAAGCGAAGCTGATGTTGACGGTGCGTACTTACAAGGCTGATGTTCGCGAGCGGGTGCTGGCGTCGATCGAGCGCGTGGCGAAAGGGATCGCCTTCGCGGCGGGGATTCCGGAGGATCGTGCACCGATCGTAACTGTGCTGGGTGAGTCGACACCGTCGACCTATAACGATCCGGCGCTCACGCAGAGAATGTATGCGGCGGTCGCGAAACAGATCGGCGCTGCGAGCGTCGTGGAAGGCGAACCGGGAATGGCGAGTGAGGACTTCGGCCGCTTCTCGCTCGATCACAAGATTCCGGCGACGATGCTTCGAGTCGGAGCGGCGGATCCAGTGAAGGTCGCCAGCGGCGCGGCGTTACCATCGCTTCACTCGTCGAAGTTCGCGCCCACGCCTCTGGAGTTGGTTTTGCGACGCGCGATTGAGACGGAAGTGGCGGCGGTGATGGAACTGCTTCGTTAGGAGAGCCGGGCGTCCCGATCGGAATAGGGGGGAACCTCACGGCTCCTCCCCTCCCACACCACCGTGCATGCGGCTCCGCACACGGCGGTTCGGTTGCGCCAAAGTGAGTTGTCACCTGTGGCGGGGCGTTCGGTGCGGTTTTCTGCCTTGGGCGATTCGGTCCCCTTCCGCTCGGCGCGTTGGGCGTCACCTGTCGCTCCGCTCGTGAAGGCCAGCTCCAGCTGTCTTTTCTGCCGCCTGTCGCTCAAGAATCCAACCCCCTACTGACCCTCAAACCGTTCGGGCCTTCGGTCGCTCTCGCGTCCTACTATGCCTCTGCTGACTTCTGCGCGGCGATCAGGTCGCCTCCCGACTTCCTCAGTCCCGACTTCGGGACAGCCAACGCAGTTCTCCCGAGGTAAGCTCGACAGCCTTCCTTGCATCGTCGTCGGATCTACGTTCTGCGCTCTTGAT
>DASYUK010000021.1:0-3123 GCA_036001325.1 Thermoanaerobaculia bacterium
TGAGCACCATGCGCGTGCCGAGAAGATTGCCGACTGTGAAGCTGTCCTTCCACGTCACACCCATCGCCCACGCGATCGGACGGAAGATCCATCCGAGTACGGTGTCCAGACGCGCAGGGAACCACCACACGTTGTTATGGACCGCGCCGAACATTCCATTCACCAGTGCCACCAGCGCGATGAACGCGATCAGCATTGCGGCCACATTCAGCGACAGGTGCAGACCTTCGATCGCACCGCGGCCGGCCGCATCGATGATGTTCACATCCTGCTTCGGCACGACCACTTCGATGTCGCCACCCGTCTTCGGCTGATCGACTTCGGGCACGATGATCTTCGCCATCATGATCGCACCGGGCGCGGTCATGATCACCGCGGTGAGCAGATGAATGACATCGACGTGCGCGACGAGCACGTACGCGGCCATGATCCCGCCGGAGATGTGCGCCATCCCCGCGGTCATGATCGTCATCAACTCCGACATCGTCATGTCCGGCAGAAATGGACGGATCGTGAGAGGCGCCTCAGTCTGTCCCATGAAGATCGACGCCGCGACCGAGGTCGATTCCGCGCCGGACGCACCCATGAAGCGGGTCATCAGCTTGGCGAAGAATTTCACGACGAGCTGCATGACGCCGAGGTAGTAAAGGACGGCGAAGATCGAGGCGATGAAGATGATCGTCGGCAGCACTTGCGTCGCGAAGACGAAGCCGACAGTCTTGTTCGCCGGATCGCCGACTGATCCGAAGACGAACTTCGATCCTTCCTGCGTGTAGGCGATCAGCTTGTTGACCGCTTCCTTCAGATTTTCGAAGAGGTATTTGAGAAGGTTGTAGGCGAGGAAGAGAACCGCGGCGAACACGCCGAAGCCGTACCAGAGGTAACGGCGCGTGTCTTCCGAAAGACGCTTCGCCACGAAGTAAACAGCGACGGCGATGGCGACGAAGATGAGCGCTGCCATCGTCTGGCTGCCAGGAAATCCGAACGCCTGCGAGATCAGCTCACCCTTGAGCACTGCGATGGCGGTGACGATCTGCAGAATCAATCCCCACATGACCGTCTTCCATCGGATCGCGTGTTTGTTGTTCGATAGGGCGAAGGCGATCGCCAGAATCAGAAGAAATCCGATCAGCGCGGAAAAACGCTCCATGCGAAAACTCCCGTCTACGTGGACTTGGAACCGCTGCGCATTATGAAGGATGAAGGATGAAGGCTCCATCGTTCTTCATCCTTCATCCTTCATCCTTTAGTATCTCCCCATGCTCGAAGCGATCGACAAAGCGGTTGCGCATGTTCGCAGCCGCTCGAAGCTGCAGCCGCAAGCCGGCGTCGTGCTCGGATCGGGCCTCGGCAACGTCGTGCAGGCGATCGATGTCGACGCGGAGATCCCCTACGCGGAAATCCCCGGCGCAAAGGCAGCCACCGTCATCGGTCACCAGGGAAAAATGATCCTCGGCCGCGTCGGCACTTTGCCGGTTGTCGCGCTCAGCGGTCGAATGCATTTTTACGAAGGCTACGAGATGTCGGAGGTGATGCTGCTGTCGCGCGTCATCGGACGGCTCGGCATCAAGAAGCTCATCGTCACGAATGCCGCCGGCGGCGTGAACACATCGTTCAAACCGGGCGATCTGATGCTGATCTCCGATCACATCAATCTGATGGGAGTGAGTCCGTTGCGCGGGCCGAACATCGACGAGCTGGGGCCGCGCTTCCCCGACATGAGCGAGGCCTATCCCGAATCTCTGCGCGATGTCGCCAGGGAAGTCGCGAAAGAGCTCGGCCTCAAACTCAAGGAAGGCGTCTATCTCGCGTTGTCAGGTCCGACCTACGAGACGCCGGCGGAGATCCGCGCGTTCCGCACGCTCGGCGCCGACGCCGTCGGCATGTCGACGGTTCCCGAAGTCATCGCCATGTCGCACATGAACATCCCGGTCCTCGGCATCTCATGCATCACGAACATGGCCGCGGGGATTCTCAAACAGAAGCTCGGTCACGTCGAAGTGATGGAGACGACCGCGCGCGTGGAGAAGGATTTCACGGCGCTGATTGTGGGGATATTGAAGCGCTTCGCTGTGTAGCGGCGGGCTTCAGCCCGCCGACGGCGCGCTGAAGCGCGCCGCTACACCTACGGTACGAACTTATATCCGACTCGATGAACAGTAATTAAGTGCCGCGGCTCCGCCGGTGTCGGTTCGATCTTCTGACGCAACCGGGCCATGTGCGTGTCGACCGTGCGCGTGAAAGCTGACGGGTCGTAGCCCCACACGTGGTTGAGCAACGCGTCGCGGCTGACTACCTCGTTCGGATGATCGAGAAAATAGCGAAGGATGCTGAACTCGCGCGGTGTCAGCTCGAGCGCCTTCTCGCCGCGCGTCGCCTGATAGGTGCGGAAGTCGAGCTTCACATCCCCGAATGAGACCTGATCGGCGGCGCGTTTGCGCGAAGACCGACGCATGACCGCCTCCACACGCGCGAGCAGCTCGATGAAGCTGAACGGTTTGGTAACGTAATCATCCGCGCCGAGTTTGAGTCCGACGATCTTGTCGATCTCCTGACCGCGCGCGGTGAGCATGATGACCGGCGTGGTGTTCCCTTTCTCGCGAAGCTCCTTACAAACATCGAGGCCGCTCTTCTTCGGCAGCATGACGTCGAGGATGATCACGTCGTATCGGCTGCGCGCGGCCAGGCGCATCCCCTCTTCGCCGTCGGCGGCCATATCGACGGCGTATTTCTCGAACTCGAAGCCGTCGCGCAGGGCGACGCTCATCGCGGCATCATCTTCGACGACCAGCATTTTGTTCATGCGAACTCCGTATGTTTCTGTGGAGCGCCGCGGCCCTCCGCGGCCGGCGAGGGCGCCGGCGCTCCACTGAGAACCGGCAATACGATCGTGAACGTGCTCCCCTCCCCCAGCTCGCTCGTCACATCGACGCGACCGCCGTGCGCTTCGACGACATGGCTGACGATCGCCAGGCCCAGGCCGCTGCCGCGGACGTCGTGCACGAGCGCGCTGCCGGCGCGATAGAACTTCTCGAAGATCTTCTTCTGCTCCGAGGCAGCGATGCCGATGCCGTGGTCGCGAATCGAGATCGCGACGGTCGTCACCGACGGCACGATCGCCAC
>DASYUK010000022.1:0-11955 GCA_036001325.1 Thermoanaerobaculia bacterium
TCACGCTCGTGCCGCCTGATCCGCGCACGCTCGAACAGGTCGTCGGCGTCCTGCGCCGATTGCGCCCGTCGACGGATCTGACTGTCGGTCTCTACTCGTCGAGTGAAGGCGCGGTCACCGCTGGTGTCTATCTGCCCAATCTTCCGCCGTCGATCCGTGCGGTCGTCACCGATGACACGTCCAACGGGGCGCAAGCGCCGGTGCGCTATCACGCCACCGGTCAGCAGGCCCGGTCGCTCGGATACATCGTCGACGGTGCGGTGAAGATCGACGTCGACGTGAAACCTGCCATCTAGAACGTCCGTCCGAAAGGAAGTTCATGCGTCGTCTACTCATGCTTGTAGCCGCGCTCCTCGCGGCTTCGAATCTCTTCGCCGTCTCCCCGCAGTTCTGGCGCATCCGCTCCGCCGAAGATTTCCTCGGCGGCGACATCGACGGGTTTGCGGTGACTTCACGCGGTCAGCTTCGTCCCGGCCCGTCCGCGCGCAAGATCGCGACATTCACCGATCCGTTCGTGCTCGCGCAGGTCAGCGCGCCGAATGGCGATCACTTCTTCGGCACCGGCAATGAGGGGAAGGTCTATCGCCTTCACGGGAATGAGCTGAAAGCGATCTACACGGCACCCGAACCGGAGATCTATGCGATCGCCTGGCGCGATGGCTCTCTGTACGTCGGCACATCGCCGAACGGCAAGGTCTATCGCGTCGATCCCGATAGCGGAAAAGGAACCGCGTTCTACGATCCGAAGCAGGCGTACATCTGGGCGATGCAGTTTGTCGGCAACGATCTCGCTGTAGCGACGGGTGTCGACGGGAAGCTGTTCAAAGTCTCGCCAAACGGCGAGGGCAAAGTCTGGTTCGATTCATCGGAAACACATCTGCGATCGATCGCCGTACGGCCGAACGGCAGCGTGCTCGTCGGCGGATCGGGGAAGGGTCGCATCTACACAGTCGCGCCGGATGGCTCGGCGCACGCGCTCTACGACTCTGCGCTCAATGAGATCTCCGCGATTTACATCGACGCGGCCGGCATCGGATGGGCGTCGGCCGTGAGCAACGTGCTGCCGGCTGCGCCTCCGGCAAAGCCGCAGCAGCCGCAACAGAAGCAACAGCAACAGACGACCACCACGACATCGGGAGCAGCCAGCGAGCCGAAGAAGGAGGAAACCAATCCGAGCGTCGAGGTGAGCTTTTCCTTTGACGAGTCGAGCAGCAGTCCGTCGCAGCAAGCCGGCGCGGGCGAGCTGTATCGAATCAACGCCGACGACTTCGTCGAGACCGTGCGGAAGTTCGAGCGCGAAATGATCTATGCGATCGAAGCCGGCCCCAGCGGCTCTCTCCTCCTCTCCACCGGCCCGCAGGGTCGCATCTACCAGTTCAAGGATGGCGAAGTCTCGCTCGTCGCGAACGTTCCGGAGAAGCAGGTCGTCTCGATCTCTTCGAACAACGGCACGACGTTCGTGACGACGACAAACAGCGGTGCGGTCTATCGCCTCGACACCACGCCGTCGAACAAAGCAGAGTTCCGATCGGTGGCGAAGGACGTCGAACGGTTCTCGCGCTTCGGTCACTACCGAATCGACGGAAATCGTGTCGATGGCGGGGCGCTCGCGATCGCCTTCCGCACGGGCAACACACGCACGCCCGACACGACCTGGAGCCCGTGGACGATCGCCTCTCCGTTGGCGGAGGGGAACATCGCGGCGCCGCCGGGGAAATACATCCAGTGGAAGCTGTCGATGCCGAAGCCGGCACCCGATCTCGCCGTCGACACCGTCACGATCGCGTTCGTCAATCGCAACATCGCCCCGACCATCGACGCGGTCTCTGTTCAGGATCCGGCTGTCGTGTTCATCAGCTCTTCCTATCCGTCATCGCCCCAGGTCGTCGAAGCGACGAATCCAGACGAGTACGGGATCTTCTCGAGCCTCGACAATCCGCGCGAGAAGACTGATCAGGGGAAGAAGCTGTTCCGCAAGGGGTATCGGACCATCGCCTGGCGCGCGCACGACGACAATGGCGACACGTTGCGCTACTCAATTGCCTTCCGGCAGAAGGGGAGCGATCGGTGGCTCCGTCTGCGCGACAACATCGAAGAGACCTCGATCAACTTCGACACATCGCAGCTTCCCGACAGCACATACGAGTTGCGCCTCACCGCTACCGATGCGCTCGAGAATCCGGAGATGCCGCTGACCGACACGAAAGAAGGTCTCGAGTTTCAGGTCGACAACACCGCGCCGACGATCAGCGTCTCGACGCAGAACAGCGACGTGATCATCCACGTCACGGACAAGATGTCGCCGGTTGGCAAAGTCGAGTTCTCGATCGACGCACAGAAGTGGATCCGCTTGATTCCGGTCGACGGAATCGCCGACTCGCCGGACGAGACCTACAAGCTGCCGCGCACGGAGATCAGCGGCAAGTTCGTGATCATTCGCGCGACGGACGCGTTTTACAACGTCGCGACGCAGTCGGTGAATCTGAAGTAGTGTGGCGCCGCCGATCGCGGCGGCGCGGCCGCCGGCGGGATCGCCGGCGCCACACCCGTATAATCGCCACGTGAAGCGCTGGCTCGTCGCGATTGCACTTCTCGGCGGCTGCCTCAGAAGTGAACGGACTCCATCCGAGGCGACAGGGTCCGGTGAGGCGGGCCCGCAGCGCGGCGGCACGCTGTATCGCCGGCTCGAGGCCGACGTCGTCAGCGTGAATCCGATCCTGGCCACGACACGATATGACCGTCTCGTCGCGAACTATCTCTTCACGCCGCTGGTCAATTACGACGACGAGCTGCGCATCATCCCGGCACTCGCAGAATCGTGGACGATCTCACCGGACGGTCGCGACTACACGTTTCGTCTGAATCAGAAAGCGACATTCTCCGACGGCACCCCTGTTCGGGCCGGCGATGTTCTCTTCACGCTGCGCAAGATCGTCGATCCGCAATCAGAAGCCTTGCAGATCGCCAGCGGTTTCGAGCAGGCGGACCTCAGCCGCAGCCGCGTCGTGGACGATCACACCGTGATCATCGCCTTCCGCGAGTCACTCGCCTCGCAGCTCAGTCAATTCAACAACCTTCTCGTGCTGCCCGAGCACGTCTACGGCCGAGGCAATTTCCGGAACGACTTCAACATGGAGGCGACCGGCAGCGGTCCGTACCGCCTCATGAGCCGCGCGCCCGGCAGAGAGATCATCGTGCGGCGTCGCGGCGACTACTGGGGCACGCAGCCATACATCGACACGGTCGTCGTAAAGGTCCTGACGAACGAGACGACAGCGTGGAACGCGGTCCAACGCGGCGATGTCGACGAAACGATGCTGCACTCCGACATCTGGATGCGCGCGCGGAGCGATCCCGCGCTCACGAAGAAGCTCGACTTCCGCCAGTTCTACGGACTGGCTTACAACTACATCGCCTGGAACGAGCGCAATCCGCTTTTCGCTGACAAGCGCACGCGTCGCGCGCTCTCCATGTGCCTCGACGTGCCGTCGATCATCAAGAATCTCTACGCCGGCACTGCGCGTGCGCTCAACGGCCACTTCGTCCCCGATCAGTGGGCGTACAACCCCGATGTTTCCGTCATTCCGTACGACCCCCCCGCCGCCAAGCAGATCTTCACCTCGATGGGATGGTTGGACACGAACGGCGACGGCATCATCGAGAAGGACGGAAAGCCGTTCAAGTTCGATCTGGTCATCACCGCCGGGAGCGTTCAGGCGCTGACGATCGGTCAGCTCTACCAGAACGCGCTGAAAGGGATCGGCATCGATGCCGAGCTCTCGGTCCTCGACGGCGCAACCGCGATTCAACGCATTCTCGCCGGCAACTATGAGGCGGCGTATCTGTCGTGGGACCTCGATCCCGATCCCGATCCGTTCGCGCTGTTCCACTCGTCGCAGATTCCGCCGCGCGGTCAGAACATCGTCTATTACACGAATCCTCAGGCCGATCGATTGATGGAGCAGGCGCGGCACGAGCTCGACATCGGCAAACGCGCCGATCTCTACAAGCAGCTCCAGGTGATCCTTGCGGACGACCAGCCGTACACCTGGGTGAATCAGCCGTCGGTGAAGTGGGCAGTCAACCGGCGCGTGCGCAATGTGCGCGACGGGAAAGGCTTCGGATTGTTCGGCTGGTATCCCGGTGAGCTCGACTGGTGGATTGCCGGCGCGCGCCCCGCGCCGCTTCGCTCGACCAGCGGGTGATGTTCGTCTACGTCATCCGCCGCCTCCTTTACGCGCTTCTCACTTTTGTCGGCATCACGATCGGCACGTTTGCGCTGATCCATTCCGTGCCCGGGGATCCGGCGCTGCTCCATGTCCGCGTCCACGGCGCATCGCCAGCAGCTCTGCAGGCGATCCGGCACGAGTTCCACCTCGACGAGCCGTTGCCGAAGCAGTACGCCCGATGGCTGCAGGGGATCGTCACACTCGATTTCGGGCGCTCGCTCGTCGATCGGCGCGAGGTGACCGACCGCATCAGCGAGAAGCTGCCGAGGAGTTTGCTGTTGAACATGATCGCGTTCGTGATTGCTGCGGCGATCGGCATTCCGGTCGGATTGTGGAGCGCCTCGCGCACGGGCCGGCTCGTCGACCGCGGGTCGGCGATCTCGTTCTTCCTGCTCTATTCGTTGCCGACGTTCTGGGTGGCGCTGCTGCTCATGGAGTTTTTCTCGGTCAAGCTCGGCGTGCTACCACTCTTCGGTGTGACCTCCGATGAGTACGCGCAGATGACGAGCGGTCAGCAAATTCTCGACCGCATTCGGCACCTCTCGCTGCCGGTGATCACGCTCGCCTATGGACAACTCGCGATCTTTGCTCGCTTCGCGCGCTCCGCGTTGCGCGAGGTGATCCGGCAGGACTTCGTCACGACGGCACGGGCGAAGGGGGTGGGGGAGGGTGGGGTGGTGTGGCACCACGCGCTGCGCAATGCGCTGCTGCCGATCATCACGCTCATTGGACTGACTGTCCCGTATCTGATGTCCGGCAGCGTCATCGTCGAAGACGTCTTTCAGTGGGACGGCATCGGGCTTCTGTACTTCGATTCCATTCGTACGCGCGATTACCCGACCGTCATGGCTCTGACCGTCGTGACTGCGCTCGGGACGTTGCTGGCGACGCTGGTGGCGGATCTGCTCTACGCAGCCGCCGATCCGCGCGTGCGTCTCGAGGCCAGGCCATGAGACGCGGCGCGTGGGAACGATTTCGCCGCAGCCGATTGGCGACTGGTGCGCTCATCTATGTCGCGCTGATCACGATGATCGCTGCAGCCGCGCCGCTTCTGACACCATACTCGCCGAACGAGATCAATCTCGCCGCGCACCTGCAGCCGCCGACCGCACATCACTTCTTCGGCACCGACGATCTCGGTCGCGACGTGCTCGTGCGAATGATTCACGGCGCGCGCGTCTCCCTCATCGTCGGCTACTCCGCCACCGCCCTCTCGCTCATCATCGGCTCGCTCCTCGGCGCACTGGCCGGGTACTACGGCGGGATCGCCGACTGGCTCGTGTCGCGCCTCATCGAAGTCGTCCTCTGTTTTCCTTTCCTGTTTCTGGTCCTGGGCATCGTCGCGCTGTTCAAGCCGTCGCTCTACACGATCCTCATCGCGCTGGCGCTGACGTCGTGGACGACCGAGGCGCGTTTCGTGCGCGCGGAGTTTCTGCGCATCCGGGAGCTCGAGTATGCGCAAGCGGCACGAGCGAGCGGCGCGCGCGATCCGCGGATCATCTTTCGTCATCTGCTGCCGAACGCGCTCGCCCCCGTCATCGTGTCCGCGAGTTTCGGCGTTGCTTCAGCGATCCTGACCGAGTCGGCGCTCTCGTTCCTTGGCTTCGGCGTTGCGCTACCCACGCCATCGTGGGGAAGCATCCTCGCCGTCGCTCACGAATTCGTCGAGTTCGCGTGGTGGCTGGTGGTGTTTCCAGGGGCGGCGATCTTTTTCACCGTCGCAGCATTCAATCTGATCGGCGACCGGCTGCGCGAGGTTCTAGATCCGCGAGGCGACTGACCTTCTCCCGCCGGGAGAAGGTGCCGCGAAGCGGCGGATGAGGGCGCCCCTCACCCGGCCTGCGGCCACCCTCTCCCGGTGGGAGAGGGCACTACGTCGTCACCGCTTGCGGCAATCGCGCCTTGAGCGACTCGAGCACCTCGGGGGGAACGAGCCGCGCGACATCACCGCCGAGGCGAAAGACTTCCTTCACGAGACGCGAGGAGACGTACGTGAATTCGACTGCGGGGAGCATGAAGATTGTCTCGACGTTCGAGCTCAGCTCGCGATTCATCAGCGCCATCTGCAGCTCGTATTCATAATCGGAGATGGCGCGGATGCCGCGGACCACGACGTTGGCACCAACATCCCGCATGAAATCGACGAGGAGGCCGGAGAAAGAATGCACCTCGACCGCGGGAAGGTCCCTCGTGCAGCGCGCGATGAGTTCTTTCCGCTCCGCGACGCCGAAGAGCGGCGCTTTTCCCTCGTTCTCCAGCACAGCCACGAGGACGCGGTCGAACAGGCGCGTGCTGCGCCGGATGATGTCGAGATGGCCGTTGGTCAACGGATCGAACGAGCCGGGATAGACGGCGGTGTGCACAGCGAGATGGTAGCACCTGCGATCTAGTCAACCTCTTGACGATCAGGCGAAACGCTTCTAATATCTATTTCAAACGCGTGTCACCGACGGGAGGGTGTGAAGAAATGCGGCAGCAACTGCAGGTGAAGCGCTCCGGTCCCACCTCAAAAAATCGCCTGGTCAACGCGCTGCTGACCTATCTGCCGGGCGCGTGGATCGATCCGCGCACCAAAGAGCTGATCACGCTCTACCGCCTCCGCTACAAAATGGCGATGGAGGAGCGGAAATACGACACGGCGCTGATCTTCCTGAACAAGATCATCGAGCTCGATCCAGCCAACGTCGAGGCCAAGCTGTGCAAAGGCGAGGTCTACCACCGCTGCCTCAAGGACTACACGCGGGCGATCGAGCAGTACAACAAGGTCATCCGTCTGACCGCCAATCGCCAGGATGAGCCGAGCGGCGACCGAGCGCGCGCGGCGATGTCGGAGATCATGGAGATGCTGTCCTAGCGATCCCGCTCCAGCACGAAATCCAACGCCAGATCCAACGCCTCCCGCGCAGGCGACGGAGCGAATGGCTCCAGCGCGGCGCGGGCGCGCTGCGCGTAGTCGCGCGCGATCTCGCGCGTCTCCTCGAGGGCCCCGTACTTGCGGACGATGTCGATGATCTCGGCCGGATCCATGCCGTCGAACGACTTCGCCGCGGCGACGCGCTCGATGGTCTCGCGCTCGGGCGGAGTCGCGCGCGGGAGCGTCAGAATCAGCGGCAACGTCAGCTTCCCCTCCTTCAAATCCGACAGCGCCGGTTTGCCGAGGACCTCGGTGCTGGATGTGAAGTCGAGTATGTCGTCGATGAGCTGGAAACAGATGCCGAGGTTCTTGCCGTAGTTGAAGAGCGCGGCGGCCGTGTTGTCCGGCAAATCGACGAGATAGCCGGGAATCCGGCAGCATGCGCCGAAGAGCGCCGCGGTCTTGCGGCTGACGATGTCGAAGTAATCTTCCATCGAGAGATCGGCGCGTCCGTTTTGTTCGAGGCCGAGGATCTCCCCCTCGATCATGCGGATCGTCACGTTCGACAGCAGTCGGAGGATCTCGAGATTCCCTTCGGCGAGCGCGAGACTCATCGAGTGCGTGTAGAGGTAATCACCGACGAGGACGGTGAGGTGATTGCCCCAGCGATAGTTGATCGACGTGCGCCCGCGGCGAATGGCCGCCTCGTCGATGATGTCGTCGTGCACGAGCGTGGCCGTGTGAATGAACTCGACGACCGCGCCGTAGATCACGTCACGATATCCGTCGTAGCGCAGCATTTTCGATACGAGCAGCAGGAGCGCTGGACGAAGCCGTTTCCCGCCGCCGGCGAGGATGTGCTCTCCGACGTCATTGATCGTCTTGATCTGGCTCTGGAAGTTCCGGCGCAGCTCTTCATCGACCAGTTGCAGCTTCGGCGCGATCAGCTCGATGAGCCGCTCGCCGCGCGAGGTCTGGTCGATTGTGTTGGGCAGCGTCACAGGGCCAAGAATAAACGATCGCGATCGTAGCGCTCAACCACGATAGTTCGTGAACTGGAGGGGGATGCCGAAGTCGTTTTCTTTGACGATGGCGATGGCGCGCTGCAGATCGTCCTTACTCCGTCCGATGACACGGACCTGTTCGCCCTGAATAGAGGCCTGCACCTTGAGCTTCGCGTCCTTGAGCGCCTTCACGATCGCCTTGGCTTTCTCGCCCTCGATCCCCTGAACGATCTTTGCGCGCTGGCGACCGGTACCGAGCGAAGCCGCCTCGACCTTGCCATAGTCGAGAGCCTTGAGGGAGACCTTTCGCTTCACGAGCCGGCTCTCGACGATGTCCTTGAGGCTGCGGAGTTTTCCTTCGTCGTCGCTGATGAGGACCAGCTCGTCCTTCGTCAGCTCGATCTCGCTCTTGCTGCCCTTGAAATCGAAGCGCTGCGCCAGCTCTTTCTGCGCCTGCTGAATGGCGTTGGCCACTTCCTGCATCTCCGTCTTGGAGACGATATCGAATGAAAACTCCTGGGGCATGACGTACTCCTAATCGCCGCGCACCACCTGTACGCCGGCGGGTACAGCAAAGCGGAAGGTCGACGGCGAAATGCGGGCGGGATGATAACCAGAGAAGCGGAAGAGAGTGCGATTGCCGTCGCGGTCGGTGTACTCGATCGAATCGATGAGATGCGTCGAGGCGTTCGAAACGATGCTCACTGAGCGAACGAGGCTCGCCGCGTCGCGCGGCTGAAGCGTCGTCGTGATCGACGCGCCGCGCTGCTGCTGCCGCACGACGAAGAAACGCTCACGCGCCTTCGCATCGCCGACGAGAAGAAAGGGCAACTCGCGCTTGCGGCGATCATCGATGTCCGCGATGACGACCTGCTTGTCCGCCGGCACGTAGAACCACGACCGCGAGCCGTCGAACACGAACGTCTTCTCTTCCGGCCGCGTGTACGTCCAGCGCATCATCGGAAGCTTGCCGAAGATGACGGAGCCGCTTTCGATCTGCGGTGTCTTGAAGCCCTTCGGAGTGAAGCTATGCGTGAACTGGGCCTCCATACCGTTGACAGCGGACGCGCTCCGATCGATCTCCGCCGGAGCGGTCGTGAACGCCATCAGCAGGAGAACGTGGATCATCAGAGCCTCTCGACTTCGATCGAAACGATCGCCGAGTTCACAACAAATACGCGATCGTTTTTGCTCCGGTCGAGAGGGAAGAGAAAGAACCCATTCTTCTCCGGGTTGTAATGCGCGATGCCGCGGATGACTTCGCCGTCGCTGAACTCGACGGCGATCGTGCTGCCGGTCGCTTGCTCGAGCGCGACGTTCTCCTGGCGCGGAAAGAAGACCGCTTTGAGCTCCGCGTACGGAATCTCGGCCTTCTGTCCCCCTTCACGCGTAACCGTAAACACTTGCCGCGACTGATCGATGGGCGCGAGGTCGACACGCTCGGTCCGGCCGTCGCGGTACCGGAGCACGGCTTTGGTGTCGCCATCCATCAGAAGAGCTCGAGTCCCCAGAGATCGTGGATGTGAATGATACCTTCGACATGCGAGGTGTCGTCCGTAATGAAGAGCGAAGTGATCTTGCGCTGCTCCATCATCTGCAACGCCGCCGATGCCAGCTCCTCGCCGGCGATCGTGACCGGATTGCGCTTCACCGAATCGCCGGCCGTCTTGCGCAAAATCTGCTCGTCCTTCTGTAGCAGGCGGCGAAGATCGCCGTCGGAGATGACGCCGAGCAACCGTTGATCGGCGTTGACGACAGCGGTGATACCGAAGCCTTTCTTCGACATCTCGTAGATCACATCGTGCATCGACGTCGACGCGCTGACGACCGGCACGTCTTCGCCGGCGTGCATCAAGTCGCGAACGCGCAGGAAGCGCTTGCCGAGCTTTCCGCCGGGATGCAGAAACGCGAAGTCTTCTTCCTTGAACCCCTTTCGGAGCAAGAGAGCCATGGCCAGCGCGTCGCCGAGGGCGAGGGTTGCCGTGGTCGATGCGGTGGGTGCGAGTCCGAGCGGACACGCTTCCTTCGAGATCGCTGCGGAGAGGTGATAGTCGGCGCCTTTAGCGAGCGTTGAAGATGGATTGCCCGTCATGGCGACAATCTGCGCGCCGATGCGCTTGATGTTCGGCAGCAGCCGCACGAGCTCTTCGGTCTCGCCGGAGTTGGAGATCGCCAGGACGATGTCGCCGCGGACGATCATCCCCAGATCGCCGTGAATTGCCTCGGCGGGGTGGAGAAAGAATGACGGCGTACCCGTTGACGCAAGTGTGGCGCTGACCTTCTTGCAGATGATGCCCGACTTGCCGAGACCCATCGTCACGACGCGGCCGGACGAAGCGTTGATCAGCTCGACGACGTCGACAAACGTCTCGTCGAGGTGATTGATCAGTCCTCGAATCGCCGCCGATTCGACTTCCAGCACACGCTTCGCCTCGGCGATCGCGGGATGCTCGCTGACTGCTGCGCGTTTGGCGTTCTTCGCCATGACCGGGATGGTATCAAACGCGCGCCTGGCGTTCCTGTGGCAGGAGCGCGTGATACAGCGTCTCCAGAATCGGCGTCGCCACTCCGGACTCGCGACCCAGACGCACCGCTGCCCCGAGCTGAGCATCGAGCTCACTGGGCTTCCCGCTCATGACGTCGCGCTGCAGCGATGATGTCGCGTCGGGCGCGAGTGCATCGTAGCGCTGCATCGTTCGGGGAGCGACGTCGTCGTCGAGCTTGACGCCGCGGGCCGCGGCGACGGCGACGACCTCCGCGATCGCGCGCTCGGCCATCTCTCGCGTCTCGGGGAGGCTTCGCCACACGCCGATCGGCACGCGTGTGACCGCGCCGACGCCGCTCATCGGCGCGATGAAGACGAATTTCGACCACATCGATTTGTGAATGTCTTCGGGAATGTCGGCGGTGATTCCCGCTGAACGCAAGATGTCACGCAGACGTTCAGCGCGAGGGGTCGTGCGATTGTCGATCTCACCGAACATGATGAACGGGGACGCGGCCGCGTGGCGGATCACGCCGGGCTCGACGACGAAGCTCACGATCGCGCAGAGGCCGCCGGCGACGTTTCGCGATGGCAGAACGGAGGCGAGCTGCTCCGAGGCGTCGATGCCGTTCTCGAGCGGAACCACAATTGTGTCTTCGTGCAACGCATCCTTGATCTTTTCCGCCGCTTGGCGGATCTGCCACGCCTTGACCGTCATGAGCACCGCGTCGACGGGTTCGGTGAGATGATCGGTCGCGTTCACGCGCTCGACAGTAAAGTTGCCATCGATGCTCTCGACACGCAGGCCGCGTGTGCGCAACACGTCGAGCGTTGTGCCGCGCGCGACGAAGATGACGTCAACTCCGGCGGCCGCGAGCTTGCCGCCGAAGTAACCGCCCACCCCGCCCGCCCCAACGACGGCGATCTTGTATGCGCCTATCGCCGCCACGCTCCCTGCTTCTTGTGCGCATGGATCCAGACATCATCGACAACGCCACCGCGCAGCATCTTCGTGATCCAGACGATCTGACCGGTGTGATTCGCGAGGTGAGCGGCGACGTTGATCAGATCCTCGATGATGAGGCGATGCATTTTCGGCTCGGGTGACGGATCACTGAGCCGTTGCGGCGTCAGCGAGGCGAACGTTTCCTCCGCCTTGCGAACCATGTCATCGAAGCGCGCGCGCAACTCATCGCGCGGGATGTGGCGCCGCTCAGCGAATTCGGCGTCGCGATCCCGCGTGAACTTCACGCTGCCGAAGTTCCGGTTGAGATAATGATTGAGCGAGCCAGTCACGTGAAGGATGATGTTACCGATCGAGTTTGTTGACTCGTTCGGCCGCGACCAGATCTCCTCATCGGACAACTGATCGAGACAGGCGCG
>DASYUK010000023.1:0-3749 GCA_036001325.1 Thermoanaerobaculia bacterium
GCGGGCATCACCGCGTTCTCCCACAGACCGCGCATTTCGAAATGCGGATAGAGAAACAGCATCGCCAGTCCGCTCGCTTCGATCTGTTCGACGGCAGTGGGTAACGTTCTCGGCGCGTAATGCACATCAGCGTCGACGAACAGGAGCATCTCACCACGCGCGCGCCCACTCCCCTGATGCAATGCCCACGGCTTTCCGAGCCAACCGGCTGGCGACTCTTCGCCATGAACGACGATCAGGCGCGCATCTTCAGCGGCGATCCTCCCTAGGATCGCTCCAGTGGAGTCGGTCGAGCGATCGTCGACGACGACCACTTCGAACGCCGAGTAGTCCTGCGCGAGCATCGCACGAACGGTCCGCTCGATCGCACGCTCCTCATCGCGCGCCGGAACGATGATCGAGACGAACGGCTCGCGCCCGAGCGCCGCTTTCCGCGGCCGCCCGATCGTGAGCAGATTGAGGATGACGTTGAGGAGAGCGAAGGCCCAGTATGCGAGGAGGATGTAAGTGAGGATTTTCACGTTGCGCGACGCGCTACGCCGGCCCGACTCTCCTCTGCGCTTCCAGCGCGAAGGGCGAATCGGGATACTCCGTGACGATTCGCTTATACGTGTCGCGCGACTTCTGATCGTTTCCCTGCACCTCGTAGGAGTGCGCGAGCAGAACGAGCAGCGAGTCGGCCGGAAGCACCGGATCCTTCTTCGCCAGCTCGGCGTTCAGCTCGCTCGTCACCTGCTGCGCCTCACCGCTCTCGATGCGCATCTGGTACAGACTGTACCGCGCGCCGCCGACGAGAAGGTGCTGGGGATGCTCCTGGATGAAATTCTGGAGCAGCTTCCGCGCGCCGGAGACGTCACCTCGGCTCGCGCTGATCCGCGCGAGGTAAAGATCGGCGACATCGGCGGCGTCCGTGCCGCTGTACTTCGCCTTCACGTCCTTGAACTGCTTCTCCGCGGCCGCGCTCCGTTCCGCCTCGCTCTTGAATTTGGCCTGCGGATTGGGTTGATTCGGCGTCACGAGCGGCGACTCGATCGTATCGATGGCCGCGGCGAGCATGTCCTGCGCCTTCCGCTCCTGATTGCTTCGGTAAAAATAGACACCGTAGGTGACGAGCGCCACAAGCAGCGCGCCGACGGCGAGGGAGACTAGAACGCGCTGGTTTTCGCGTGCCCGGGTAGACAAAACGCCGATCTCGTCGACGAATCTGTCGTGCTTAAGCTCTCTGCGATGTTGACGATCCATCGGGGGGACCTGCCTCGAGATTTGAAAGTGCGCGACTGTACTTCAGCGGCTCTGAACCGTCAACGCGGCTCGTCGATTCCGGCGGCGGAATACAATATTGCTCCTAGCATCGGGTTTGCAGTGGGGCGGTGTCGACTTTGGTGCTTTTCGGGAGAGAAATGACCGCGCGGGTGTTTCTGGCGACGTTCGCCTTGCTGACTGCCCTTCCGGCGCTTGCGCACAGACAGGTCGAGACCGGCGACCGGTCAGGCGCCTTCGTCCTCTGCTACCACATCGTCGAGTCGCCGCAGGATCCGCGGATGGAGATCAGCCGCGACACGTTCCGCCAGCAGATGGAGTACCTGGAGGTGACCGGATACAACGTGATCCCGCTCCGCCATCTCTACGAATATATCAACGGCCAGCGGACGTCTCTCCCGCCGAACGCGGTCGTGATCACGATCGACGACGGCTGGCGCAGCACGTACACCGAGGCGTATCCGGAGTTGAAGAGGCGGGCGTGGCCGTTCACGGTGTTCATCTACCCGAACATCATCGGTCGAACGGCGACAGCGCTGTCGTGGAGCCAGATCAAGGAGATGTCGGAGAATGGCGCCGACATCCAGAGCCACTCGCTCTCGCATCCTTTCCTCACGCGCCGCCGGCAGATACTGCTCGACGACAACGCTTACGCGAGCTGGCTGCAACACGAGCTTCTCGACAGCAAACATGTCATCGAGAAGCACACCGGGCAGCCGGTTGAGTTCCTCGCCTACCCGTACGGCGACTACGATCATCGCCTCGCCGCGGCAGTGGGCAAAGCCGGCTACACGGCCGCGCTCACATGCGACTTCGGCAAAGTGGTCAAGGGCAGCGATCCGCTGCGGATGAAGCGCTTCGTCATCGACAAGAAAATGGACTTCGCCGCCTTCCGCCACTACCTCGGCGCCACGCCGATGGAGCTCGCCGAGATGACTCCGATCTCCGCACGCATTCCCAACTTCAAGTCGCTCGATCCGCGCTCGGTCGGAATGGCTCTCCTGGGAATGGGATCGCTCCTTCCATACGAATACGACCCGAGTACCGGCGCGATCACGCTGATCGTCAACAACGCGATCAACTCGCTGAAGGGAAAAGTGAGTCGCGCCGTCGTTTGGGGGCGAGACGCGAAGACCGGACGACGAGTCGAAGCAACGTGGACTTTCAACCTGCCGGAAGAACCGCTGCCTGCACCGCAGCCGGTCGCCACGACACCGACGCCGGTCGTTCCTGCTGCACAGCAGCCCGCGACACCAGCTCGGCGCGCGACCGCGGCGCAGATCATCCCGGTATCGGGCGCCGGCGCGATCGTCACTCACGCGCCAAAATAGCGGCGCCGAAGCCGATCATCACGGTTCCGGCGGCGCGGTTGATCGGCCGCTCCGCTTTCGCGTAAAGACGTTGAGCGCTCGCACGCGAGAAGAGCACGGCAAGGGCTCCGTACCACACGATCGTGTTCGCGAGGACGATCGCGATCGCCGCTGCGTTGACCCAGGTCGGCGTACCTGGCTTCAAAAAAAGCGTGAAGACACTTCCGAAATAGACGACCGATTTCGGATTGCTCAGATTCGTGAGCAGGCCCCGTACGAAGGAATTGTGTGTTTGGGGAGCGCCGGCGAGATCGCCGGCGCCACACCATAAACCGATGCCGAGGTAGATGAGATACGCGCCACCAACGACTTTCATCACGATGTACAGCCGTGGCGAGAGCTGGAAAAGCGCACTGAGGCCGAACATGACCGCAATGCACCACATCAGATTCGTCATCACGAACCCCAGCACCACCGCGATCGCATGTCGCTTACCGCGCTGAATCGCGGTCTGCGTCACGAGAACGAAGTTGGGACCGGGACTCATCGCCGCGAGCAGATCGACAGCGAACAGCGACAGAAGGAGCGGAAGGTAGCTCACGTCGGCAACTTGATCTTCGGCTTCTCGTCGCGAGCACGGTAGAGGATTGCGGTCTTTCCGATCATGCCCGCGATCTGTGACTCAGACGCGCCGGCCAGCGTCTCTGCCAGCTCGCGTCGCATATCGGACTCATCCGCGTCGATGCGCACTTTGATCAGTTCATGAGCCTCGAGCGACTTCTTCGTCTCGTCGATGACGGCGGGGCTGACACGCCCCTTACCGACTCGAACGACTGGCGATAGCGGGTGGGCCAGCCCCTTCAGGAACTGGCGCTGCTTCGCGGTCAGAACCATGGCTCGAGCATATGGCAGTTTGTGTGCAATATGCGACGCACCCTCTTCATACTGCTCATCCTCTGCCTCGCCGCCTCGGCGAACGCGCAGATCCAGAACATCAAGACGACCGGCAGCGGCGGTCATAACAACTCCGGGATCTTCAGCTTCGGCCCACGCGTCTCGAATTACTCGACGGACGTTCGCGAGACCCTCACTCCGCTCAAAACGGGTCGCCAAAGCTCGTTTGGTGCCGTCGGCGACTACCGCAGCGGCGCGTTCGTGCTCGATTTCACGTATGACCAC
>DASYUK010000024.1:0-16305 GCA_036001325.1 Thermoanaerobaculia bacterium
TCGTTCTCATCCTTTTTCTTATCAGGCAGCGTCGGATCTTCGAGCGCGACTTCTTCTCCTGTTTTGAGTCCCTTCACGATCTCGACGCGCGAGTTGTCGGCCAGGCCGCTCACGACCACGCGGCGCTCGAAGAACTTTTTCCAGGCGTCCTTGTCGTCTTTCTTCGGCTTGACGACGGTTTTGGGATCGATCTTCTTCTTCACGAAAACGATCTCGCCCTCGTCGCGCTGAAAGACGGATTCCACGGGAACGGTCAGGACTTTCTCCTTGCGCTCGCCGTTCACTTCGATGTTCGCCGTCATGCCCGAACGCAATTCGCGGCCCTGCGCGTCGAGTCGGATCTCGACGTCGAATACGCGCACCTTGTCGTCGATGCGGACAGCCGGCGCGATGCGATCGATGCGGCCGTTGAATTTCACTTTCGAGTACGCGTCGAGCGTGACTTTCACCGGCATGCCCACGCGGATCTTGCCGATGTCGACTTCATTCACGCCCGCCTTCACGATCATGCTGGAGACGTCGGCGACCGTGAACAGAATCGTGCCGGCGTTGAACGATGAGACGCCGGAGGTGATTGATTCGCCGACCTGGACGTTCTTGGTGAGGACGACGCCGTCCATCGGCGCGACGATGTTCGATCCCTGAAACTTCTCAGGAGACTGATTGATCGGGATGCCGCTCTTCTCGACGAGGTTGTACTTCTCCTGCGACTTCTCGAACTCCTGCTTGGCGGCCATGTACTCGGCCTCGCTGTCGCGGTTCTGCTTCGTCGCCAGCAGTCCTTCGAGGAACAGCTTGTGGTCCTGCTCGTAGTTTTTCCTCGCTTGCTGATAACGGATCGCCGCGGAGCTCAACGAGTTTTTCGTCTCGGCGAGCGACTGCGCCTGATTGAGGTCGGGCTCGACACGGGCGAGGATCTCGCCGCGCTTCACGACGTCGCCGTCGCGATGGATGATCTCGACGACTTTGCCGGAGATCGCCGACTTCACGTCGACTTTCACTTCCGGCTCGACGGTTCCGACCTCCGTCACCTTCACCTGGATGTCGGCGATTTCCGCCTTGCCGGTTTTGACGGGGAGCTGCGGCTCTTTCTTGTCGCCCGCTTTCGCCTTCATTGCGCCAAACACGATGAGGATGGCGACGGCGAGACCGACGATCGAGAAGATCGCGACTTTCCGCGTCCGTTTGGGTGAGCTCATGGAACCTCCAGCAGGGTTTGCTGGAGGCTTATTCGTGTCGGACGGGAAATAGTTGCAACGAGGGTTGTTACAAGTTCGCGAGCTGCTCCTTCGGATACGTTCGCGCATCCACCTTCGGATGCGCTTGCGCGATCTTTCCCTGTTCGTCGATCACGTAGGCGATGCGGCGCGCCATCTCGTCGTTCGCGCTGTCGCAGGCGCCGTAGGCCATACCGATCTTACGATCAGTGTCGGAGATCAGCGGGAAGGGGAACTCATACTTCGCGGCGAAGGCCGCATTCTCCGCGGGCGTGTCGAAGCTGACGCCGATCACCTGCGCATTCTTCTTCTTGTATTCATTGTTGAGGTCCCGGAACCCGGAACCTTCTGCCCGTCAGCCGGGGGTGTCGGCTTTCGGGAAGAACCACAGCACGACCTTCTTTCCGCGCAGATCGCGCAGCCGCAGCGGCCGTCCGACCTGATCGGTCGTATCGAAATCGGGAGCGGGATCACCAGGCTTGAGCATGCGTGCGCCTCCCACGAGACTCTTCCAAGCGTACTGCAGCATGCCACCGAAGGACATGTCACGCATTCTAAGATGGGGTCAGGTCTTCACTTTTCAGTTTTTTTCTACCTGCTGGAGAAAAAACTGAAAATTGAAGACCTGACCCCATCACTTCATCCATTCGAAGACCTGATAGTGCTCGCCGTTCATCCCCAGACGGCGATACACCTCCTGCGCTGCCGCGTTGCGCCGATCGACGTACAGCCTTATCCCCTTGACCGATTCATCCCCCTCGGCGATGCGCTTCACATATTGATAGAGGCCGGCGTACACGCCGCGACGCCGATATTCGGGACGAACGTAGACGCTCTGGATCCACCAGACGACGCCGTTGCGCCAGTCGCTCCACTCCGGCGTGATCATCAGTGAGGCGATAAGCTTCGAGTCGGCGTCGGCGACGAAGTAGCGGCCGAGCGATCGATCGGCGAAGACCGCGTCGACGCCGCGTGCGCAAATCTTTCGATCGAGCGCGAAGTCTTCGGTCTCGGCTGCCATAGCGATCTGGAAGTCGACGATGTCGAGCGCGTCGTCCGGCTCCGCATCGCGGAATCGCATGCTATCTTCGATACTATCGCACGCGATCACCGCGCCACGCGCCGCGCTCTGTTGCTCATGGTCGCCTCGGCCACCATGTTCGGGTGCATGGCCTTTGCGGCGAAGATCGCATCGCAGCGACTCTCCGGACCCGAAGTGGCGATGGTTCGCTTCGCAGTCGGTCTGGTGCCGGCGATCGTCGTGCCGCAGTATCGGCGTGCGGCGATGCACTTCCAGCGCTTCGATCTCCTTTTCTATCGCGGATTCTTCGGCGGCATCGCGGTGCTCTTGTATTTCCTCGCCATCGAGCACACGAACGCCGGCGTGGCCACACTGCTGAACTACACCGCGCCGATCTGGAGCGGACTCTTTTCCGTGCTGTTCATCGGTGAAGACATCAGCGCGAAGGTGCTGATCCCGATGCCGATCGCGCTCCTGGGCGTCTACTTCGTCGTGCGCGCGCACGCCGGGCCCGGAAACGTTCTCGGTTTCGGTCGATGGGAGCTCGTCGGCGCCTGCTCCGCGATCGCATCAGGGATCGCGGTCACGGCGATGCGCGCGGCGCGCCGCGGTGAGAACTCGTGGGCCGTTTACGCCGCGTTCTGTCTTCTCGGATTAATCACCACAGCGCCGATGGGTCTGTATTCATGGAAGACGCCGATCGGCACGGAATGGATCGCACTCGCTGCGACAGGTCTTCTGGCGATGGGCGCGCAGCTTCTGCTGACGTTCAGTCTGCGCTGGGTCGACGCGATGACCGTCGGCGTCATCTCGCAGCTCGCCGTCCTCGTCGCCACGCTCCTCGGCGCACTCTTCCTCGGCGAATCGATCACGGCGATGGCCGCGATCGGCGCGGCGCTCACGATCGGCGGCGTTCTCGGCGTTACGTACGTGACATCGCTGAGCAAACCGACCGCAGCGGCGGACGAAGTCGTGCCGGAGGTGTAGCGGAGAGCCGGCCGTCCCGGCCGCGCTCCTACTGTGCGGCGACTTGCATCGCCCTCCGTTTGCTCCGCATTCCTAGCAGCACGCGGGCCATGGTTCAATGATGTATGTATGGCACTGCGGGAAGTCCTCGCCGGCGGCCGGATCAAGGGCGGAGTGATCCGCGCCCATCTCGACTGGCTGCGGAGGCATCACGGTGAGCCGGCAGTCGCGAACCTCGTTCGATCGCTGCCTGCAGGCCTTTCCGCCGAGATCAATTCGGCACTCCCGTCGTCATGGTGTTCATTCGAGTCGGTCGTCACACTCGATCGCGCGATCGCTCAACAGTACGGCAAAAACGTTCTCAAAGATCTGGGACGCTTCTCCGCGAAGATCAATCTCGACACGACCTACCGGCTTTTCAAGCGCGAGGACATCCACGAATTCTTCCGGCGTTCCGCCGCGCTCCATGCGCAGTTCATGGATTTCGGCACCGCCGTGTACGAACAGAGCGGAGATCACGGCGGCCGCATGGTGCACAGCGGCTACCCCTGCTTCAGTCCGACGTTTTGCGCCAGTGCAATCGGCTACTACGAGGAAGCGATCAGGATTCACGGCGGGCGAAATGTCATCGTGACCGAAAGCAGTTGCCAATGTGCCGGCGACGCGAGCTGCACATTCGTCTTGCGCTGGTCGTGATCAGCCGCGCGTGCGCACACGCAGCGTCGGCTCGTTGGAGATGACGTCGTTCGCGTAGTCGAGCGCCATCTGCAGCGTCTTCGCCAGCGCCTGCCGCCCACCGAGGGTTTTCAGTTTTCCGGCGCGGACGATGGCGTGCAGCGGCTGCTCACGAATCTCGGAGAGGATCAGCGTCGTCCCCTCGTGCCGGCATCTCTTCGCCAGCATCTCCAGCGCGTGGATGCCGGTGGCGTCGATCGCCGGCACGTTGCGCATGCGCAGAATGAATACGCGCGGTGGCTTGTCGATCTCGGCGACGACATCTCTCAGCTTGTCGGCAGCGCCGAAGAAGAACGGCCCGTTCACTTCGTAGACCTCGACACCGGGCGGAATCTCGCGCTGGCCGAGGAGTTGGCGACGGCTACGGACCATACTGATCTCGCCGATGTCCTCGGCATCGCGGTCGCGCAGCTCGTCGGTCACGAAGGCGACGTGCGTGATGTCCGACATCCGCTTCATGAAGAGCAGCGACGCCACGACGATGCCGACCTGCACCGCAATCGTGAGATCGACGAACACAGTGAGAGTGAACGTCAAGAGAAGAACCACAAGGTCACTGCGCGGCGCCTTCAGTAGCCCGGCGAACGAGCGCCACTCGCTCATGTGATACGACACCACGACGAGAATCGCTGCCAGTGCGGACAGCGGTACCATCGCCGCCCATCGGCCGAAGAAGATGAGAATGAGCAGCAGGGTGAGCGAGTGGGTGATGCCCGCGAGGGGCGTGCGCCCGCCGGTGCGGATGTTCGTAGCCGTGCGCGCGATCGCGCCCGTCGCTGGAATTCCGCCGAAAATCGGAGACGCGATGTTGGCCACGCCTTGCGCCACCAGCTCCATATTCGACTTGTGTCGCGTCCCGATCATGCCGTCGGCGACGACAGCGGACAGCAGCGATTCGATCGCCGCAAGGAGCGCCACCGTCAGCGACGGCGAGATGAAATCGCGGATGTGATCCCAGGGGATCGCCGGCCAATGCGGCCGAGGTAGCGATGACGGAACCGAGCCGAATCGCGAACCGATCGTCTCGACCGGCAGGTGAAGGATCTGCACGATGATCGTGGCCAGGATCATCGCCACGAACGGTGCGGGCACCAGTCGCGAAACGCGCGGCCATACGATCAGGACGGCGAGAGCGATGAGCGCGATGCCGATCGTATTGAAATCGGCCGTGCAGATGTTGTCGCCGTAGGCGACCCACTTGTCCATGAATCCCGCCGGGATCTTCCCCATCTTCAACCCGAGAAAATCTTTCACCTGGCCGGAGAAGATGATCACGGCGATGCCTGCCGTGAAGCCGGTGATCACCGGATACGGGATGAACTTGATCAGCGCGCCCATGCGCGCGAGGCCGAGAACGATGAGGATCGCGCCGGCGATCATCGTGCAGATGACGAGACCGTCGTACCCGAATTGCGCGACGATGCCGTAGACGATCACGACGAACGCGCCGGTCGGCCCGCCGATCTGGACGCGGCTGCCGCCGAGCGCGGAGATCAGAAAGCCGGCGACGATCGCGGTGTAGAGGCCGCGCTCGGGAGGAACGCCCGACGCGATGGCGAACGCCAGCGCGAGCGGCAATGCCACGATGCCGACGACAACGCCGGCGATCACATCGCGCGTCAACGCCTCGCGCGTGTATCCCTCACGTAGACAGACGATCGATTTGGGAACGAACAACCGAAGACGATTATCGCACCTGGAATCTCACCGTCAGCTCGAACCACGTGTCGACCGGTTTTCCGCGCATCGTGCCGGCCGCGAACTTCCATTGTCGTAGCGCGGTGATGACCGAGTCGTTGAACGGCGGAAAGGAGCTCATGACGATCTCCGGATCGCGGATCTGCCCGTTCTGATCGATCACGCAACGTACGATCACCGTCGCTGAACGCACTGCATGAACGAACGCGGGGGGAAATCGCGGCTCGACACGGCTGATCACGCGCGCGCGCGTCACCTCACCTCCCGGAGTCAACGGCGCTTGACCGTTCCCGCCGGGCGATGGCTGATCGCCGACTCCGCCCGGTTTTCCATTTGGATCGCCGATCGTGTCTGTGCCGGTCGGCCCGAGTGTCGTCGATTCGCTTTCCGAAAACGCAAGCGTCTGATCCGGCACTCTTGTCGGCGCAGTGTTAGGCTGCAGCGGCATTGTTGATTTCGGTCGCGGCGCCGGCGCCTGCGAATGCGGAGCAGACGGTTCACGCGGTGGCGGTGCAGGCGGCTCCACGGCGCGGTAAAGCTCGAGCTGCCGCGGCGGCTGCGGCGGGATCTGCGTCGAGGCAACGCCGAGGGCAAGCGCGCCAACGATCGCAGCAGAGTGAACGAGAATTGAAACGGTCAGCAGCGTGAAGCGCTGCGGTGCGGCGTGAGGCCTGACGATCGAGGTGTCGAACATATACAGTTCGACACTGCTCGCGTAGAAAGCGAAACCGCAGTGCCCTCTCCCATCGGGAGAGGGTGGCGCGCAGCGCCGGGTGAGGGGCGAGGTTTTCGCGAGAATCACGCCCCTCATCCGCCGCTCCGCGGCACCTTCTTCCATGGGGAGAAGGTTCTGATGAAGATCGAGCTGACCACTTCGGGCGGCCTCACCGGCCGCGGCATCGGAAATATCGCGGTTGACCTCGACCGACTTACGCCTTCCGAACAAGAGCGCCTCGCCTCGCTCCCGTTACCGAAGCCGACACCGTCGCCGAAGCCGGCGCCGGATGCAATCAACTACACATTGAGGATCGACGGTCAACTGTGGAGCTGGACCGATGTCGATGCGCCGGCAGATTGCGTGGCGTGGGCCGACGCCCTGCTCGCCATCGCTCACCGTTCTTCTTCGATGTAGCTTCGCCAGCGCGCCAGCGAGTGCGCCGCAACCACGGGATCGAAAAATTCGCCGGTCCAACTGTCGATCGCGCGAAGCCCGAGAGTGTTCAGTACTCGCGTGATATGGGGAAGCACCTCGTCGGAACCGCGCACGTGCAATGTGATCCCGTACAGCACGTCCTCGTCGCCGAGGCCGAATTCGATCGTGTAACCGTCACCGCGAAGGACACCCCAGGCCGGGTCGCTGAAGTCGGTCTGCGGCACAGCCTCGCGGATTTTCGAGATGACTTCGTCCCGCCGGCCGATCGGGCCAGCGGTGAAGGTATCCGGAATGTCGGTCACGCGGCGAGCGCCATCCGGGAACTGCTGGATGAAGATGTCCCAACTCATTTTTTGGGGAGGCCCGGAAAAATGGTAGCAGATGTGATGGGCGGCATGGCTCGACCATCGCATATGTTCGATGGCCAAGCTCGTCCGTGACCGCCAGCTCGAGGAGCTCGTCAAGGAGCTCAACGAGACCGATGCGACGCCGCGCGACGCCGGCGTCGAGCGTTTGACGCCGCCCGAAGTGATCCCCGAGGGAAATGCGCTCGAGCACCTGATGATCGAGATGGCGCAGCGCGGGGCGAGCGATCTGCTGATCATCGCCGGGGCTCCGCCGATTTTTCGAATCAACGGCGCTCTCACAAAAACCGATGCCGCACCGCTGTCGCACGAAGAAGTTCACTCGCTGCTGGCCACGGTCGTCAGCGGTCGCTTGTCAGAGCGATTGAACAGCGAAGGCGCGGTCGACTTCTCGCTTCGCCTGGCGCGCTCCGCTGCCGAGGATGACCACCGCGCGTGGCGATTTCGCGTCAACGTGCACCGCCAGCGTGGCACGACCGCCGCGGCCATTCGCGCGCTGCCGACCGAGGTGCCGACGATCAGCCAACTCAATCTGCCGGCATCGCTCGCCGAACTGGTGAAGCCGACGCGCGGGCTCGTTCTCGTCTGCGGTCCGACCGGATCGGGGAAGACGACGACATTGGCGGCTCTCGTCGGCGAGATCAATCGCAACCAGGCCCGGCACATCATCACGATCGAGGACCCGATCGAGTACGAGCATCGCAATGCCAGCTCGGTCGTCGAGCAGGTCGAGGTCGGTCGCGATTCGCCGTCGTTCGCCGCGGCATTGCGCGCCGCGCTGCGGCAGGATCCCGATGTCATCCTCGTCGGCGAGATGCGCGATCTCGAAACGGTGTCGACGGCGCTCACCGCTGCCGAAACCGGCCATCTCATCTTATCGACGCTGCACACGAGCGATGTCGCGCAGGCCATTCATCGCATCGTCGATGTCTTTCCGCCGGCGCAGCAGACACAGATCAGGCAGCAGCTCGCGCTGGCGCTGAACGCGATCGTGGTGCAGCATCTCATCCCGCGCGCGTCGGGCAGTGGCCGGTCGGTCGCCGTCGAGGTGCTGCTGGCGAACAATGCCATCCGCAATCACATCCGCAACGAGAAGCTCCAGAACCTCCCCACCGAAATCACCCTCGGTAGGCGCCAGGGAATGATCTCGCTCGAAGATTCGCTGGCGCATCTCGTTCAGCAGGGATTGATCGCGATCGATGACGCGCGCGTGCGCGCGTCGCGTCCGGAGGAGCTGGAGTCGCTGTTGAGAAGCAGGTCGTAGCTCGTGGGTCGTCGGTCGTGGGATGTCGTTGTTGTCTTCGTCATCGTTCTGGCAAGCCATCTCACGTACGAGTACCTGAGTCAGGGCGACTTCTACTATCCCGATTCATTCACGTACCTCACGCCTGCCCTGAACATGCTGCATGGCTTCGGCTTCTCGTCGGAAGGACAGCCGGAGACATTGCGCACGCCCGGTTATCCGTTGTTCCTTCTGCCATTCGTGGCGATGAGAGCGCCCGCGGGCGTCATCGTCGTGACGAATCATCTGCTCGACGCACTGCTCGCCGCGGCGATCTACGTCCTGGCGCGGCGGAACGGTGTGGCGCCGGCGATCTCGCCGGCGAACGCCGCCGGGATCGGCGGCGCCACACGATTTGCGGCCTTAGCGGCCGCGCTGATTCTCGGCCTCGACACGATCACGATCCACTACGCGAACAAGATTCTGACGGAGACGCTGAGCGCCTTTCTGATATTCGCAATCTTCGTGATCCTGATGCGGCGCCGATCGCTCGCGGCAATGATCTTCACCGGTCTGCTCTGTGGCGTGCTGGTGCTGGTGCGGCCTGTCGCCATCGTCTACTTCTGCGTCGTGATGCTGTGGCTCGCTTACGTTCGCGTGCGGCCGATGTTGATCGTCGTGTTCGTCGCGGCGGCGGTGTTGCTGCCCGTCGCATGGTCAACCCGAAACGCGGCGCACACCGGCGTGTTCACGATTTCCTCGATCGGCTCGATCAATCTGTTGATGTATCGCGCCGCCGGCGCGCTGGCGATCGAGGACGGCGGCGATTTCAAAGCCAGTCTCGAAGGGCGACAGCATCAACTGCAACGCATCATCGACACCATGATCGAGGAAGGGGAAGGCGTCGACGATCCGGACGATCTGAACAGTGCGGACGTGGCGCCGTACTACAGCGCGCTGGCGCGACCGATTCTGCTCGAGCATCCGCGCGGAGTGATGCTCATGACGTTGCGCGGATTCGCCGTCAATATGATCGACACCGACTGGGACGCGCTGGCCGAAGTCGTCGACGATGAGTTGATCCCCGAGGAGGCGACGGAAATCGCGGTGCACGTGTGGACGTGGCTGCTGTGGATCGTTGCGATCGCGGGGATCATCGTGATGTGGCGTCGCGACCGGCCGCAGGCGGTGCTGATCGCCGCGACGATCTTCTATTTCCTCTTCATGGCCGCCGGCGGTGAGGCGGAGCATCGCTTCCGCGTGCCGGTGATTCCGCTGATGGCATTAGCCAGCGCGAGCGCCCTCTCCCGCGGGGAGAGGGTGGCGCGCAGCGCCACCTTCTCCCGTTGGGAGAAGGCCCGCCCTACCACGCGATTCCGTAATCCTCTCCATTATTCGACGACCCGCCCCACATCGTCCCGTGCTTCTGATCGAACATGATCGCGTTGATCGGGCCCGAGGTGCGGTCGCCGAACCGCATGTGGTAGCCCATCTTCTCGAGAGCAGTGGGCACGTCCGCCGGCGTCGAGTTGTTGAGAAGGATTCCGCCCACTTCCGGCCTGAACCCGGCGAGCGACGCGCGCATCTGATTGGTGTTGAAGTTCGGCGCTTCGGTCGCGTTCTGAATCGGCATCCCGAACTCGACGACGTCGAGGAACATCTGCAGTAGATTCTGATCCTGTGTATCACCGCCCTGCACCGAGAAGCAGAGGTACGGTTTTCCTTCCTTGAACGCGAGCGTCGGTGTGAGCGTGACGCGCGGCTGCTTGTGCGGCTCCATCACATTGAACGGATTCTCTTCGCGGCGGAAGACGAAGCTCTGCGCGCGTTGCGAGAGTCCGATGCCGGTGCGTCCCGCGATCACGGCCGGCGTCCATCCACCACTCGGCGTCACCGACACGACCCACCCTTCTTCATCCGCCGCTTCGACAGACGTCGTGCCCGCGAGAAATGCGCGCTTCAGATGCTCGAGCTCAGCGCTCGTCGACGCGACCTTCAGCGTCGCGCCCCAGTTCTTCACCAGATCGGCGTACGGATTCTTGTCGCCTTGATACGGATAGGGATCACCGGGACCGATGTCGGCGACGTTGTGCTCGGCGTTGATCATCTTCGCGCGCTCGCGCGCGTAATCTTTCGAGAGAAGTCCGCGCACCGGCTCGGCAGGTGGCAGCGTCGGATCGCCGTAGTAGAAATCGCGATCGGCGAACGCCAGGCTCATCGCCTGATACACGGTGTTGATGTATTGCGGCGAGTTGAAGCCCATCGATTTCAGATCGAAGTTCTCGAGGATGTTGAGCGCCTGGAGCATCGCCGGTCCCTGCGTCCAGACGGTAAGCTTGTAGACATCGATGCCTTTGTAGTTCGTCTTCACCGGCTCCTCGAACCTCGGACGCCACGTCGCCAGATCCTGCGCGGTGATGAGGCCACCCTGCTCCTGCGTCGCGCGCGCGATCTCCTGCGCGATGTCGCCTTTGTAGAAGCGATCGAATGCGGCGTAGATCGCCTCTTTGCGATTCTTGCCCGCGGCGAGAGCCGCTTGTTCCGCGTCCACGAGCTTGCGCAGCGTCGCGGCGAGATCGGGCTGCTTGAAAACTTCGCCTGGCTCCGGACCTTCGGATGGTGTGGCACCTAAGTGCGGCAGCATCACCGCCTTCGAGTACGGCCACTGCTTCAAGCGCTGCTTCTGCCGTTCGATCGTGTTCGCCGCCTCGGTCTCGATCGCGTAACCATCCGCCATCTGAATCGACGGGGCGAGTACATCCTTGAGTGACAGACGTCCATACTCGGCGAGCATAAACATGATTCCGCCCGGCGTGCCGGGGGTGACCGCGGCGAGCGGACCGTACTCGGGTGGACGGTCCATGATTCCTTTGGAGCGGTAGTAGTCGACCGTCGCGCCGCTCGGCGCCCATCCGAGGGCGTTGAGGCCGATGACTTTGTTGGAGTGAGGATCGTAGATGAGCGCCTGCGTCTCGCCGCCCCAGCTCAGCGTGTCCCACATCGTCGAGCAGGCGGCGATCATCGCCGCCGCGGCATCGACGGCGTTGCCACCTTTCTGAAACATCATCGCGCCGGCGGTCGCGGCCAGCGGTTTGCCGGTGATCGCGATCCAATGGCGTGCATGCAGAGGTGGTTTCTGCGTGCGTGGAGCACGCTGTGCGAAGAGCGGCAACGAAATGACACAGGCGACGATCAGAATGCGGCGCATGCGTTAGTCATAGCACGAAAGCTGCAGTAGACGCTCGCATGAAGACTGCCACGTTCGCATTCGCGCTCCTCGTCGCGGGAACGATGAATGCGCAGATTCACCTCGAAGTCACGATCGGAGGAAAGACGCTCGACGTTCACGACGCGACCAACAAAGTTCTGGCGAGCTATCAAATCTCGCCCGGTTTACCGAAGCATCCGACACCGACCGGCAACTTTGCGATCCGTAAGATCGTCTGGAACCCATCCTGGGTTCCGCCGAAAGCAGGATGGGCGAAGGGAAAGAAGCCGACCGGGCCGACCGATCCGAAGAATCCGATGAAAGTCGTGAAGATCTTCTTTAAGGAACCCGACCTCTACATTCACGGCACCGGCGACGAGAAACTCCTCGGCGATCCTGCTTCGCACGGCTGCATCCGCATGTCCGCCCCCGATGCGTATGCGCTGGCGCGACTGATTCAACAGAACGGCGGCGCTGGAAAGAGTGACGAGTGGTACGAGAGCATGATCAGCGGAAGTCGATCGGTTACGATCCGCATACCGAATCCGGTGGCGGTTCACATCGACGCATGAAGCACTCGTTTTTCATCTCCGTCGCGCTCGTCTGGAGCTGCTACGCCGCCGATCAGCCGCCGGTCGTGGCGGCGCAGCGCGATCCTACCCTCCAGCATCACGAGATCCGTCTCGACAAGCTTCCGCCGCCGTTCGCGACGCCGAGCGCCGGCAATCCGCCGGTCGTCCGATCGCGGCCGAAGGATGCCGCGCTGCATGTGCCTCCAGGGTTCAAAGTCACGCTGTTTGCGAGCGGATTCGACGATCCGCGCAACATGGTCTATGCACCGAACGGCGACATCTTCGTCGCCGAGCCGGGCGGAGGAAAGATCACGATTCTGCGCGGCGGCCGCCCCGATCAGCGCGTCACATTCGCGTCCGGATTGAATGAGCCATTCGGGCTGGCGTTTCATGAGAACTGGCTCTACATCGCCAACGTCGATGGGCTCGTTCGGACGCGATATGAGAGCGGTCAGACAGCGATCGCCGGAAAACCGGAGCACATCGCTGAGCTTCCGCCCGGCGGTCATGCGACGCGCAACATCGTCTTCAATCGCGACGGCACGAAGATCTACATCGCCGTCGGGTCGCGCTCCAACGTCAACGACGAGACGAGCACACCGATGCGCGCCGCGATTACGGAGATGAATCCCGACGGAAGCGGCGCGCGGATCTTCGCCTCTGGCCTGCGCAATCCGGTCGGTCTGGCGTGGAACCCCACGACCGGCTCGCTCTGGACCGCGGTCAACGAGCGCGACGGCCTCGGCGACGATCTCGTGCCCGATTATGTGACGGACGTGCGCGCCGGCGCGTTCTACGGCTGGCCGTTCTCGTATCTCGGAAAGAATATCGATCCGCGGCGCAAGGGCGAGCATCCCGAGCTCGTCGCCAAAGCGATCGTTCCGTCTCTGCTCTTGCAGGCGCATTACGCCGCGCTCGGCATCGCCTTCTATGACGGGAAAATGTTTCCGGCGCAATATCGCGGCGGACTCTTCGTCGCGAATCACGGCTCCTGGAACCGCACGCAGCGCACCGGCTATAACGTCGTGTTCGTTCCATTTCGCGACGGCAGGCCGGCCGGAGGTTATGACGACTTCGTCGTCGGCTGGATGACCGATTCCGATTCACGCTTCGTCTGGGGCCGCCCAGTCGGCCTGCTCGTCATGCGCGATGGCTCGCTGCTCGTGTCCGATGACGGCGGCGGGGTCATCTGGCGTGTCACGTACGGCGGCGTGTAGTGCGGTTCTTGCAAGGTCTCTTTCGTCAGAAAGGGACATCGGCGATGCCACAGAAAAAGAAAGCGAAAACGAAACCAAAAAGCCGGCTGCGTCGAGCGGCTTCGTCCGTAAAGAAGATTCTGAAGCGCAGCAAACCGGTCGAGCAAATCGGACCCGACGACACAACTGTCCGAATGAAGCGGCCGAAAGCGACAGCGCGGCCGCTACGTCGGGAACCAGACATTCCCTTCGATCGTATCGAGCATGCGTACACGCCGACACAGACGAGCTTGAAAGCGTCATTCCGAGCATCGGGCGCCGACCAGCAACGCGATCAGGAGTTTGCGCGCGGCGTCGACGATGATCGCTGGAGCGACGAGGATCGCTTCACGAACAAGTCGGGCGACCCGCGCATCGGAACGCACGGCCGGAAGTACGAGCCGGGCGAGTGAGTCAGGAGGAACCACATGAATCAACAGAAACGCACTGATCGAGGCAATACCGGCTTTGGCGCCGCGAACAAGAGCATCGGCACGACGACGAGCAGCGAGATCTGCGAGCACTGCGGGCAACCGCTCCATCAGAATCGCGGAATCGAGGAGTTCCTCGGCAAGATCGGTATCAGCGATGAAATGATCGACAACCTCAAGACGCAGATGCAGAACGTCGACGTCGAGGAGTATCTGAACACCGCGCGCGAATATCTGAGGAACGCAAGCGACAAGGTGAAACCGGCGGCCGACAAGGCGAAAAACTACGCGAAGGACAATCCGGGTAAGGTTGCCGCGGGTGTGGCCGTGCTCGCGGTCGGTGCAGGATTGCTTCTCAATTCATTGCGAGAACGTTAACCAGAGGAGAGCCGGGCGTCTCGCTCGGTCGCACTATAGTCGCCTGGCGTGACGCCGGGCGACTGTTTGCGGTAGGGACGCCCATTGCTGGGCGCCCCCCGCGCAGATCCGGACGAGCGGGACTACCGCATCCGGCTCCTATGAAGAGTCTTGCCGTTGAACCGCGCGTCCGGCCATGGGTGCAGGATGCGCGCGGGAGAGATCCATCGGTCCGCAAGCCGCTTGCGCCGCGCAGCAGTTAACCGGCAGCGCTGACTGCGTCGTCGCAGCGAATGCCACCACAGACGTAGCAGTGCTTGTCGGAACGTGCGCAGTGCCGCCAGGTTACCCGGCACAGCATGGTACTGATCGAACCCTCGGATCACTGCGGCGAGCCACAGCCCTTGCTTCGGGATCGGATCGTGGCGTCGTTTAGCAAGCTCGGATTTCAACGCATGGAGCTTCCGTGTCAGCCGTTGCCGATCTGTCTTCCGTAAGACCACATACTTCCCATCACGTCGTTCCGCGCAGATGTGCTGAAAGCCGAGAAACGTGAACGTGGCAGGTTTCCCCTGCCCGCTCTTCGCCCTTCGTTCCTTCGCGTACCTGCCGAACTCGATGATCCGCGTCTTTTCCGGATGCAGTTCCAGCGCGAACTTCTTCAGTCGTTCCCGCAGTGCTTCGTGGAAGCGCTCCGCATCGATTCGATGCTGAAACCCCACCACTAGGTCGTCTGCGTAACGGACGATGATGACCTCCCCGGTGGCGTGTCGTTTCCGCCACGCGTGCGCCCACTGGTCGAACGCGTGGTACAGATAGATGTTCGCCAACAACGGCGAGATCACCGCCCCCTGCGGTGTCCCCTGCTCACTTCCGATCCACTTCCCCTCCTCCATCACTCCGGCTTTGACCCACTTCATGATCAGCCGCACGAGCCGCCGGTCTCCCACCTTGTGTTCGATCATTTTCTGCAGCCAAGCGTGGTCGACGGCGTCGAAGAACCCACGAATGTCCGCATCCAAGATCCAGTTCACTTTCCGATGTTCGATCGCCATCACGACGGCGTCAAGCGCATCGTGGGGTCCTCGCTTCGGTCGGAACCCGTAGCAGAAGCCGTAGAACTCTTCCTCATAGATGACGTTCAGCACCTCAGCCACTGCGGCTTGGACGATCTTGTCCTCGATCGCGGCAATGCCCAGCGGTCGCATGCTGCCGTCGCTCTTGCGGATGTACGTTCGCCGGCTGGGAGCTGCCCGGTAGACGCCTCGGTGAATGCGCTCGCACAGCCCACTGATGTTTTGCTCGAGCGACTCTCCGTACTGTTCCCAGCTCACCCCGTCCACTCCCGTCGCCACATTCCGCTTCAGCTTCCTGTAGCTCTCGGTTAGTCGTTCCGGAGTGATGTGGTGCAGCAGCGCCGTGAACTTCTTCCCGTCGTGTCGTCGTGCTGCTTCACGGACTCGGTCCAACCCACGTGACACCTGGCTCCGGCTCTGCGTCCGGCCGGTGTTTCGTTGTTCCAAGTTCCTCTCCATTGGGCTGCTTCCCTCCATCGCCTCCTGATCGTTCGGCGACTTCCTCGGTACTACCAGCCCATCAGACTTCTCACGGTCGTTCATCTCTGCATTACGGCCTTAGCCTTCGCTTCGCGGCTCTGCGGCATTGCACCGCCGAGCAACCGTGAGATCTCCCGGTTCCCGCGCAAGAAGTTTCGCCTGCATGCCCTGCTCTTCGACCGCGCCGGTCCCTCCCAGAACTCGCGTTCTCGCTCTGGTTGGTTTCGCCTTCCGCTCTTCGGCCGACAGCGTCGGCGACCGGTACCTTGCCGTCTTTTCGCGGCTCAATCACACGGCCTGCAGACCCCCTGTCAATGCTTGACTGGACGCCTCGCGGCGCCCCGTCCATGACTCGGGGCCAGATCGGTTCGCTACTCCTTTCTCTGTCCAACATCTCAGTTGTTCTTCTTGCCGGTTATCCGGCGCTCCGGCCGGGACGGCCGCTCTCCTTATGTCTTCGCGAACTCCATCGCGTGATACGTGATGATCAGATCCGCGCCGGCGCGCTTGATCGACGTGAGAATCTCATTCATGACGCGCGTTCCATCGATCCATCCGCGCTCCGCGGC
>DASYUK010000025.1:0-18178 GCA_036001325.1 Thermoanaerobaculia bacterium
ATCGACTCCGGCGTCACTTCCACCAGCTCGTCGTCGTTGATCCACTCCAGGCACTGCTCGAGCGTCATCGTTCGCGCCGGCGCGAGCTGTACGGCGATGTCGGACGTCGACGCGCGCATGTTCGTCAGATGCTTCCTGCGACAGACCTGCACGACCATGTCCACGTCGCGCGAGCTCTCGCCGACGACTTCGCCGCCGTAAACCTTGACACCCGGCTCGAGGAACAGCGTCGACCGTTCCTGCAGCGGCTCGATCGCGTAGGCGGTCGTGTCGCCGCCTTCTTTCGCTACGAGCGCGCCGCGCGAGCGGCTGGCGATCTCGCCGCGATACGGACCGTACTCGAGGAACGTGTGATACAGCAGTCCCGTGCCGCGCGTCTCGGAGAGAAACTCGGTGCGGATGCCGAACAGTCCGCGCGTCGGGATCTTGAACTCGATGCGCACGCGTCCGCTGCCGGGATTGACCATGTCGGTAATCTCGCCGCGGCGCTCCTGAATCTTCTCCATGATCGTGCCGACGTGCGCCTCGTCGATGTCGACGACCAGCGCTTCGTACGGCTCCATCGTCTTGCCGTCGACCTGCTTGAGGATGACCTGTGGCCTCGACAGTGCGAACTCATAGCCTTCGCGTCGCATGTTTTCGGCGAGGATCGAGAGGTGCAGCTCGCCGCGGCCGCTCACTTCGAAGCGATCGGGGAGGTCGGTCTCGCGGACGCGGAGCGCCACATCCTTACGCAGCTCGCGATCGAGCCGCTCCTTCAGATTGCGCGAGGTGACGAACTTCCCTTCCGTTCCCGCGAACGGCGAATCGTTCACCATCCAGAACATCGACACGGTCGGCTCGTCGATCGCGATCGGCTCGAGCCGCTCCGGCGCATCGACAGCCGTGAATGTCTCTCCGATCTCGACGTCGGCGAAGCCGGCGACCGCCACGATTTCGCCGGCCGATGCCTCGTCGACTTCTTCACGTTTGAGCCCTTCGAAGAGCGTCAGCTTCGAGACGCGCCCCTTCTTGTGCGTTCCATCGCGCAGGATCAACACGACATCGGTTCCCTGGCGGATCCGTCCGCGCTGAATGCGGCCGATGCCCAGACGTCCGACGTAGTCGTTGTAATCGATGGCGCTGACGAGGAGTTGCAGCGGCGCGTTAGAGTAGCCGGGCGGCGGCGGAATGCGTTTGAGCACCGCATCGAACAATGGACGGCAATCGTCGTTCGTATCCTCGAGCGACGTGCGGACATAACCCGCGCGTCCCGACGCGTAGAGGATCGGGAAATCGATCTGCTCGTCCGAGGCGCCGAGCTCGATCATCAGATCGAAGACTTCATTGAGCACTTCGCCCGGGCGGGCGTCGGGCCGGTCGATCTTGTTGATGATGACGATGGGCAGCAGTCCGAGGACCAGCGCTTTGCGCAGGACGAAGCGGGTCTGCGGCATCGGACCTTCGGCCGCGTCGACCAGAAGAATGACGCCGTCGACCATCGACAGAACGCGCTCGACCTCGCCGCCGAAATCCGCGTGGCCCGGCGTGTCGACGATGTTGATCTTCACTTCCTTCGGATGAATGAAGACGGCCGGAAGATCGTGTCCCGACGCGGTGTGCGTCGCCTCGTGATGGACTGGATGTCCTAGCGCATCCGGCGAGTCGACCGCATAGCGGACCGAGGTGTTCTTCGCCAGGATCGTGATGCCGCGCTCACGCTCGAGGTCGTTGCTGTCCATGACGCGCTCGTCGACCTGCTGGTTGGCGCGAATCGCTCCGGCCTGCTTCAGCAGCGCATCGACGAGCGTAGTCTTTCCATGATCGACGTGGGCGATGATGGCGACGTTGCGGATGTCGTAGCGGAACTGCTGCATGCGTCGAGAGTTAACGCGCCTTTGCCGCAATCATTCCATCAGCGACGCAAAAGCCGGAGATCGAGAGAGAACGGGATCTCCTCGCGGATCTGGATCTTGGTGAAGTCCGCATGCTCGGGATTCATGAGGTAGTTGTCTTCCGTTTCGATCACGGCACTTGGAACACGCAATACGGCGGAGCTGCCGCGATGCACCCAAGCGTCCCCAACGGCGCGCAGTTCGACCGGAGGTGGTGTCGTCCGCCAGTTCGCCGGAAGTTGCTTTCGATCGAGTATCTCCGCCAGCGACTCGTCGAACGAGCAAGCGAAGAGAAGATAGTCTGTCAGAGGTTTCTGGCGACCCATGCGCACCAACAGCTCCAGCGCCGCGAGCGCAGCGCTGGACGACGTGTAGACGACGCGAACGCCGCGCGAGTTCCAGCGACCGCCGTACAATTTCGTCCCTTCGCCATCAAATGCGTTGTCGCGATATCGAGCGGACGTGATCCGCCACGACGTGATCACGCAAAGATGCCGTGCTCGAGCTGCCCGATGAGCGTCTCGACCTCCTGCGCTCCGACGTCGGAGCGGAGCATTTCGATCGGACGAATTCCGCCAAATGCGTATTGAGTCGTCGTGAGCCACTCCGTGGCGGCTTCCGAATCACCGTCGAAAAAATACAGCGTGCGGCCATAGACGCGCGCGAGACGAACGAGCCTGTCGGACTCCTCGGATGAGAATCTTCCGGCTGTTTTGCGCCTGGCCAGCGTGCGCCGGGGAATTTGCAGCAGATCGAGAAGCTGTTCCGTCGAAAATCGTGTGTTCTTCTGCAGCCGCTCGAATGCGCTGTATGGCAGGCCGTGCTCGATTTTCTCAATCAGACCAGGGAAGTCATATTGCGTCAGGCCCAGAAGGACAACGTAGGCATGTGGTCCGGGCATGCCTTTTTCGAGGAAAGTCCGAAACTGATCGAGGTTGCGCATCTGGCTCTAATGTAATTGCCAAATGGCACAGAGTCAATAGGTGACTCGGTGAAAGTACTGGAACGGTTTGCGTTCCCCATGCTTCACGATCGGATAGAACTTCGCGGCTTGCAGTGCGGCCGCGTTCTGCGCCGCGAGAGTCTCGGAACCGGTCGTGTTCTCGATGACTCGCACGGCGGTGACGTCGCCGTCGGTGTTCACGTCCGCTTCGAAGTAGATCGCGCCATGCGCGACGGGATTCGAAACGGGCGCGGGGAACCTCCGAAACCGCACCTGAGGATTCTCCTGCTGCTCCTTCGCCTCGGCCGCGCTGCCGAGATCGCCGGCATGTGCCCAACCGGTGCGATCGCCGGTCCGAACCTCCACCCACTCGCCGCTCTTCGACAGGATCGAGATGCCTTCGCCGTTCTCGTAGGTGACGATCACCGGCGACGAATCGTTCGGCTGCGCATGAACGCGCAACTGCGGCGCGGTGACATAAGAAACGGCGATCGGCTCGCGCGTATCAGTCGGCGTGGTCGGAACCTCAGCGCGTGAACAACCAACCACTAACCACCAACCACCAACCACTAACCACCACTTCACCCGAACACATCCTTCCTGACGAAGATCACAAACGCCGCCGCCAGCGCCGCCACCGCCCACCCGGCGAGAAGCACGATGCAGAACGTCATCGTCATTCCCTCGTACGGCGGCGCCTGGCCGCTGTAGTAATCGGCGAGCGGAAGCGCGCTGACGAACAGGTACTTGCCAGCGGTCCAGTCGGGGCTGATGCGCGTCAGGATCGTGCCGCCGATCAGCGACGCGAGCATCGTGCCGATCGACGCCGCGCTCGATTTGAAGATGACCGACAGCAGCAGTGCGATCGCTGCGACCGTCACGAGCGCATACCACTCCAGTCCGTAGGCGATCAGCGCGTCCTTCCACAGCGGCAGCTCGCGGATCGCATCGACCTTCAGACGGTCCGACGTCAACTGGAAGCCGTTGAACATCGGCGCATCCCATCCGCGCGGCGGGATGAAGGGAGCGGTCAGAACGAACGAGATGATCGCGCCCGAGAGCAGAGTGATCGTCGCGAACATCCAGAGCGTCAGCAGTTTCGATGTGAGGATCTTCCAGCGACGGATAGGACGCGTGAGCAGCAATTTGTCAGTCCCTTCGGCGTTCTCGGCGGACACGATGTCGCTGCCGAGGACGCCGATGAGAAGTGGCAGAAGAAGAAAGCCGGCGGCGTTCGCGAACGTGCGCACGACGAGCGGCGACGTCGGTTGCTCCGGGTTGATATCGCGATCGAGATAGAACTGGAGGCGGCGGATCTCGTAGCGCATCGAGCGCGCCCACGACTCGTTGATACGGCCGCGGCGCAGCGCGTTCTCCATCCGGGCGACGCGCTCCTGCAGATCGGCCCGCCAATTCGCATTGCGCGATGCTTTCAGCGTGCGGTACTGCGAATACGAAACGACCGACATGATCGCGATCAGGATCGAGATCACGATCATGAATCGTCGCCGGCGCAGGATCTTGAGCGTCTCGTTTTGAATGAGTGGAATCAGCACGCTTGGTCCTTGGTCGTTCGTCGTTGGTCGTTAGTCGACTAAGGACCAACGACTAACGACTAAGGACTATCCCACAGTTTCCCCACCAGTCGCTTCGAGGAAGAGATCCTCGAGCGTCTGCATCCGTTGACGCGCGTGGAAGACATCGATGCCGTTCTGTGTCAGCGCGGCGATCACAGGGGGCGCCTGAGTTTCATCGATGGCGAGGAAGATGCGATCGCCGTCGGCTGTCGCATCGAAGCCTTGTTGTTTCGCGATCGCGACCGCACGCGCGACGTCGCCGACGCGAAGCTCCATCACGCGCTGGCTCGAGATCAAGTCGCGTACGCCGCCAGTGCGCAGCAACTTCCCCTTATGAATGATGGCCACGCGATCGCAGATCAATTCGATCTCGGCGAGAAGATGACTGGAGATGAACACGGCCATGTTCTGTTCGGCGGCAAGGCGGCGCAGCAGCTCGCGGATCTCGCGGATGCCCGCGGGATCGAGTCCATTGGCCGGCTCATCGAGAACGAGCAGTCGCGGCTTCCCCAACATCGCTTGCGCGATTCCCAGTCTCTGGCGCATGCCGAGGGAGTAGGTGCCGACGCGCTGATCGAGGCGATGAGCCATGCCGACGAGTAAGGCCACGCGCTCGATGTCATCGTTCGGCACTCTCAGCATCCGCGCGAAGTGCTCGAGATTCTCGCGGCCGGTCATGAAGCGATAGAGATCGGGATTCTCGACGATGCATCCGACGCAACGCATCGCCTCTTCGAAATGACGGCGGATGTCGAGACCGCAGATCTCGACCGTGCCGCGGGTCGGCTTGATCAATCCGACGAGCATGCGGATCGTCGTCGTCTTCCCCGCGCCGTTCGGCCCGAGGAAGCCGAAGACTTCGCCGGCACTGACGTCGAAGGAGACGTCGTCGACGATCGTGCGATCGCCGATGACTTTTGTGAGATTCTTGGCGGAGAGAGCAATGAGACGGGTCATCTATTGGTATTTGCCGCTGGCGGTGGCTGTCACGGCGACGGCGCTGTTTGCGACAGGATTCTACTCATTCCTGCACGGCGACATCGGGACTCCTGTCGATCTCCTTCCTCGCAAGAGCGCACCCACGGTGGTCGCACAACAGACCACAATCGCGCCCATCATCCTCGGCGACTCGCTCGCGCGCGGCACCGGCGACGGCGCCGGCCTCGGCATCGGCGGAAGGCTCGACCAGGAGTTGCGAAAACGTAACGTGCGCGCGAAGCGGACGATCAACATCGCTGTCAACGGCGCGCGCACGGCCGATCTGCTCGTTCAGATCGAGAGCCGCAACGTGCAGACGATTCTCGCCCAGTCGAATGTGATCATCGTCTCCATCGGCGGCAATGATCTGTGGGGTGGCACGGACTGGCGGAACGCTCCGCCGCCGAATCCGCAAACCGTGATGAGCGGCGTCCTCGACCGGATCGAGAAAGTCGTGCGCAGCATCCGCGCCGACAATCCTCGCGCGCGAATCTTCATCATCGGCCTGTACAACCCGTTCGCGTCGTCACAGTTCGGCGGTCAACTCACTACGCTCGTGAATCGCTGGAACGCGAAGTTGATCGAGCGCTTCAGCGACGATGTCAACATCACAGTGGTGCAGACGAACGACATCTTCGCCAATCACGACCGGCTGTCGTTCGACCGCTTTCATCCCGGCGATGAGGGATACGCGCTGATCGCGCGAAGGATTGCAGACGCAATCTAGAGATTGAGATCGACTCGAACCTCACGCGCTCCGCGCACCGCGCGCAACGCGCTCCTCGCCGCATCCTTCTGCAGCTCATGCTGCACCGTGCCGGTCACGGTGAGGATGCCCTTCTGGCAGTGCACCCGGAGCTTGCAACCGTCGAGCGACCGGCTGCGCGCCAGCTCGCGCTCGGCGTCGCGGCGAATCGCCTCGTCATCGAACGCCGACGTGTTGATGAGATTCGCCACTCGCATGACGCCGAGGGATTTTACGATCGCGACGGCGCGCTGCGCGGATTTCGTGTCTGCGACTCCGCGGAGGATCACGATGTCGCCGGCGCTGCGTACCGCCAGATCGGAGATCGGGACGTCGCTAAGCGCCTTCGTGATCGCATCGTCGGAGGGGGCGGCGACATCCGCCCGATACGCGGTCCGCTGTCGGGTCGTGGTCGTAGCGAGAACAATCGTGAGGACAGCGGCAGCGGCGATGAGAGCGATTCGCTTGGTCATGCCGTGGACCAACTCAAGCGGCGTGCCAGCGGATATGCTTCGCATTTCCAGAGGAGGAAATCGATGCAATTGGCGAAGGACTCATGCGCTTGCGGGCATGTGATGGACCATCACGATGGCGGACGCGGCGGTCCCTGCAACTATTGCGCATGCGCGGGAGGTCAGCCGCCGTCAGCGTTCGAAGTGGGCGTGATCCACTCGATGCACGAGCTGACGCTGACGCTCGTGCGGCTCGTGAAGGAGCTGCAGGCGCATCGGGGCGTGCAGCAACAGTAGTCTGTACTAACCCGCTGGCTTCTCGAAAACCTTCGGATCAATCACCGGATTGATCTCGACGCTTTTCACCTGGCCGCTGCCGACCTGCTCGCCGTTCGCGGTCAGGGTGAATGCGGTCGGGACGGTGATGCCGCCGAACGTCCCCCAGGCCGTGAAGTCGGTGATCTGATCGCCCTGCGCCATCGGTCCGCGGCCGCGCGACACCTTGCGCAACACTTTGCCGGTCGCGGGATCGACGTACCATTTCACCGAGTCACCGTCGGAACTGATCTCCAGCACCTTCGCGTCGACACCGCCCACCTTTTCCGTTCCTGTGACCGCGAACGTGTACTTGTCCGGATTCTTGAGGATCGTCAGCATCTCCTGACGCGCTTCGGCGCGCGCGGCATCGCGCTGCGAGGCCGGCACATCGCGCGTTCCCATCCCCGGCAGTACCATGAACGATGCTTCCGGTGTCATCACGATCGTCATCTCACCCATCGGCATCTTCATCACCGAACGCTGACGGTCGGGGAACACCATAACGCTGTCGACTTCGATATCCATGGTTCCCTGCGGCGTCTTGCGACTCGCGGACGTGGTCGTGCGCACAGCGTTGATCGCGTCGAGCTTCGCCTTGCCGCCGGCGAAATCCTGCACCTTCTTCAACAGCGCCATCCCTTCTGTGTTTCCGGCCGCGGGCTTCGCCGCGACCTGCGCTGGAGTTCCTTCAGGAATCGTGATGTCGATCGATGAGATGGCGCCGATCGACGAGAGCGGCTTCTCGAAATCCTTCTCGTTGCCGACGACGAGCACCGCGAGCTGATTCGGATTGACGTACTTCTTCGCGACGCGGGCGACGTCGGCGGCCGTCACCTTTTCGATGTTCGACGGATATTTCTGGAAGTAATCGGAGGGGAAGCCGTAGAACTCGAGCAGGATCTGCTGATTGAGAACCTTTGCCGGCGAGTCCATCGTGAAGATGAAGGCGTTGAGGACGGACTCCTTCGCCTGCGCCAGCTCGTCCGCGGTGAACGGTTTTGTGATCAGGTCATTGACCTCGCCCTTGAGTGCATCGATCGACTCGAGCGTCGTACCGCTCTTCGTCGCCATGCGCGTCATGAACAGGCCGGGATGATCCCAGGGAGCTTGAAGGCCTCCACCGACGCCGTAGGTCAAACCACGAGCCGATCGCAGATGCTGCATGAGGCGGCCGGAGAATCCGTTGCTGAGGATCTCATTCATCACCGCGACGGCGTAATAGTCGGGGTTGTTCCGCTGAATGCCGGGATGAACCATGGCGATATTCGCCTGCGTGACGTCGCTCTTGGCGACGAAGTAGAGGCCCGGCTTCGCGGGGTTGGAGACCATGACCGGGGGCGGAGCCTGCGGTCCGCGCGGCCACGACGCGAACGCCTGGCGCAGCTTCGACTCCATCTGCGCAGGATCGAAGTCTCCGACGACACCGAAGATGATGTTGTTGGGATGGACGAAACGCTTGTGGAAGGCGAGAAGGTCGTCCCGAGTGATCGCAGCGACCGTGGAGTACTCGGGCTGATGCGTGTATGGCGAGTTCGGACCGTAGCCCAACTTCTGTGCTTCGCGCACGGTAATTTGGCCCGGCTCGTCGTTCCGTCTGGAGATCAGGGTCCGTTCAAACGTCTTCGCCAGGTCGATCTTGTCCTGACGGAATGCCGGATTGCGCAGCAGATCGAGGTAGACCGGGAAGACGGTGTCGAAGTCTTCTTTCAGAACGTCGAGAGAGGCCGCCGTCGAATCGTCGTCACCCGACGTCTCGATGCGTGCGGCGCGTGATTCGAGGAACTCGTCGAGCTCGTCACCGGTTTTCGTCTGCGTACCACCGGTGCGCCATGACCTACCATAAATGTCGACGAGGCCCGCCTTCTCGATCGGCTCGTCGCGTTCGCCGCCGCGAACATGCGCCGTTCCGCGGATGAGCGGCAGCTCACGATCGACCATCAGGTAGATCGTCATTCCGTTGTCGAGCTGCACGCGCTTCGGCTGCGGCGGGTTCATCTTCCGCAGCGGCGGGGTCTTGATCTCCTTGTAGCTCTTGACCTGGGGCAGCGCCGGAAAAGCGAACGCGAGCAGCGCGGTCGCGGCGATGAGATGGACCCGTAGCGATTTCATTTCGCTTCTCCTTTCGAAGCCGTGGTCGCCGGCTTCGATTCGATATAAGCGACAGTGCGGTTGTTCGGTTGGAACGTGTCATTGGCTACGCGCTTGATATCGGCAGGCGTCACCTTGTCGATGCGATCGATGTTGCGGAAGAGATCACGCCAGTCGCCGTAGTACGTCTGGACCAGAGCGAGCTGTCTGGCCAGTCCGGAGTTGCTATCGAGAGCGCGCAGCAGAGCAGCGCGCGCGCGCGTCTTGACTGATTTGAGCTCGTCGGCCGGAACATCCTCGGTTTTGATCCGATCGAGCTCCGCCTGAATCGGCGCCATCATCTCCGGTGCCGTGTGCCCGGCTGTCGGCACGACGAAAAAGGTGAAGAGGTTCGGATATTTGCCGCCGGGGAAGTTGTTGAAGCCGCTGGCCTGCGCGGCGATCTTCTTGTCGCGGACCATCGACTTATAGAGTCGCGACGTGCGTCCGGTCGACAGCAGCATCGAGATCACCGCGTAAGTCGGATCGTCGCGATCGGTCGCTGCCGGACGGTGGTAACCCTCGAGATAGAAAGGCTGCGAGGTCTCGTGCAGGACGACGGTCCGCTCCGCGTTCTGCGGCGGCTCGACCGTGCGAAGCGGCTCGGGGACGGGCTTTTTCGGCAGGCGTCCGAAATATTTTTCAATGATCGAGATCGCTTCGCTCGGATTCACGTCGCCGACGATGGCGATGACGCTGTTGGCTGGCACGTAGTACTTCTCGAAGAATGCTCGTGCGTCCGTCGCCGAGAAGCTCTGCAGATCCGACATCCAGCCGATGGTGGGGACCCCATAAGGATGCGCTGCGAAGGCGGTCGCCTGAAACTGCAGCAGGAGGCGGCCGAACGGTGAGCTCTCGCTGCGCATGCGCCGCTCTTCCTGAACGACGTCGCGCTCTTTGTAGAACTCGCGGAACACCGGATTGCGGAAGCGCTCCGACTCGAGATAGGCCCACAGCTCGAACCGATTCGACGGCAGCGAATAGAAGTAGATTGTGATGTCGTTGGTCGTACCCGCGTTCATTTCCACTCCGCCGACCCGATCGATGACCGTGGCAAACTCGTTGTTCACCACATACTTGTCCGCTTCGGCGATGGCATCGTGCCAGGCTTTTTCGAGCTGCTTCACTCTGGCCTCATCGCGACCGGTTGTCTTGCGCCGTTCCGCGTCGTACGCGGCGTAGGCCTGCTCGACCTTCGCCAGCGCCGCCTTCTCGTCTGTGTAGTCCTTGGTGCCGATCAGATCCGAGCCCTTGAACGCCATGTGCTCGAACATGTGCGCCAGCCCGGTGATCCCCAGGACTTCCTGTGCCGCGCCGACGTTGACGACTGTGGCGTAAGAGAACACCGGCGCCTCATGGCGCTCGGTGATGATGACCGTCAATCCATTGTCGAGTTTCTTGACGGTGGTGCGCTTCTCGAAGGCGGCGAGATCCTGCGCCTGGGCGCCGCTCGCGATCAGCGTGAGTAGCATCACGAGGGAAGTTGCTCTCATGGGTTGCCTCCTGGGTTGGGCGGCTATTGTATGTGGTTAGTGGTCAGTAGTTGGTAGCATCCGTTTCCTCCGCCGCAAACGCGCCAAAAAGTCAATCGCCAGCGACGAATCACCAGCTACTAACCACCAACTACCAACCTCATGACAACCCAATACCGTGGCTGGACGCGCCCAGGGCCGATACCTCCCGGCGGCATCGACCCCGAAAACGACGAGACCCTCGAATACCTCTCCGGCAACTTCAAGATCTTTCAGTACCGCAGCGGTCATCGTTACTCGACCGACGACGTGCTCACGGCGTGGTACGGAACGATTTGCGCGCCGCGCGTGGAGCGGGCGGCGGATCTCGGATCGGGGATCGGGTCGGTCGCGATGATCGCGGCGTGGCGGTTGCCTGGCGCACGGTTCGTCACCGTCGAAGCGCAGGACATCTCGGTGCACCTGGCGCAAAAGAGCGTCCGCTATAACGGACTCGAATCTCGTTTCACGATCAAACATGGCGATCTCCGCGACCCGTCGATGTTTGATGGTGAAGCGCCGTTCGATCTCGTTCTGGGATCGCCGCCATATTTTCCGAAGGGGACATCAGTCGAAGCGCAGCATCCGCAGGCAGTGAGCGCACGGATCGAAATGCGCGGCAGCATCGCCGATTATGAAACTACGGCGGCGCGTATCCTGGCGCCGGGTGGTGTCTTCGCGTTCGTCGCACCCTTCAGCACTGCGTTGAAGAATCTGAGACTCGTGCGCAAACGCGACGTCATCTTCAAGGAAGGCGAGCCACCGATCATCGCGCTCTTTGCCGCATCGCGTCGCGAAGACATTCCGCCGACTTACGAACCGTTCATCGAACCGCCGCTCACGATCCGAAGGCGCGATGGCTCAATCGACGCTGAGTACTCCGCGATCCGGATGAGCTTCGGATTTCCACCCGGCGAGCGACTTCACGTAAGCGCCCAGTGAGCCGAGATCGAGCGGCTTGAAAAAGACCGCTTTGACGACCGTGCGATCGACCGTCGAGAGAATGCTGCCATGCACGCCGGTGATCACCACGACGTGCGGCCGATCCTGCGGCGCGAGATCGCGCAGTGCATCGATGACATAGAGGCCGCTGCTGCCGCTGAGCATGATGTCGAGCAGCATCACGGCGTAGCGGCTTCGCTGGAGCTTCAGGATCGCGTCAACCGAGGAGTCGGTGCACGTGACGTGAAGGCCGATCCGCTCCATCTCGTGCGTGATGAGGTGACAGAGCGATGCGTCGTCATCGACCAGCAGAATGTTTTGTTCGCTCATTTGATCCGTGACATGAGCGCGTGCATGTTCGATTCCGGAAACAGGTATAAGATGACGATCTCTCGCGCCCGCCGCAGCGAGGTTGACTCCGCCCGACACAATGGCGAACAGAAAGAACAGCCGAAAGCGGAACGACAACTCGGCGTCTGGGACGAGTGTTCTACCCACGCCGCCGCCAGCACGCGCGGAGCTGCAGTTCCCGATCGTCGGAGTCGGCTCGCCTCGAACGCTTTTTCACGAAAGTCAACGGCGAGTACCTCGTCACCAAGTCGGTGCGCGATTGCTGCATCTTCGCGCGGCAGAATCTGACCAAGGATCCGCCGTTCACCAGGCTCGATCTCGTCAGTTGTCGCAACGTCATGATCTACCTCGGGCCGGTCCTGCAGCGGAGAGTGATGGGGATCTTCCATTACGCTCTGCGCCCGAATGGTTATCTTCTTCTCGGGAGCTCCGAGACCGTAGGCAGCTCTCTCGATCAGTTCGGCATCGTCGATCGGAAGCACAGGATCTATCGGAAGAAGCCTGGCTCGGTGCGGATCGTCGGAGACTTCGAGCGCGCGGCACATCGCGATCGACCGGTCAGGGTGCGCATGAACGAAGAGGTCCCCAGCCCGACCGGTCTGTTTCATGAAGCAGACCGCGTGCTGCTGTCGCGTTATGCGCCGGCGGGAGTGCTGATCAACGAGAACATGGAGATCGTGCAGTTCCGCGGGCGGACCAGCGCCTTTCTGGAGCCGGCGCCCGGATCCGCCAGCTTGAATCTCCTGAAGATGGCGCGGGAAGGGTTGCTGGTGGAGCTGCGCGCCACGATTCACAGCGCCAGGAAAACCGATTCAGCCGCGCGTCGCGAAGGAATTCACGTGAAGAACAACGGCGGCACGATCACGGTCAACATCGAAGTAATCCCGTTCGTCGCTGGCAACAAGGAACGCTTCCAGCTCGTCATCTTCGAAGAAGTTTCGCAGCCGATCGAGAAATCCGCGGCGCCGAAGCGCTGGCTCGGAAAAAAGAGCAAGGCGAGCAAGGGCGAGTCGGACGGCGGGAGCCAGCTTTCGCGCCTCAAGCGCGAGCTCGAAGCCACGCGCGAGTATCTGCAGTCGATCATCGAAGAGCAAGAGACGATGAACGAGGAGCTTCGCTCGGCGAACGAGGAGACTCAGTCCAGCAACGAGGAGCTGCAAAGTACGAACGAGGAGTTGGAGACTGCCAAGGAAGAGTTGCAGTCGACCAACGAAGAGCTGACGACGCTCAACGAGGAGCTGGAGAATCGCAACCAGGAGCTCAATGTCGTCAACAGCGACCTGATCAATCTTCTGACCGCTGTGGACATCCCCCATCCTCATGCTCGACAGCGCACTGCGCATCCGCCGCTTCAATCCCGGCGCGCAGCGGATCTTGAATCTCATCCCTTCCGACCTCGGGCGCTCGATCAATGACATGAAGCTGACTCTGGTGCTCAATGACCTCGACAAGATGATCGAAGGCGTCGTCGACGATCTGGGCGTTCGCGAGGTGGAAGTTCAGGATCGCAACGGCAAGTGGTATTCGCTGCGAATTCGTCCCTACAAGACGACAAACAACAAGATCGACGGGGCTGTGCTCGTCCTCATCGACATCAAGAGGTGACGTGATCAGCGGCGGCGTTTGACGCGCAAGCGCACGGCGTCGAGCTCTTCGTGAAGAAATTCGATCTGGGCGACGAGCTCCTCGACCTGCTGGCCGAGGTTCCGGATCTCCGCGCGGCGTGAAGAGCGCTGCGCACGCCTTGTGGCGGCGAGTTCACGCCAGAGCTTGGTTCGATCGGGCGTCTGTAATGATGCGATTTGACGCACGAGCGGATCGGAATGGTCGTCTGTCTGTTCTTCCGAGAGCAGGTCGTTCGGCGCAGTCCGGAGGATGCGCGTCAGGACCAGGAAGAGGCCGAGGTCGATCCCCTGCTTATTTGTCTCAATGCGCGACAGGGTGGCCGCGCTGATCTTCGCCTTGCCGGCAACGGCAGTCAGCGACAGGCTTTGCGCCTGGCGCACCTCTCTCAATTTATCTCCTACCATTTTCTCTCATCCCAAGTTCATTTCCCGGCCACTGCAAATATCGCGCGCACTTGCGTAGTTTGCGTTGTTCGCAAAGGAGTGTGCATGAGCTTTGCAGATCCAATCAAACCGATTGCCGGCCAAGTAACAACCGGGACGCCATCGCCGGCTGGCAGTCGCCGTTGTTCCCCGAGGGCCAGCGTTTCATCTGGATCGCCAGCGGATGATTCGCTGGCCTTCGATTTTTCCATCGAGACAGGCCTGTACCTCTTCGACGAGCTGGTCGATGTCGAGCGGCTTGCGCAGCACGCATCGAACCATCTCCAGCTCTTCACAACCGCGCAACGTCGATTCCGCTGCCGCGGTGATGACGATGGTCCGTCCGAGCATCTTTCGATTCGTGTTCTTGAGATGGCGCAGCACGTCAAAACCGTTCACGCGCGGCAATAGCAGATCGAGAAGGATTGCGCCGAACTCTTCACGGCCGATCTCCTTGAGCGCACCGTCGCCGTCGCCGACGGTCGTTGATTCGATGGAACTGCGGGTCAACACCGCTGCCAACAGGCTCTGAATCCCGTGATCATCTTCGATGATGAGAACGCGTTGTCCCATGGCGGCGACCGAAAGCAACCCCTCTTTTCGTGTAATGCAAACGCGATTGTAGTCTCTTTGCGGAACAAGTAAACACCCTTTCCCCGCGGGAGAAGCTGCGGCGAAGCCGCGGATGAGGGGGCGCCCCTCACGCGACCCCTTCGGCTTCGCTCAGGGGCCACCCTCTCCCGTTGGGAGAGGGCCGGTATCATTCGCTCATGAGTGTGATCGCCGGCGATATCGGCGGCACCAAGACTCTTCTCCGCTGTGTCGAGTCATCGGGAGAGGTCTCCGTCGAAAAGCGCTTCGACAGCGGTCGATATAAGACGTTCGATGATCTTCTGCGCGAGTTCCTGCCGCTCTGCAGCGGCAAAATCGAAGGCGCCTGCTTCGCGGTCGCCGGCCCGGTGCTCAGCGGGCGCGCCGAGGTGACGAATCTGAAGTGGGTGATGGAGTCGGCGAAGCTCTCGCAGGCGTTCGAAATCCCACGCGTCTCCCTCATCAACGATTTCTACGCCATCGCCCTCGGCGTTCCGCTCCTCGGCGACGCCGACCTGGTCAGTTTGCAAAAGGGAAAGCGCGACCGCACCGCGCCGATTGGCATTCTCGGCGCCGGCACTGGTCTGGGCGAGGCGATAGTCGCGTTTCATCGCGAGGAGTGGGTTGTGATCCCATCCGAGGGCGGTCACGCCGACTTCGCGCCGCAGGATGAAGAACAGATGCGTCTTCTTGCCGCACTGCAAGCGAAACATGGACACGTGAGTTGGGAGCGCGTCATCTCCGGGATGGGATTGACGAACATCTACACGTTTTTCACCGGCCGGAACGAAGATCCGGCGCGGATCGCGGAGCTGGCGGCGAGCGGCGATGAGACGGGCGTGCGGACGTTCCGGATCTTCGTCGACATCTACGGATCGGAAGCGGGCAACATGGCGCTGCGCGTCCTTGCGCGCGGCGGCGTGTTTCTCGCCGGCGGCATCGCCGCGAAGAACCGGAATTTCTTCACCGACGGTCGTTTCATCGAAGCATTCCTGCGCAAGGGCCGTTTTCGCGAAATGCTCCGCGAGATGCCGGTCGACCTCATCATCAATGAGCATGTCGGGTTGATCGGAGCGGCCGCGATGGCAAGGAGGGCTGAGGGATGAGGGATGAGGGATGAGGTTCATTTGCGCGTTCATCCCTCAGCCCTCATCCCTCATCCCTCAGGAATCGAGTTCACGCTCGATCCGTTCAGAGCGCGCGAGATGGGCCTTTCCGTAGGAATCGTGGGTCTACCGAACGTCGGTAAGTCGACGATCTTCAACGCGCTCACCGCCGCCGGCGCGCAGAGCGCGAACTATCCGTTTTGCACGATCGAGCCGAACGTCGGCATCGTTCCCGTCGTCGATCAGCGTCTGCAGAAGGTCGCCGAGCTGGCTGAGAGCAAGCAGACCGCCTATACCGATCTGAAAGTCGTCGACATCGCCGGCCTCGTTCGCGGCGCCAGCAAAGGTGAAGGACTCGGCAATCAGTTCCTCGCGAACATCCGCGAGACCGACGCGATCCTTCACGTGGTCCGCTGTTTCGAGGATCCGAACGTCGTGCACGTCGAGGCGACCATCGATCCGGAACGCGACATCGAGATCATCGAGACCGAGCTGATGCTCGCCGACCTCGAGGCGCTCAACAAACGGCTCGATCGCGTGGGCCGCCTGGCGCGCGTCGGACAGAAAGATGCGCAGCCGATGGTCGATGCGCTCACCAGAGCGATCGAGGCGATCGACAAAGGAACGCCGCTCCGCGCGGTCGATTTCTCCGATGATGAGCGGAACGCGCTGCGCGAGCTGAACCTCATCACGATGAAGCCGGTGCTGTTCGTCGCGAACGTCGCGGAATCAGATCTCGGAAAAGAGACCGATCTCGTGAAGAAGGTGCGGAAGATCGCTGCGGACAAGGGCGGCGAAGTCGTCGTGATCTGCGGTGAGCTCGAGGCGCAGATCGCGCAGCTCCCGCCGGAGGAGCGGCGCGAGTTTCTGCACCATATGGGTCTTGCCGAGCCGGGACTCGACGTTCTCATTCGCGCCGCCTACAAGCTTCTCGGCCTCGAGACGTTCTTCACCGCCGGTCCGAAAGAGGCGCGCGCCTGGACGATCCATCGCGGATCGAAGGCGCTGCAAGCGGCGGGCGCCATCCACAGCGATTTCGAGCGTGGTTTCATCCGCGCTGAAACCATCGCCTATGACGATTACGTAACCTTAGGTGGCGAGCAAGCCGCGCGCGCCGCCGGCAAGATGCGCAGCGAGGGGAAAGATTACGAAGTCCAGGACGGCGATGTGATTCTGTTCCGATTCAATGTCTGAGATCCGATCGCGCCAGGGGTTGCCGATCCACATCGACGTCGATGCACGGCGCGAGGCTCGCGCGCTCGTCGTCGTCGTTCACGGATTCAAAGGCTTCAAAGACTGGGGATTCTTTCCGTGGATCGGCGAGTATCTGTGCGATGCCGGCTTCGCTGTGCTGCGCTTCAACATGTCGGGCATTGCCTACACGACACAAATCCATGATGTTCTCGACGTGGTCGATCACGCGCAGTCGCGCTTCCGCGGTCTTCCGCTCTTCCTCCTGGGACACTCGCTCGGCGGCGGCGTCGCCCTTCTGGCCAGTCGCGAGATCGAGGACCTCGCCGGCGTGGTCATCTGGAGCGCGATCTCTCACGTCGATCGCTGGGACGATGAAACGCCGGCAACGGTCCGCGACGATTACGAAGCGCACCGCGATCGTTTGAACGTGCTCGAGGCGGCAGCGCGACTGCGCGTTCCACTGCTGGCGGTGCACGGCGCGAGGGATCAGACTGTTCCCCTCGACGAGTCTCGTCAGATCATCGCACGCGCGACCGACTCGTCACTCCTTGTCATCGAGGCCGCCAGTCACACCTTCAACGCCATCCATCCGTTGGTGCACATACCGCGCGAGCTGGAGTACGCCGCCGCAGTGAGCGCGCACTTCGTCGGCGCCTACGCGTGACTCGTCGTTGGTCGTTAGTCGTTGGTCCTTGGTCGTTAGTCCTTGGTCGTTAGTCCTTGGTCCTTGGTCGTTGGTCCTTGGTCGTTAGTCGTTAGTCGTTCGTCGTTGGTTTTAGACTATTCAGAAGGGCGTTCACCAGTCGGCCGACTTCGTCAGCTCGCGCCTTCAGATCTTGCCCGACTTGTTCCGTGACGAATTGCTGTCGGCGAGCGACATCGATAGCCGTTTGTAGCTCATACACCGATCCTCGAGCTTGTCTATAGAAATGCTGTTGATCGCGAATCGTATGCCGGCCGCAGCCTTCAGCCAGATTGAACGGAATTGAAAGTGCAGCGGAACGCATCTGCGCACTCAAGTAGAAGATCTCCGATTTCGGAAAGCTCCCTACGCTCGCATACACAGCGGCGACGAGATCCATGGCCTCTTTCCACGCTCTCAGATTTCTGTAATTACCCATCGCACCGCGACAGGAGTCGCGCCGACCGGTCCAGGTGGGACAGTAATGATACCTCGGACTAAGGACTAAGGACGAAGGACTAAGGACTAAGGACTAACGACCAGCGACTAACGACCAGCGACTAACGACCAACCACCAACGACCAACGACTAACGACCAACGACTACTCTTCCAGATGCTTTCCGCGATTGCCGGGCAGCTCGGGATGCTGACGCATGCCGCCGCGGCGGCGCCGGCGGCGGCGCGACGACGACGGCTGCGTCGGCGCAGGCTGGGTCGTTTCTTCTCCTTCCAGCTTTT
>DASYUK010000026.1:0-2574 GCA_036001325.1 Thermoanaerobaculia bacterium
GGAAACATCTTCTGCGGCACCTCAAGGACCGCCTCTACTTCCGGATCTACCCGAAGTTGAAGGTTGTGCCGGGGTTCCCCACGCACGTCGAAGTCGAAGCGGCCAGCGCGTGTCAGATGCGCTGCCCGATGTGCTACACGACCGTGATGGACGATCGCCTGAAAGGCGTGATGAAGTGGGACATCTTCACGAAGGTCGTCGATGAATGCGCCGCGCGCGGTGTGTATTCGATCAAGCTCTCATGGCGCGGGGAGCCACTGTTGAACCGCAACATCGTAAAGATGGTGCAGTACGCCAAGGACAAAGGCATCCCCGACGTCGCGTTTCTCACCAACGGCGAGCGTTTGACTCCGGAGATCGCCGACGCGTTGCTCGACGCCGGTCTCGACTGGATCAGTTTCAGCTTTGACGGCTTCAAAGAGACGTACGACGTCATCCGCAAACCGGCGCTCTTCGAAGAGACGGTCGCGCGCATCAAGATGCTGCGCGAAAAGCGCGACGCGCGAGGAGCGGCCAAACCGCTGATCCGCGTGCAGTCGATCTTCAGCGTGATCAAGCACGATCCGATGGGCTTCAAGAAAATCTTCGACGGAATCGCCGACAGCGTGAACTTCATCGCCGATCAGATCCGCGATTTCGAAGAAGGCAAGATCCAGCACAATCCGTTCTATCAGTGCCCGATCCCGTGGCAGCGCATGGCCGTCGCCCATAACGGAAAAGTCCACCAGTGCATCTCCGACTACGCCGGCCAGAACATCCTCGGCGACATCAACAAGAAGTCGCTGTACGAGATCTGGCACGACAAGCCCTTCCGCGAGCTGCGCAAGTCGTTCATGCAGTTCCGCTATCTCGAGAATGCGGCCTGCCGGATCTGCTCCGACGGCGCGATCACCGAGACGGTGAAGGTGAAACTGGGGGAGAGAGAAGTGCCGGTCACGGTGTACAGCGGGATTACAGCGCGGCTGGATGCGCCGAAGAAACCGCGCCCCGCGCCATCCACCTGATTGATGAAAGTCCTCGTGATTGCCGCGCACATGGACGACGAAGTCCTGGGCGTCGGTGCAACGATCGCCAAGCATGTCGACGCCGGCGACAACGTGAGCGTCTGTGTCGTCTGTCAGCGCGCCTACGAACATCGGTTCGATCCGAAGATTAATCAGGAAGAGAAGGCCGCCACTCGCCGCGCCTCCGAGATCCTCGGCTACAAGAACATCGAGTTCCTCGATCTGCGCGATGAGCTGCTCGACGAGCGGCTGCTCGACATCATCGTTCCTCTCGAAGAATGTGTCGTGCGACTGCAGCCCGATGTCGTCTACACGCATCATCGAGGAGACTCGAATCAGGATCATCGGGCGGTTCTTCAGGCGTCGCTGGTCGCCTGCCGGCCGATCTCGCAACACAAAGTGAAGAAGCTGCTCTGCTACGAAGTGCCGTCGTCTAGCGACATCGCTCCTCCGTTTCCTGAATATGCGTTTCAGCCGAACTACTACGTCGACGTCGCCGGCTTCGTCGATCGCAAGATCGAAGCGATGAAGGCGTATGTACGCGAGATGAAACGCTTTCCCCATCCGAGGTCGGCGAAGGGAATCGAGATCCTGGCGCAGAAGCGGGGAATGGAGATGGGCTTCGAGGCGGCCGAAGCGTTTGCCGTGGTCCGGGACGGCTGGTCGTGATCCTGGGCGTGATCCCCGCTCGAGGCGGCAGCAAAGGCATTCCCCGCAAGAACCTGCGGATGCTCTGCGGAAAGCCGCTGATCGCGTGGAGCATCGAGGCGGGACTCAATTCGAAGCGGATCGATCGTCTCGTCGTCTCGACTGAAGATGCCGAAATCGCGAAAGTCGCAAAAGAATGGGGAGCGGAAGTTGTTCCTCGTCCTCCCGAGCTCGCGACCGATGACGCGGCGACGCTCGACGTCCTGCAACATGTGGTCTCGCGCATTCCCGCCGAAACTGTTGTCCTGCTTCAACCCACCTCACCGGTGCGCGATGCGGACCTCGTCGATCGCTGTATCGATCAGTTCGAGAAGAAGCATGCTGACTCACTGGCGACAGGCTTCATCTGCAAGTACACGGAATACGGAAAAAACGAGCTGCGACGGCAGGACATCACCGGCTTCTTTTACGACGATGGGAACGTGTACGTGATGCGCGGCGACTTGCTCGCGAAGGGTGATCGATACGGACAAGCAATCGAACGCGTCCTGCTCGATCGCGAGCAGAACATCGATATCGACGACGAGTTCGACTTCTTCGTCGCCGAGCAAGTTCTGAAGCGAAGAAACGGGAGAGGATGACCGCCAGGACCGCGCACGATTTCCTCGACGTTCATCTGAATGTTTACTGGCTGCGACCCGAATCGGCATTGTGGGACGCGATCGCGTCCGCGGTCATCTCCCGCGCCGAGTTTCTCTCTCCGTCCGTCGATGTCGGTGCCGGTAATGGGATCTTCAGTTTCATCACCGCCGGTGGTGCTTTTTCACTCGGCTATGACTGGTATCGCAACGTCGATCCCACGGGCTTCTGGCAGAACAAAGACATTTACGACACGTTCGAGCGATCGCCCGATCGCAGCTCG
>DASYUK010000027.1:0-2180 GCA_036001325.1 Thermoanaerobaculia bacterium
CGGATCGATCACGTTCCCTTTCGTTTTCGACATCTTCTCGCCGTGCTCGTCGCGCACCAATCCGTTCAGGAAGACCTGGCTGAACGGCGCCTTCCCGGTGAAGCGCAGCCCCATCATGATCATCCGCGCGACCCAGAAGAAAAGGATGTCGAAGCCGGTGATCAGAACATCGGTCGGATAGAAGATGCGGAGATCGGGCGTCTCGTCGGGCCATCCCATCGTCGAGAAGGGCCAGAGCGCCGAGGAGAACCACGTGTCGAGGACGTCGGTCTCCTGCGTGATCTCGCTCGAGCCGCACTCCGGACACGGCGACGGCGCTTCCATCGCCACGGTCGTGTGGCCATTCGCGCAGGTGTACGCGGGGATGCGATGACCCCACCAGAGCTGCCGCGAGATCGTCCAGTCGTGGATGTTTTCCATCCAGTTGAAGTACGTCGCTTCCCACGATTGCGGAATGATCTGAATGCTTCCGTCGCGCACCGCTTCGATGGCCGGCTTCGCCAGCGGCTCGATCTTCACAAACCATTGCCGAGACACCATTGGCTCGACGTCGGTGTCGCACTTGCCATGGACGCCGACCGAGTGACGATATGGCTTGACCGAGCTGAGATAACCGCCCTCTTCGAGCTTCTGCACGACTTTCGTTCGCGCTTCGAACCGATCGAGGCCGGCGAACTCCGCCCCCGCTTCCTTCGTCATCCGACCGGTTTCGTCGATCACCTGAAGTTGCGGCAGGTTGTTGCGCTGGCCGGCTTCGTAGTCGTTCTTGTCGTGCGCCGGCGTGACTTTCACAACGCCGGTACCGAATTCGGGATCGACGAGAATCGGATCGGTGATGATCGGGATTCTTCGATTCGCGATCGGAAGGACTGCGTATTTGCCGACCACGTCGCGATAGCGCTCGTCATCGGGATGCACCGCCAGGGCGGTGTCGCCGAGCATCGTTTCCGGACGTGTCGTGGCCACGGTCAGGCGGCGCGTCGAACCCTCGACCGGATAGTCGATGTGGTACAGATTCGCGTCGCGCTCGCGGAATTCGACTTCGACGTCGCTGATCGCGGTGCGGCAGTTCGGGCACCAGTTCACCATCGCTACGCCGCGATAGATCAGACCGTCTTCGTACAGCTTGACGAAGACGTAGCGCACGGCGCGCGATAAGCCTTCATCGAGCGTGAATCGCGAGCGCGTCCAGTCGGCGGAGGCGCCGAGGCGCTTGAGTTGCTCGATGATCTCGCCGCCGAATTTCTCTTTCCACTCCCACACCTTCTCGACGAACTTCTCGCGGCCGATGTCGAAGCGTGAGATACCCTGTCGCGTCAGCTCGCGCTCGACGATCATCTGCGTGGCGATGCCGGCGTGATCGGTGCCGGGAAGCCAGAGCGTGTTGAAGCCGCTCATGCGCTTCCAGCGCACCACGATGTCCTGCAGGGTGTTCACGAGCGCGTGCCCGATGTGCAGACGGCCGGTGACGTTCGGTGGCGGAATGACGATCGAGAACTTCGGCCGCTCCCGATCCATCTCGGGCGTGAAGTAGCCCTTCTCCTCCCACGTCGCGTAGAGACGCTGTTCGAAGGCCTTCGGGTCGTAGCGCTTGTCGAGTTCTTCTTTCATGAGAATTAAGGCGCGGAATTATAAGTTGCTCGCAGCGTGATTCTCGGCATCGAGACTTCCTGCGATGAAACGTCCGTCGCTCTGCTCGAACGCGATGGAAACGTGCGGGTGAACCTCATCGCTTCCCAGATCGAGCGGCATCAGCCGTTCGGCGGGGTCGTTCCGGAGATCGCCTCGCGCGAGCATCTGCAGCATCTCTTTCCGCTCGTGCGACGCGCGCTCGACGACGCGCATGCCGGATGGAGCGATATCGAATCGATCGCCGTGACGTCGCGACCGGGGCTGATCGGCGCGCTGCTTGTCGGCGTCGCCGGTGCGCAGGGATTGAGTTATGGTCTCGGCATCCCGCTTGTAGCGATCAATCATCTCGAAGGTCACATCTTCTCGCCGTATCTCCAAAACGAAGGTCCGGCGATTTCGCTGCCGCAGCGATTCGTCTCGCTGGTGATCTCCGGCGGACACTCGTCGATCTACGACGTGCGCAATGGCAAAGTGACGATGCTCAATCGCACGCGCGACGATGCGATCGGCGAGACCTTTGACAAGGTCGCGAAGTTCATCGGTCTTCC
>DASYUK010000028.1:0-21614 GCA_036001325.1 Thermoanaerobaculia bacterium
ATCCTGCCGCCGACGATCAACCTCGATGAACCCGACCCCGAGTGCGACCTCGACTACGTCCCTGATCTCGGCCGTCGCCGCCGCGTCAACGCCGCGGTCTGCAATACGATCGCGTTCGGGTCGAAGAATTCGGCGCTGGTATTGAAGAGATACTGAATGTCGCATGTTCACTCCTCCGCGCCTGGACGAACCCGAGCTTCTCGACGAGCACGATGCCCCGCGCGCCGATGTGGAGCGCTCGCTGCGCGATCTTCGCCGATTCAATCGTTACTTCGGCGGTGTCAGCGCGTACCGGCGACTGCTGAAACGGTTCATGCCGGTGCGCTCGATTGTCGACCTCGGCTCCGGAACCGCCGATCTTCTCGACAGTGTGTCGGGAGACATGCTGCGCATCGCGGTCGACTTCAAGATTGATCACCTGCTCTATCTTCGAGAGCGCTCACGAGCGCGGCGTGTCGTTGCCGACGCGCTTCGGTTGCCGTTTCGCACGAATGCGGTCGACATCGTGACCTCATCGCATTTTTTTCATCACTTCGATGCGGATGGAAACGCGATCATCCTGCGTGAAGGCTTGCGCGTCGCCCGACGTGGCTTGGCCTTTACCGATACCCGACGTCACTACGCGCCCCTCCTGTTCACTCGTCTGCTCGCCGTACTTCGTGTCGTGGGGCGCATCACGCGCAGTGACGCCCCCGCGTCGATCCGGCGTGGCTACACCACGGCGGAGGCGCGCGCCATCGCCGAGCGCGCCGGAGCAGCGAAGACGGAGACCCTGAAGTTCTTCCCGTTTCGGTTCGGTATTCTGCTGTGGAAGAGCGCGTAGAGGTTGCGATCGTCGGCGCCGGCCCGGCCGGCTCGACCTTAGCGGCACTGCTGGCGCGCCGAGGAATCGGCGTTGCGCTGATCGATCGCGACGAGTTTCCGCGCGACAAACTCTGCGGCGAATTCCTGTCGTACGACGCCTTGCCGATCCTCGATCGTCTCGGCGTTTCACTCGATGTTCCTTCGATCAGTCGTTGCCGCGTCGTGTCGCGGCGACAGGAGTACGAATTCGACTTCCCGAACGCCGCGCGCGGCGTGAGTCGTCTCCGGCTCGATGATCTGCTCTTCCGGACCGCTGTTGCGGCAGGAGCGTGCGCGTTCGCCGGATGGACCGCCGTCGGCCTCGATCCGTTGACGATCGAGCGCGATGAGAAGCGGCGAACGATCTCGGCGCGCGTGATCGTCGGCGCGTGGGGTCGATGGGGACGATTCGACGCGCAGCTCGGGCGCCGCTTCGTGCGCGATCGCTCGCATCGCCACTTCGGATTCAAGCGTCACTATCGCGCTACGACGAACACTGACGTCATCGAGCTTTACTCATTCCGCGGCGGTTACCTCGGCGTCTCGCCGATCGAAGATGGACTCACAAACATCTGCGGCCTCGTTCACGCGTCGCGACTCGCCGGTCACAAAGGACGATGGGATTCGTTCGTCGAGATGATTCGAGGTGACGAAAAGCGACTCGATGCGATGTACGCGCGATATCAGCCGGCGCAGGAAGGTTTCCTCTCATCAGAACCGGTGATCTTCCGTGCTCGCTCGCCGGTCGAGCGCGGCGTCCTGATGATCGGCGACGCGTCGGGGATTGTCGATCCGCTGACTGGCAATGGGATGGCCATGGCCATCCAGTCCGCCGTCGTCGCCGCTCCGCACGTGCTGCGCGCACTCGAGCAGAGAGCCGACGACAATGCCTATCGCGTCTCTCACGCCGCGTTTTTCGCGCCCCGGATTCGGTGGAGCCGCCGGGTCGCTGCCGTCCTTTCGAGGCCCGCGGTGCTGGACGTCGCCTTGCGCGCAGTGCGCACATCAAGCCCGGGGAAGTTCCTGCTCGGCCGCACACGAGCGAGCGTGGACGCGGCCAAGCGGCTCGCCGATGAATGGTTCTGATACCCTTATCGACGTCATGGCCGCCCAGCCCCAGGGCGAGTTCGTCCTTCCCATTTTCCCGCTGCCGAATCTTGTGTTTTTCCCCAACACTCGCCTTCCCCTTCACGTCTTCGAGCCGCGCTATCGGCAGATGATCACCGACGCGCTCGAAGCTGACAAACGCTTCGGTATCGTCCTTCTTCGCCCCGGCTGGGAGAGCGACTATTTCGGCGCACCGGCCGTGCATCAGTGCGGAACGATGGGCACGATCGAACAAGCCGTGCCGCTCGAAGATGGGCGCTTCAACATTCTCGTCCGCGGCGACGTTCGTTTCCGCATCCTCGGCGAAGTCTCGCGCGTGCCGTATCGCACCGCGCGAGTCGTCGCACAACCAGAGTCGGAGCGCCGTGCCGATGAAGCGTACGCACAGCGCGAGTGGCTCGCCGAACTGGCGCGCCAGTACCTCAAGTACCTCCCCGATCAAATGGCCGTGCCGGAAATCGAGACCGTTGGCCTCGATGCGCTGACGAACGCGCTGATCATGTCGCTCAATCTCGAAGTCGAAGAGAAGCAGAAGCTGCTCGAGATCGACGACCTCATCACGCGCGCGGAACAGATCGGCAGCGAGCTGCAGACCCGCGTTGAGAGTCTGCGTTTCTTAGCGCCATACCGCCGCGGAACCGATCCTTCCAGAAACTGACTATCCGTAATCTCTTGATACATAAAAGATTACGTCGGGGCCTGCTTTTTGCCATATTCTTTCCAGTGAAAGGAGAGCAGTACCATGCCGAGCCAGAACGACGACACGATCCCCTACTACGGACAGCAGAAGCCAGGCGGCGGAGGCCAGCCGGGACAGAAGCCGGGTGGCGGACAGCCAGGCGGCCAGCCTGGTCAGAAGCCGGGCGGCGGTCAGCCCGGTGGACAGCCGGGACAGAAGCCAGGTGGTGGGAATCCCGGACAGAAGCCGCGATAAACAATCTTCAGTTTCGAACGTGAAGAGCCGAGCGGACCGCTCGGCTCTTTTACTTGGTGACGGTGAACGCTTTCTCCGCCGCGATGTTGCCACCCCAGTAACCGACCACGCGATACTTTCCCGGCTTGAGCTTCTTGCCGCTATAAGAGAACGTCGCGATTTTCGCGCCGTTCATCTCTTTCCGATTGTCCGCGATGATCTTGTCTTTCGCGTCATACCAGCGCGCGCTCATCTGAAGCTCAGCGGGCGACTGCTGAATGACCATCGAGAGGATGATCGGCTCTCCGCTTTTGAACGTGTCCTTGTCGACGGTCACTGTTCCATCCGGAGCCGTGACGCTACCGAGGTGCGTTTGAGTGAGGGATTCGACGGCGGTGAGCGGGAGTACTTTCTTCACCTTTGCGTTGGCCAGGTTCTGCGGCCTCGCAACAGTCGTCGGTCGGGTTGTCGCGGGCGCGGTAGGTTGTGTTGTCTCGCGCTGACACGAAAGGACGGCGAGCGTCGTGGCTGCGGCAATCAATCGTCGATACATAGGCACTATTCTACGGTGATCATAGAATCCGGCGCGTGCCCGCCGAGCTTCCGTATCGCGACTTCTACTATCCGCTCAACGTCTTCATGCATGTGCTGACGTGTGAAGAAGGCGACGTTGCCTATCTCCACTACGGGCTATTCGAGCGTCCGGATGAATCGATCAGAGCGGCGCAGGAACGCTCGACCGAGCTTCTGCTCGACCGGCTGCCGAAACCTCCCGCGCGAATTCTCGAAGTTGGAGCCGGGCTCGGGACGACGCTGGCGCGGCTGACGCGCCTCGGCTACGACGCCACCGGCATCACCCCTGATGAAAAGCAGATCGCCATCGTGCGGGCCAGGTATGGAGACGACGTGTATCTCGAGCAGGTCGCCTTCGAACACTTCCCACCGCGCCCGTTCGATGCCGTGATGTTCCAGGAGTCATCGCAGTACATCGAGCCGCGTGCGTTGTTCGCCAAGGCGGCTGAGATCACGTCTCATATCATCGTTCTCGACGAGTTCGCACTCAACTCCAGCGGCTCGATTCATCCTCTCGAGTCATTCCTCGCTGCCGCTGCGAACGGCGGCTTCCGAAAAGTCGAAGACGTTGATCTCTCGACAAAGGCAGCGCCTACGATCGAATACTTCATGAGGCGACTGCCGCGCTATCGCTCGACACTCATCGCGGATCTCGGGCTGACCGACCAGCAGATCGATGATCTGATCGTCAGCGGCGCGAAGTATCGCGATTCGTACGCGAGCGGCGCGTATGTCTATCGACTCCTTCAATTCATGAAGGAATGAAGATCGTGTCGTGCGGACGCGACTCCTCGGAGCGCGGACGGCCGGCCGTGTAGTAGTAGAGCGAGACCGACTTGCGCATGATGCCGGGCGGTGACGTCAGAGGGTGCGGATGCCCGTGGAACGAGGTGTCGGTCGTCGAAAAGACGACGGTTCGATTGAACAGCGGCAGAACACGCGCGCGGCACGTGCGCGCGTCGCGATCCCATAGCTCCAGATGGCCGCCGTATTCCTCGCGCCAGTCCTTGTTCAGATAGATGAGCATGTTCAGGCGGCGATCAAGGTGCAACTTTGGATGGATGTTGAAGTCCGTATGCACTTTGAGAAAACCTCCCGGCTCGATTTGATGCAGGCCGCCACCTCCAAAATATGGATCGGGGATCAATCCCTCGATGCCGGTGAGCTGTTCGAGGAACAGCAGCATCTCGAAGCCGTTCATGGCATCGAGAAAGCGGCGCACCGTGTCGCTGATCGTGCTCGACCCATGGAAGAAGCCGAGCTTCTTCTCCTGTGGATTATCGAAACGGGTCCACCGCATCGCGTCGGGGGCGGGAAATTCTCGAAGAACGGCGTCGAGGTCGGCATCATCGAACAGCCCATCGAGAACGATGTGCGGAAATGGATCGGCGCCGAGGTAGCGCTCACGGAGAGGGGCGGGATTGTAGCGAACGTTCACCGGTGCCATGCGAAATCGGAGCGGCGCGAAAAATCGAGCTGCAGCTCGGGAGAATACGTTACCCATCCTTCGGGCGCCCGGTAGCGCACGCGCAGAGCGAGCCCAGTGACTCCCGGCAACCGGAAGCCATCGGCTCGCGGAACTTCGAACGCTTGAACTCCATCGCCGATGACCACGGCGTACGCCCCGCCTTCGTAAGGACCGAAGTTCCAGAAGAGCGCATCTCCCTCGCGATGAAACGACGCGGTCAGTGGCGCGTCGCTGCGAATCGATGCGCAGTAGCGGTCGCGAAGCGAGGAAATGCCCGTCATCGCGACGACTTCCCGTCGCCGCTCGGACCAGGTGAACACGCGGCCTGGCATCGTGCGAACGCTGCAGAGGAAGAGATCGTCGTAGAACCACTCCGCGCCTCCAGGCTTGCGCAGATAAGTCTCCTTCAGCCATTTCAGCTCACTCATGGCGGCCGGAGGTACGGCGGGCATTCGCAGTGCGTCGCCCGCGCCGAGGTCGAAGAATGCGCGCGCTTCATCGCTCATCCGCCGCGACAATGAGTATTCATGAGCCCACGTCTGCCGATTGACGACGATCGCGATGATCGGGACAGCGATGAGCAGAGCGTTGCGAATTCTGGCGTTCGAAATCGTGGCGAACCCTGCGACAGCGATCACGACGAAGCAGAGCCACAAAACGACGACGAAGCGCGCTTCGAGCTTCTTCGCCATCGGAAGGATCGGTGCAATGCTGAGGATGAGCAGAGTGCCGACGACGAAAGCATCGCGCGTCGAACGGATCCGCAGGAGAATTCCGAAACCGATCAGGACAAGAAGGGCCACACCGATGGCGGTCGTGCCGCCGATGTGCCGCAGCAATGCGATCGGAAAACTCACGGTCAACTGCGGGACGTCGCTCGCGCGGATCGTCCAACCATACCCGCCGATCCATTCACCGAGCGCCACACGTCGCCAGAGAAAATAGAAACCGAGCGTCATGATGTGTGGCGCGGCGAATCGTGCGCGCTGGCGAAGGGTCGCTTCCGGCAACAGCAGCAGGACCGCAACAAGGGGAACGGCGATCTCCTTCGCGAGCATCGCCAACATGTAGAACGTTGCCGATAATGACGAGAGAGCAACCGAACGGCGTCGCAGCGCAATGACGAATAGAGCGATCGATGCTGCTCCGAAGATCATGCTCTCGATGTAGTGAACGACCATCAACTCCGTCGCCAGAGCGCACATCGGAGCGCCAGCGATCAAGAGGACGGCCGCAGATGCCGCTTCGGCTATTTGTAGCCACAGTCTGGCTGTCGCGAAGATGACCACAGACAGAAGCCCGAGCAGTGCAAGGGAAACGCGATAGAAGCTCTTCGCGTCGAGTCGGAACACTGACAGCTCTGCGTCATATGTCGCAGTCAACAGCGGCGTGAAGAGACGGTTCGGCATCGATTGCCACATCACGCCGAAGTGATCTGTCGCCGGATGTGCGACCGCGATGTGGAGCAGGTACGCGTCGTCGTACGTCCACCATAGGCGGTCGATCTTCCTGTAGAGGAGAATTGCACCGATTGTGAGAACCCCCGCCACGATGATGTCTGCGATGCGACGGTCCACCGTTACATGCTACTGCCCGAGCGAGAAAATGCCTTCTCACCCCGAGTCGTTGCACACGAGCATCTCGATCTCATCGATCTGCAAGAATCCATAGGCGCCGAGATCGAGAAACCGCCAATAGCGATGCGCACCGTACGAGCTCACGTCGTGGTCGATCCACGATTGATGATACGGTGGGACATCGACGACGACTCCCGTGTCCATCCATGAGACTCGGTCATCCGAGTATTGGAGCTTGGCGTTGAAGCCGTACGAAGCGGTAGCGCCGAAGCGGACGCGGCGAACCTCACGAGCCGTGGAGCCGAAGTCCTGTCCAACATACGTACCTGTCGATGTGTACAGCGACATGAAGGTGCCCGTGGTGTTGTCAAACGCGTTCGTGGGTCCTTGACCTGGGTACGCCTTCTGCCCACCGGAGATCGTCGTTCCAGTGGATGAGAGATCGCTACTGAACGTGTCGCACTGCGCAGACCCGCAGACGAGCATTTCGATCTCGTCGATCTGCAAGAAGGCGTAACCACCGAGATCGAGGAACCGCCAGTAGCGATGTAGACCGTACGGATTCACGTCGTATACGATCCATGCCTGATTGCCGGGCTGGACGCTGACGGTGACGGCCGTATTGACCCATGACGATCCGTCATCCGAATATTGGAGCATTGCTTTGAATCCGTACGATGACGTGGCTCCGAATCGGACACGGCGGATTTCACGAGGAAACGAACCGAAGTCCTGGCCCACGTATGTGCCTGCCGATGTGTAGAGCGACATGAATGTTCCGGTCGTGTTGTCAAACGCGTTTGAAGGGCCCTGACCCGCATAGGCCTGCCCGCCAAAGATCGTCGTGCCGGTGGAGGAGACATCGCCACTGAACGAGCCGCACGCCTGAATGACGACGTCGGGCAGCAGACCGGAGATCGCGACCTGTTTGATCGTCGTCCCTGCGTAGCAGAGAGAAGTATCGACGAGCAGCGGATAGACCGGCCGTTGCGAGCTCGTATAGAAGACCGTGCCGTTGCGCTGGTAGCGGACCACGCCACCTTCGACGACGATCTGGAAACGATCGCCAGCCGCATACGGACCGTAGGCGCCGCGCCCGACGCCTTTCTCATACAACTGCAGCTCGCCGGAACCTGACAGATAGATTGCGAAATCGATGGTGGTAAGGTCCTGGTCGGCATCGATATGACTCAGGCCCAGCGCGCGGTACGCGTTGGTCTCGTCCACAGTGAACTGCATGAAACCGTCGCCGGAGAGAATGGCCTTAGTGGATGACGCGCCGGCATTCCAACCCGACGCTGTCGCTGTCTTGGTGATGCTGCTGCCCGAGACCGACACTCCCACCGCATTGGTCCACGCGACCGTCTCAATCGGCGCCGCGTCGACGAGCAGACCTGAGATCGAAGCCTCCGTAATCGTGGCCCCTGTTGAGAAGAGGGCGGTATCGATGAGCAGCGGATAGACCGGCGCTCGCGAGCTGCTATAGAAGGCCGTTCCATTGCGCTTGTATCGGACCACTCCCTCTTCGATCGCGATCTGCAATCGATCGCCAACCTCATACGTTCCAAATAGACCGCGTCCGATCCCTTTCTCGTAGATCTTCAGCTCGCCGTTGTCTGCCAGATAGATCGCGAAGTCGATGTTGGTGAAGTTCTGATCCGCGTCGACGTGGCTGAAACCGAATGCGCGGAAGGTGTTGCGTTCGCTAACCCAGAACTCGGCCACACCGTTTCCCGAGGCGATGGCCGTGGTGGATGCAGCGCCCGCATTGCCCCATCCGCGTGCGTCGGTCTTGGTCAGGTTGCTCCCTGAAACCGACACGCCGGCAACGTTCGTCCAGACCACGTTCCCCACAGGTGGACGCGGACGTGGGTCCGGACCAGGTGGCGGAATGAACACCACCATCGTGGTGGAAGCAGACGCCGTCGCTCCTTGATTGTCGGTGACCGTAAGAGTGATGGTGTAGCTGCCCGCGGCCGAATACGCATGGGCAGGCATTGCACCCGTTCCGGTTGCGCCATCGCCGAATGTCCATGCATAGGTCGCGATCGTCCCGTCCGAATCGCTTGACGTCGAGCCGTTGAATTGGATCCAATTACCCGGCGCGCCGCTGTATGGCCCGCCGGGCCGCGCCACCGGCGGCTGGTTGGGCACACAACCGGGAACAAACGAGACCGTCGGTGACCACACGGACGTTGTCGTCGAGTTCGGATCGAGGATGGTCTTGACCTTGGCGTAGTATGTCTTTCCCGCCGCAAAACTCACCCCCGCAGGCGTGGCCAACGAAGTCGCCGTCAAGTGCTGGTTGATCTGCCACGTCGTCGTCGGAGCGCCGAAGTCGGCGCTGTCGCCGACCAACAACCAGTATTCCACCGCTGGAGGCACCGGCATCCACGCAAAGGTGGGCGTGGTCGTGCTGACACATCCTACGGGTGCGGTGATCATCGAGGCCACGCCACCGCAGAACGGAACGAAATACATGCTATCCGCCCACGGCCCCGGTCCCGTGTCATTGACCGCTCTGACCTTGAAGCGATACTGGTTCATCGGACTGAGTGCGACCGGCGAGGTCAATGATGTGACGGTCGGGAACTGATCGATGAAAAAGTCATCGTGGTCGGCGGGGCTGACCACGATCCGGTACCCTGTCGAACCGGCAACGGCGGACCACGTGAACGTCGGCCGCAGCGCGTCGACGCATCCCTTTGGACCGATGAGAGTGGGCGCCACGCTCGGCGGCACGCAGTTGGCCGAGAGAGTGAAGTACTGCATATCTGAATACGGACCATCGCCGCCGCAGTTCCGCGCCTTGACCTTCCAGCGATATCGTTTCTCCGGCGCGAGATCGAACGGCAGAACCAACGATGTTCCACTCGCCGGGGCGAAGAAAAGCAGCGGTTCGCTGCCATCGGCGGCAGCTTCGAAGACGGCGACTTTGTAATCGCTCGCTCGCTCAACTGAGGACCACGAAAACATCGGACGCGAACCATAAAAGCAGCCGGTCGGACCGCCCGTCACCGGAGCTGCGGTCGGTGGCGTCTGGGTGCAATTGTCACCACCACCACCGCCACCACCTCCGCCACCGCCACCATCTCCGCCGTCCCCTCCTGCACACCAATGAAGGGAGAGAATGGCGCAATCCAGGATCGTGTCGCCGCTACTACCCACGCTAAGCCAGGTGACGAAGTCACGGACGGAATTCGTGAACGTGTAGGGAGTCGTTTCCGGGACGATTGTGTGTGGAATGGCCAGCCAGTCGTTCAGCCAATAGGCGTTGGACGTGACGCCGTAAAATTGCAGGGTCCCGAGCTGCTGCTGGATCCCGTGATACCAGTCGGCGTCAGTCGTTTGCGGAGGTCTGGCAGCCCAATAAATCATCGTGAACGGGATTCCGCGGTTCTGCAAGAAGCTACGCAGGTCAACTAAGTCGTACGGATTGAACCCGGAGTTCCAATCGAAGTCGACGACGAACTCATCGATCCCTCGAACGTTCAGTTCAGCACAGCGGGCGTTCAGGGCGTCGATCCATTGACGAAGCCGCGCGAAATCGTGTTGTGGGAAGGCTTCGATTGCGGCGATCTTCACATCGGAATAGTTGATCCGCACCAGCCGCATGAAATCGGCGACCTGCACGACAGCATCGTCGAACGTCGTGAACCCGCAACCCTTGTCGTTATGGACCGTGGCGCAGGTCAACGGATCATCCATGGCGATGGTCGCAATTCTTCCACCCAGCCGCTGAAACCGATCCCATCGTTGAACCCGATTGATCTCGAAGCACTCCGCGCCGGTGTGACACCACTCCTTCAGCGCACCGCTCTCGACGACAAAGTCGAGGCCCCACGCTTCCAGTTGTCTCAATTGAGCGCCGAGCTGCTCGTCACCGACCGGCTCCAGCTTGTGATCGGCGTAGGCAACGCCGCTGATCCGGCTTCGAGTCTCACTCCATTGATCGGGATGGTCAAAGAGCTCGTTCCATGACTGAGGAGACAGCACCTGCGGAGGGCTGATGATGACACGATGGGCTTGTTGGGCATGGAGCGTCGCAGCCAGGAAAAACAGAATCAATGCTTGCGTTCTGATGGTCGCGCGGACGTGCACTCGTTGTGCTCCCAGCCGATAAGTGACCGACGAGGAGAAAACGTTTCAGCTTCAAGAGCGTGTGAGGATCAGTTCCACTCGCCCTGCAGCACGAAGGCGGCCCAATAGTACGGCGCGCTCCACTGTGGCGTCCTGGCCAGAGCCATCTGGGCCTGCCGAAGAGCGGCGGCGGGTCGAAGCTTCTTCGGTCCGAGCATGCCTTCGTAGAAAAGGCGCATCAATTCCGCGGTCGCGGCGTCGTCGACTTTCCACAGACTGGCCACGACGCGCGGTACGCCCGCATACATGAATCCGCGCGTGAGACCCACCAGGCCTTCACTCCGGACATCCTGGCCCAGGGCGGTTCGGCAGGCGCTGAGAATGACCAGATCAGCGCCCAGTTTCAGATTGAAGATTTCTGTCGCCGACAGAAATCCATCCTGCTCGCGCCCTCTCGTGTCGACGAGTGAGAGGACGATTCCCGAGAATTCTGGTCGGCGGCTGTCGATCAGAGCATGAGTGGCGAAATGAACAATGCGGTATTTCGCGAGGTCTTTGCCGAACGCCGTGGCCCGGCTGGCGTCGAAGTCGAGTGCTGCTTTGCGCTTTCGCCGGGGAACCAGCGGCAGGATGGCATTGGCCTCACGACGCGTAAAAGGGAGGCGGGCGAGTACGCTGCCGTCGATCCCAGCGTCTCGAACCGCAATGTCGAGCGGCATGACTGTGTCGGTGTCGCGTACGACAGGCTCAATGCGCGGAGATCGCACGCCGATGCCCGTGACCCGTTCGTCGTTCTTGTCGAATACAGGATCGGCAAAAACCGCGAGGGTCATCGACGGCCGGTTTCGCGACGAGGCATCCGTCCTCAACGACGCAAGCGCGGAAGCTGAGGGTGCATACACGACCTCGTGGTGGGCGATCACCGTCTCCGGCAGCCGGAGTGCGGTAAATGGGATGTACTGCAGCGCACCATCGGCAACGACGACCAGCCGTTTGTTTTCGATCGCGTCGGCTACGGGACCGAGCAGCATCGTTCCCAGTTGCAAGGTGAGCGTCCTGCTGGCCGGCGCGCGTTTCTGCGCACTGCTCAGAGTCTCGTATAGCCTTCGCGCGGCATTCTCGATCTCCTCCCGCTTCGGAAGCTCAAAGGTCACAAGCGCGTTGTGTGTGACTGCCCACAGAAAGCTCCGGGAGTCACCGAGAAAATATTCGAGCAGAATCGTGTCCGGCCCGAGGAAGCGCTGCAGGTCCGAGACGGCGAGAGGCCGCGGCTGAGTCAACGACGCATAACGCGGACTCGTCTTTCTGATCTCCTCTTGCACGATCTCGTATTCGGCATTGAGCCTTTTCATTTCCCGTGCGATCGACTCGCTCTCATCTGACCTGCGATTCCCGCTCCTCAGTCGCATCATCTGATTGACGGTCGAGGACAGACGCTGCCGGATCGTTTGCTCGCGCTCGAGCAGGTCCGGCGCGACGTTCTGACGAATTTTGGCTCGTCCCTCCGCCAGGACCTCCAGCAGACTCCGTGCGCGCGCTCGCTCGCTGGCGTGAAATGCCGCGGCATCGTAACCGGCCCTTGGTTCCGAGCGGTGAAGCTGCATTAGAAGATCGACCGAAAAGTCGTAGAGCGATCGAGTCGATTCCGAATAGGACGCGCGCGCCTCGCGGTTGATCATGCTACCGCGGACATCCTCCATGATCTCCAACGCTCCCTGAATCTCTCGCTGCGCATCGTGCAGATGACCGATCTGCGCCTCCGCTCTGGCAGACCCATACAATGCCGAGGCCTCCCCCGGACGGAGCGAGATCGAGCGATATCCGTCGATGGCCTCGTTGTAGCAGCCGATCGCTTTCTCCGGTCTGTTTGAAGCGACATGGAGATCGGCCAGCGATTTCAGAATGTCGGACCGGCCCCGTGTATCCTCTGCCGAATCCATCCGCAGAGCTGCTTCGTAAAAATCGAGTGCTGTATCGAGCTTTCCGGCGCGCATATACGTCCGGCCGATTTTCATAAGAAGAAAGCTGAGCGCTTCGGGGACAGCCGCGCTTTCTAAGACCGGCAAGGCTTCCAGATATGCGTCGAGGGCGTTCTCGAGATGGTTTTGCTGGAGGTGGATCGTGCCGATGTGCATCAGTGTCGACGCCGCTCTGAGGCGATCGGCGCTCGCTCGCTGAAACTCGAGGGCGCGGCGCAAATGCTCGAGAGCCTGATCATACATTCCCCAACTGGCGTAGGAATCGCCGATCGTGAGCAACGCTAGACCGCGTCCCCCTCTCGAGTCCAACTTCTCATAAATGGAGAGCGCCTGACGACCGTAGTCGATCGCTCGCTGATACTCACCACGGTCAAGCGAGTAATGTGCGAGATTGCTGAGCGTGAACGCCTCGGAGCCGCGGTCCCCGATCGTGCGCCATAATGGTAAGGCCTTGAGGTAAGCGTCCAGTGCTTTGCTCGATTCCCCGAGGTTCTCATACACAAGTGCAAAGGCGGTGGCGATCCAAGCCTGCATTTGGACGTCGACTTGTTTCTTCGACGCTGCTTCGAGACATTCGATCGCCTTCGCTCTGGCGCCTACTCTGTTGTAAACACGGGCGAGCGTAGTGAGACTGTCCGCTTCTTCACGCGGGCTTCCAACGAGTTTTCGGATTGCGACTGCCTCTTCCAGTGAGGCGATGGCCGAGGGATTCTCGGCCATGAGCGCGAAGCAGGAGCCGAGACTGTCGAGTGCGTCGGACAGCCGACGCCGGTCATTCAAGCGCCGCCAGAGATCGGCAGCAGTCTGGAAGCGCTTGACCGCATCGCCGATCGCCTGAGGTGTGCCTTCGACTTGCCGTCGCACGCCTTCAGCGAATTGACGTTCCGCTTCGATCGCGTCCTCGTCTTCAGGAACCGCCCCACGCACCTCGGCTCGAATCGTGTAACAACCACCGGCCTTGTGGCCCCGCTTCAACGCACGGACCGTGATTCGAGCCGTGTCGGCGGCACGAGTGATCATCGAGACTTGTTCGATCCCGAAGAACGCGCCGCGGTGATCCATTCGGGAACTCTCCTCCCCGTTGCTGCGGCCGATGTGAAGAGATAGATCAACTCCCTGCTGATCGGCGATGACGGTGACGAGGTCGCCGGACTTCAGGGCGATCTCGTATGTATGCTCCTCGCCTTGCGCGATCTGCCGCGTGACGGATATGTCCGGCGTCAGCGGCTCGGCCGTTGACTGACCGCGCAGCACAGCGACGCAAACAACGCTCAGGAGAATTGCGTAATAAAATGACAGCCGGAGCGAAGACCGGATGGAACGGGGTGTCGATTTCATGATGCGGACCCGATTTCAGGAATGATCTCAATCATTGTGAAAGTCAAGTGAATCTCGACGCCTTCGACACTGCTCCACTCGCTGGCTGATCCCGACGGAAAACCTGCCCACCTCGTTCGCGGCGTGCGACGGCACTGCAGCTTCATGAACGTAGTCGGCCCAGCTTCGTACAACCTAGAGGAGAGCATCATCGCGTGAAAGCCACGGCGTTCGAAAAGCTTCTCTTCGCGCTGGCCACCGATCGAGGAACAGCGGGAGACAAGTACGAGCTCATCCGCCTGAAGCTGGTGAGCTACTTCGAATGGCGTCACTGCCCTGACGCCGCCACCCTCGCCGATCAGGTTTTTGACCGAGTTGCCCACCGTCTCGAAGGAGGCGAGCAGATACGCTCTTCGGACATCATGACGTACTTCTACGGCGTCGCTCACAACCTGTTGCTCGAACATTGGAGATCGCAGCAACGCCTGGAGAAAGCGATAGCTGACCGCCGATCCGTCGAGTCGCCGGTCCTGGCGGAGAGGGAAGCCGAGCTTCTCAAACCGAAGCTGGATTGCCTCAGAAAGTGTCTTGCCGAGCTGCCGGCAGACGCTCGAAGCCTGGTGATCCGTTACCACAACGACAGCGGAGGCGGCAAAGCCGTCAATCGCAGCGAACTGGCCCGCGAGCTCGGAATTCCGATCAACGCACTGAGAATCCGTGTTCATCGCATCAAGTCGCAATTGAGACGATGCGTCGAGAAATGTCTGTCGAACGCGAAGCCGGCGCGAAACGGCTAGCGATTTCGGTCACAATAGACTGGATCAAGGCGTGAGCAGCGCATCGAAGGCAGAAACCTATCGGCGATATCTCCTCGGCGATCTGAACGACGAGGAGAAGGAGGAAATCGAAAAAGACTTCTTCCTCGATGACGAGTGCTTCGGCGAAATGGTCGGCACCGAGGACGATTTGATCGACGCCTATCTGCAACAGCGCCTTCGTCCCAGAGACCGCCAACTCTTCGAGCAGCATTTCCTCGCCGCAGAAGCCGGCCGGCTCAAACTCGCCACAACCATGGTCCTGGCGAAGGCGGGAGCGCCTTCTGAGAGGAAAGGCGGCGTAACCGCGCTGGCGTTTGCCGCGGCACTGATCCTGGTCATCATCAACGCCGGGGCGTGGCGAGAGATCGTCGTCGTGAAACGACAGCTCCAGGAATTCGAGAGAAGACACGCTGCCGATGTTCATACGATTGACACACTGCGAAAGGATCTCGTCAAGGAAATGCCCCGAACCGCCTCCTTTGCTCTGCTTCCGGGTCTGGAGCGTACTCAAGGCGGGGGGACGCTGCTTCTTCTTCCTCCTGATGTCGATTCATTGGAACTGTGGCTGACATTGCGCTCGAATCGGTTTAAGCAATACAGCGCCGCGCTCCAGTCGGTGGAAGGACGGGAACTCTGGGCGGAACGGTCCCTGACTTCTCGTTCGCTCGAGCATCGCCACGCGGTGGTCTTCCAAATCCCGAAGCAATACCTGCAGCCCGGAACCTTCGTCGTCGAGCTGCGCGCTTCAACGCCCGAAGGCGCCGCGCAAATCGTCGATTACTTCTCATTGACCTTGCGTCGCCCCTGACATTCGGCGAATTCGTGCAAGCTCGGAGTCGATTGCTGCTTCCAGCAGATCGGGCGAAACCGGCATCAGTTGCACGCCGTTCAGGAAGAATGTCGGAGTGCCCCTGACGGAGAGTGATTTCGCAAGCGAGATGTCCTCTCTCATTGCGATCTTTTCTTTGGGATAGAGAGTTTCGAAGTTCGTGACGCCACCCACATCGCGCGCGGCCCGTCCGATGCTCTCTCGTGAAAGTTGCTCCTGGTTTCGATAGAGCCACTCCTCGAGAGCGCGATCCTTGCCATTGCGTCTCGCCAAACGCACCGCCGCGGCAGCTCGACAGGCGAGAGGATGAATCGGTTTGGTGATCAGCGGGTTGCAATCGGGATCCAGCGGAAAATCCTTGCTGATGACCTTCAACGTCGATGGCGTGCTGCTCTCATATTTCGCCAGAATTGAAGCGTACGCGAGAAACGTCTGACGACAGGGCCGACATTGATAATCGTGGAATTTCACGAGCACAACAGGCGCACGTGCGTCATCCGCGGTCACCGTGACCCTGGGCTGACGGGAAAGCCACTGCAGAAACTCCACCTTCGACCTCCACTGCGGCTGCGCAGAAGCAATCGCCCTGTGTCCCAACCACATCGCCCCAAACACGAACGTCATCGGAATGCCGGCGAGAAAAAGCACGTAAATGGGCCGGAGCGCCAGCATGCGGAGATCGTCGAAAACTCGCGTGAGAACCGTTCTTATGGGAGGACTCTCTCCCTGCGCCGACAACCCGAAGATGGCGAAGGTGAATATCCAACTCGCCGCACACGGTCCACAGAAAGTCTTTCTCGAATGCATCCAGAAGGCAACGTAAAACGACGCGCTGAGCGCAATGACACTCGATGAGAAGATATGTGCGGAGATTGAATCTTGAAGTCGTGGCGGCATTCGCCGGACGAACAAGAGAGCCGCCAGCACAGAGGCGAACCATGCCAGCCAGGCAATCGCTACAGGTTGTCCGAATAACGAGCCGAAACTTCGCGTGGAAATGAAAGCCCTTCGCTCCTCGCCCTTGATCACTTTGCGCTCACCGATGGGCTGATCTGCCGGCGGCTTCCCCGGGCCGAGCCACACGAGCTTCCCCAGTTCCTTGGCGGATGGCGGGACTCTTCCCCCGCTTTGTGACTCGCGATAGAAGGCCACGGTGGAGAGTAGCGACGAATAAAGCCCCAGAACACACAGGACAATCAGAGCGATCCGGCGAGATGTCCCGATCGGCTCAGCAAAAGCGGTCGAGGACGCGATGGCTTCGGACATTGCCTTGGATCAGTACCAGCACAGTGGCTTGCCGTCACAGTCGCACGCCCACGGATTGAACCAGCACCAGAGCTCGCAACAGTCCGTCGGGTAATTGCAGTAATACCAGCAGTTGCCATAACAGTCGGACCACCCGCCTCCACAGAATCCTCCCTGCGACGCGCAGACCCACGAGCACTGGTTTTCACACGCCGCCAGGTACCACCAGCAGGAATCCTGAGCGAATGCCGGGTTGGGCTCGGCCAGAACCGCGATACCAGCGATCAATACGGCCACCGTGATGCCGGAAAACAGACGCTGATTTCTTCGCTTGCGCAAGATCCACCTCCGTGACCGGTCCCGCCAAGCCTGCTGACCGCGTGCCTCAGGCGACCCGGCCCACCGGTATGTGTCGATTTCCGAAAATCCATTTCAGCGAGAGGCTTCCTCTTAGAATGCGTGACCGTTCGACGCATGAAGCCGCTCCGCATCGCTTATCTGCTCGAAGACACCGGCCTGGCCGGCGGCATCCGTGTCGCTGTGGCGCAGGCGGACGCGCTGGTCGCCCGCGGCCACGACGTCGTTCTGATTACGAAAGGCGAGCCTCTCACGTGGCGCCATTCACATGCGCACTGGGAGTTCGTCTCTTCGTTCGACGAGGTCGATGTCGCGCCATTCGATTTCGTGATCGGGACGTTCTGGAAGACGCTGCCCATCGTCTCCGAGATCGCCGGCCGGCGCGGCATTCATCTCTGTCAGGGCTACGAAGGATCGTTCACCGCCTACGCGCATCTCCAATCGGAGATCGACGCCGCCTATCGCTTGCCGCTGCCGAAGATCGTCGTCTCGCCGCATCTCGTGCAGATCTGCCGCGCGTTTACGGATGACGCGACGTATATCGGTCAGATCGTCGACGATGTCTTTTACCGCCAGCCTCAGTTTCGCGACGAAAGGCCGAGACGTGTGCTGCTCGTCGGACCGATGCAGGCGGACTTCAAGGGAGTCGACATCGGATACGACGCTGTGCGCCACGCGAGATCGCGTGGCGCGGACGTCGATCTCGTTCGCGTCTCGCAGTGGCCCGCTGTCGAGGATGAGCCGGTCGATCTCGCCGCGGAGTTTCACGTCGGTCTCGACTCCGGCGAGATGGCGCGACTCGTCACCACGTGCGACATCTTTCTCGGACCGAGTCGTTCGCAGGAGGGTTTCGGCCTTCCCGCAGCCGAGGCAATGGCCTCCGTCGTGCCGGCGGTCTTGTCGGCGATTCCTTCGTTTCTCGCGTTCGATGGCGCCCACGACTATGCTCTCTTCGCGCCGGAGAATGACGCGGCGACGATGGCGGACGGCCTCATCCGACTTCTCGGTCACGCATCGCTGCGCCGCCGCATCGCGCTGCGCGGACGCGAAGTCGTCGAGCAGTTCCGCGCGCATCACACGGCGCTGCGCCTCGAGCGCTATTTTCTCGATCGACGCACGCGATAAGATCGGAGCCCGATGCCGGTCGCGATACTCTTTCCTCGCTACGACCACCCGGCCATCGAGGAGAGATATGCGAGCTGGCAGTCGGAGATGCTTCTCCGCCGCAGCGCTGCCGAGCTCCATCATTACGATGACGACGAGCGCGCGTCGGATGTCGCCAAAGATGTGACCGTCTCGCACGTCCTCATAGTCACGGACCCACTCGTTCTTCCTTCGCCTGGCCTCGCTGAACATCTCCTGCAAGCCTTTGAAAGCAGCGGTACATTCGCCGTCGTTCCCGTCACGAATGAGCCGGCGCACGCGAAGCAGAGAGCGGAGATCGCTCCGTACATGACGCTGCGAGAACTGGAGATCGAGGCGGCCGCTCTGCGTGACCGCGAGCAAGGGACGGAGCGCGTCGTGTGGGATCAATCCAATCCCGGCGCGTTTCTTTGCGCAACGTCGAGCCTCGCCGGCGCCGCCGTGCCATTGCGGAAAGTGCTCATCGGACGCGAGGTGACGATCTCCCGCGGCGATTTCATCCATCGATGGGCTTCGCTGCGCGGACAGGTTCGCGAAGATCTGCTCGAACGCATCGGCCGCGATGCGAAAACGATTCTCGAGTTCGGATGCGGTGAGGGCGCGCTCGGCGAAGCGCTCAGGCGGCGACAGAAATGCCGCGTGGTGGGAATCGAGCTCGATCGCCACGCGGCCGCGATGGCGAAGAAGCGGATGGATGACGTTTACTGCGGCGATGCACGCGAGATCGTATCGATCATCCACGAGCGCTTCGATTGGATCATCGGAGGCGACATCATCGAGCATCTCGACGAGCCGTGGTCATTCCTTGCCGAGCTTCGTCGCATCGCCGCGCCGGGCGGGCGACTTCTGCTGAGCATTCCCAATATCGCCAACGCGTCGATCATCGCCGACCTGCTGAGCGGCCGCTTCGATTACGTCTACATGGGACTCACCTGTGTCGGACATCTGCGCTTCTTCACAAAGCGATCGATCGAAGAGATGCTGACGATCGCCGGCTGGAGCGTCGAATCGATCGAGCCGCATCAGCTCCTCGCTACGACTGAGAATGATGCATTCCTGGCGGTTCTCAACACCACCGGAATTCAATATTCGAAAGACGATCTCCTTCCGACCGGCTATTACGTGATCGCACGGAATTCCCGATGACGCTGCGCGAGCGGATCGCACTCTGGCGGCTGCAGCGACGGCTGCGCCAGTTGCAGAACGCGTATTACGACGCGACGGAAATGGACGAGAGCGTGATTGCCGAGTATTTCCGCACGCTGGAGGCGGCGCGAAGACTGTACCTCCAGAGCCTTCTCCCCGCGGGAGAAGGTGGCCGAAGGCCGGATGAGGGGCGCCCCTCACCCGGCGCTTCGCGCCACCCTCTCCCGGTGGGAGAGGGCCATAAGATTCACCTCGGATCGGGCGACCACCGCATCGCCGGTTGGATCAACATCGATCGCGATGTGATGATGCAAGTCGACGTCGTCGCCGATCTGACATCCGAGATGCCGCTGCGATCGGGCTCGGTCGATCTGATCCATTCGGAAGATTTCATCGAGCACATCGACCAGGCGGCGGGCGAGCTCGCGCTGCGTGAGTGCCATCGCGTCCTGCGCACCGGCGGGGTGATGCGGCTGCTCACGCCCGATCTGCGCGCGCTCGTCGAGGAGATCTATCTCCGTCGCAATCCTCACCACCTCCGCTGGTGCAGCGCGTATCTGGAGGCGGACGATCCGTGCGAGGCGCTCAACATGCACATGCGCATGAGCGGGGAGCATCGCTTCATCTACGACGAGGAACATCTCACGTCACTTCTGCGCGAGATCGGTTTCGATGTGCGGCGCGTGCGCTACAACTGGTCGACCGTCCCGGAGCTTCGCTTTCTCGATCTGCGCGACTTCGGTTTGAACCTCTTTCTCGAGTGTGTGAAGCGCTGATGCGAATCGCCTATCTCCTCGGCGATACCGGCATCTCGGCAACCGCACGAATCGTACTGGCGCAAGCCGATGCGCTGATCGCAAAAGATCATCAGGTGCGCATCGTCACGACCGGACTGCCGCTGACGTGGCGCAGTTCTCTCGCGGAGTGGGTGTACGTCGATGATCTCCGCGCATTTGTTCCCGATGCCGGCGAGATCGTCGTCGACCCGAAAGTTGTTCAAGTCAATCCGATCGTCGATGACGACTTCTATCGCGACCGACTGCCGCGTGAGAACGAACCGCTGCGTGTTCTCCTCTGCGGCGGATCGCCGAGCATCAATGAAGGCTACGGCGCGGCCGCGCACGCACGGTGGTTCCATCAGAAGTTCGACCTGATCCGCGTGTCGCCGTGGGCGCCGTCGCGCGAAGAGCCGCTCGACGGCGTGCAGGAGTTCCACGTCGCGCTCAACGACAAGGAGATGACGCGCCTCATGCACTCGTGCGACGTGCTGCTGGCACCGAACCGGCGTGAGGATCCGCAGTCGCTGACGACGCTCGAGGCGCTGGCTTCAGGGCTGGCCTGCGTCGTCACATCGACGGCGCCTCATCTCGCGTATGGCGAGCCGGCGGACTATGCGCTCTTCGCTCCGCCGGACAACGCTGTCGAGCTTGGAGAAAAACTGATCGAGGCGTTGAGCAGTCCGGCACTCCGCCAGCGACTTCGCGCCCGTGGGCGCGAAGTCGCTGAGCAATGGCGCTCCGTCAACGTGGTTGTGCGCCTGGAGAAGCTGCTGACTTCGTGACCTCTTTCCCCTTCTCGATCACGCGCACAGTCGGCGTCGACCCTGGATAACGCTCGCCGCTGATCGCCTCGGCGCGGCCGCCGAGGCAGCCGGCGAGGAAGTTTTCGGCGCGGGCGTTGAAGTCGATCGAGTTCTCCGGACGCGCGAAGCCGTGACCTTCATCGCTGTACACCACGTAGGTCACTGAGCCGCCGCTCTTCTCGATCGCCTCGACGATCTGCTCCGACTCGGCCTTGTTGACGCGCGGATCGTTTGCACCTTGTCCAATGAGCAACGGCCTCTTGATCTGACTGGCTTTGAACAGCGGCGAGGCATTGCGGATCAGCTCTGCCTCTTTCGGATCGTCGGGATTGCCCATACGTACATGGAACGTGTTCAGGAGTGGCTTCCAGTACGGCGGAATCGATCCGAGAAGAGTGCGCAGATTCGATGGACCGACGATGTCCACGCCGCACGCGAAGTACTCGGGCGTGAACGTCATCCCGGCCAGCGTCGCGTATCCGCCGTACGATCCGCCCATGATCGCGACACGCTTCGCATCGGCGTACCCCTGCTTCACCGCCCAGTTCGCGGCATCGATCAGATCGTCGTGCATCTTCAATCCCCACTGCTTATCGCCGCTGTGCAGGAATTTCTTGCCGTAGCCGGTCGAGCCGCG
>DASYUK010000029.1:0-9047 GCA_036001325.1 Thermoanaerobaculia bacterium
GATCGCGGAGAAGTATCGCGGCATCCGGCCGGCGCCCGGCTATCCCGCCTGCCCCGATCACACGGAGAAGCGCACGATTTTCACTTTGCTGGACGCGGAGCGCGCCGGCATTCATCTCACCGAGTCGTGCGCGATGCTGCCCGCGGCATCCGTCAGCGGCTTGTATTTCGCGCATCCGCAAGCGAAATACTTCGCCGTCGGAAAAATCGGGCGCGATCAGGTCATCGACTATCAGTCGCGCAAAGAGATGCCGCTTGTGGAAGTCGAGCGATGGCTGTCGCCGGTTCTGGCGTATGAACCTGAGGCGACGCCGGTACTGGCTTACTGATTCGATCCGTCAACGCCGGTCGTCGCATTGACCTGCTGCACGACGATCTGCTGAAACTGACCGACTGGCGAATCGAACTGCGCGACCACGCGCAGGGTGACCGGACCGTTGGCGCCGACCAACGACGCGTTGTCGATGTAGGCGGGGACCCAGAACTGCACGGCTTCCGTATGGTCCGGCTGGATGAGCGTCTTGAACGGCCGCGATGTCTGCGTCACGTTGTACGCGCCGTAGCCCATCGACACGACGCTGACCTGTTTCAGCGTGATCGGCTCGGCGGCGTGATTGAGGACGCGCAGCGAGTACTGCACGGGAATGCCGCCTTCGACGTGCCGCGCGGCGACAGGAACGGTGCTGATTTGCTGGATCTGAAGATCCGGTTTGGCGATGTCGACTTTCGTCGCGCCAAGGCCGCTGTCGGACTGCATCGACGCACAGCCGGCGAAGACAAGAAGAAACAAAACGGACGTCTTCATGCGTACTCCTAAGAGCTAAGAGCTAACAGCTATTTCACGTACTTGAGCATCTCCTTCGCCGTCGCGGCATCCTTGCCGTTCGGTTCGAGCTCCAGGTACTTCTGCAGATTGGCGCGGGCGTCGGCGTTTTTGCCGGCGCGCACGTAGACCATGCCCAGCTCGTAGTACGCCGGCGCGAACTTGTCGTCGGCGGCGATGGCCTGCTTGAGCAGCGGCTCAGCGTCGGCATCCTTGCCGGCATTGATCGCTTTCGCGGCATCGTTGAAGAGCATCCCGGCGTTGGCGGGAAGCTTCTTCTTGAACTCTTCTGCTTTCGCCTTATCGCCGGTCGCCCGATACGACTCGTACAGAACGGCGAACATGTCTGTCTCGTCATTCGCCATCTCGAGCGCTTTGTTCGCCGACTCGATCGCCTTTGGATAGTTCTTCGTGCGGAGATAGATCTTCGCCAGTGCCTGCCATCCCGCGGTCAGGTCCGGCTTCGCCGCGACCGCTTCCTGGAACTTCGCGATGGCTTCCGCATCTTTCCCTTCGTTCGCCAGCTCAGCGCCGGCGTTGAAGGCGGCGACCGCCGGATCGATCTTGATCTCCGATGCCGGAACGGTCGCAGTGACGACGGCGCCTGAAGTGAGATCGATGTCGCGGACATTCGGTTCGCCTAGCTTCAGCTTCATTACTTCCTTGTACGGACGGTACCCCGGCGCCGAGTACGTGAACTCGTAGTGGAGTGTGCCGTCGAGCAGGAAGATGGCGTACGTTCCGTCCTTCTTCGCTTTGTAGTCCTGCTTGAACGTCTTCCCTTCGGTCGCGATCACCGTGATGACGGCGTTCTCGATCGGCTTCTTGGTCGCCGCGTCGAGCACCTTTCCGGTGATGCGCGCCTCTCCGATCGCGAAAGCGCTGGCTGCAAAAGCGAACGCAGCGAGCGCGAGCGTGACTGGTTTACGCATGGCAGATGTCTCCTATCTGGGTGTTAAGTCTGATTGGCTTAACCGATTGGTCATGGGAGCCATTTCCTTCTCCCGGCGGGAGAAGGTGCCGCGGAGCGGCGGATGAGGGGCGTGCGTCTCGCCAGAAATTGCGCCTCTCACCCGGCGCTTCGCGCCACCCTCTCCCGGTGGGAGAGGATGCTATGTCACTCCAGCGTCAGATACGTCTGATCCTTGAGTCCCCGCTCGTAATCCTGCAGCAGGCGCATCCCTTCGGTCGGCTTCAGGCGATCCTGCTTGATGGCCGCGTCGATCTGCGCCTTCATGCGCTTCTCGAGGTCGCGCCAGTCGTATTGCGTCATGGCCAGCACTTCGCCGATCGACTGCCCCGGAATCTCTTCCTCGATGTAGAAGCCGCTCTCCTCATCGTCATCGAGGAAAATGTGCACCTCGTTGACCCGGCCGAAGAGATTGTGAATGTCGCCCATGATGTCCTGATATGCGCCGGTCAGAAAGATGCCGAGGTAGTAGGGCTGGCCGTCGCGGAGATCGTGGAGGGGAAGGGTCTCGCGCACGTCGTTGAGGTCGATGTACTTCGACACCTTGCCGTCGGAATCGCAGGTGATGTCGACGAGCGTCGACTCGAGCTGCGGACGCTCATCGAGTCGATGGATCGGCACGATCGGGAAGAGCTGGCCTAGGGCCCAATGATCGAGGAGCGATTGGAAGACGGAGAAGTTGCAGATGTGCTGGTCCGCCAGCTCGATCTTGAGAGTTTTCACATCTTCGGGCACTTCCGCCGGATCCATTCGACCGACCACTCCGTGGATCCGCTCGGCCACCTGCCAGAAGAGGCTCTCCACGCGAGCCTTCACCTCGAGGCTCAGCAGGCCGAGCTCGAACATCGTCTGCGCCTGATCCTTGATCGTCTGCAGATCGTGCCAAGCTTCGTTGACGCGGTCCTCGCTGATCGTCTGATCAATGTCGAGAATCTCTCGTACCAGCTTGTGATCGGCGGCTTTGACGACGCGCGGCTCGAGCGGTGTCTTCTCGATCGATCCGAACGCCTGCACGACCAGCACGGAGTGATGCGCGACGATGGCACGCCCCGACTCCGACACGATGTGCGGATGCGGGACCTTCTCGTCGTCGCACACGTCCATGATGTTGTAGACGATGTCGGTCGCGTACTCTTCGATCGAGTAGTTCATCGACGAATGGAACGTCGAGCGTGAGCCGTCGTAGTCGATGGCCAGGCCTCCGCCGACATCGAGGTATTCGAGCGGATGCCCCGACTTGAAGAGCTTCGCGTAGTACATCGCCGCCTCGCGGACGGCGCGCTTGATCGTGAGGATGTCCGGGATCTGCGAGCCGATGTGGAAGTGAAGGAGTTTGAACGCCGACTCCATCTTCGCTTCGCGCAGCATCTCGATCGCGTCCAGAATCTCCTCGGTCGATAGTCCGAACTTGGCGTGCTCGCCGCCGGAGGTCGCCCATTTGCCGGCGCCCTTCGACAGCAGTCGCACGCGCATGCCGATCCACGGCTCGACATTCATCTCCGCGGCGATCTTCGTGATCGCACGAATCTCGGAGACCTTTTCGGCGATGACGATGACCTTCTTTCCGAGCTTTCGCCCGAGCATCGCCATGCGGATGTAGGCCGAGTCTTTGTAGCCGTTGCAGACGATGAGCGATTCGGGATCGGTGTGCATGGCCAGGCCGGCGTAGATCTCCGGCTTCGAGCCGACTTCCAGTCCGTAGTTGAACGGCCGGCCGGCGTCGAGGATCTCTTCGACGACTTCGCGAAGCTGGTTGACCTTGATCGGAAACACACCGCGATAAGAGCCGCGATAGTTGTGGTCGGCGATGGCGCGATTGAAGGCGTTGTTCAGCGTCTCGACGCGATGGCGAAGCAGGTCCTGAAAGCGGATCAAAATCGGCGTGCCGAGATTGAGCACCTGCGCTTCACGCAGCGCATCGATGATGGGAATGGCGATGGCCTTTTCCTGAAGCGGCGAGACCGTGAGGTCGCCGTTGCGGTTCACATCGAAATAGCCGGCGCCCCAGCGCTCGATCATGTAGAGCGCGGAGGCGTCCTCGACCGACCAGCCTTCCCGCTGTTGTGGCGCGACTTCTTCCTGTGCGTGTGTTGTCACCGGCGAAAAGAATAAGACCAATCGTGCTCAGGCGCGCGAGAATTCCGCGTCGTCGATGGCCGCGATCTCCTCAGGCGTCAACGTCAGGTCGATCGACCGCGCCGAATCTCTCGTATGCTCCTCGGTTCGCGCGCCAGGAATCGGGACGACGGTTCGGCCTTTCGAACGTACCCACGCCAGCGTCACAGCGTGCGTGGTCGCGCCATGCTCGCGCGCGATCTCCTGGAGAACAGGATGACCGGGAAGCTTTTTTGCCAATCGCCCGCCGCCGACAGGGCTATACGCGAGGAACGTGATCCGGCGGCGCTCGCACTCGGCGACAACGCCGTCCTCCAGCGATTCGCGGAAGAAAGGATTCAGCCGGTTCTGCACCGACACGACATCGACGATTTTCAATGCGGCGTCGATCTGCTTCACCGAGACGTTGCTCAAGCCGACGTACTTCGCCTTCCGTTCGCGCTGCAGCTCCGCGAAGGCCTCGACACTCTTCTCGAAAGGCACGCTCGGATCGGGAGCGTGATACTGATATAGAAAAATCTGTTCTGTTTCGAGCGCACGCAGGCTCTTCTCACACGCTTCGCGAATGTGCTTTGGACGGCCGTCGTTCGTCCAGGCACCCTTCGGTCTCCGTAAGCCGCCCTTCGTCGCAACGCGGATTCGATCACGATCGTCCCGCTCGCGCAGGACCGACGCGATCAGACGCTCGTTGTGGCCGATGTCATCGTCGTCGAGACAGTAGACATCGGCCGTGTCGATGAAGGTTATGCCGGCATCGATCGCTGCGTGCAGAACCCGCCGTCCCTGATCTTCAGGCGGCCGGCCCTGAATCGACAGGGGCATGCCGCCGAAGCCGATCGCACTGACTGAATCAGCCGTGTTGTTGAGCGTCGTCTGGTCCATGCCGCATTCTGCGCCACGCGCGCGCGAGTCTGAATGATCGCAGATACTGGCGATCCGCAGGATGCACGGGCATGGCGAAGTCGCAAACGATGTACGCCAGCACACCGAGTCCCTTGAACCATGCGAGCAACGCAAACGCGAGTCGGACGAATCCCACATTCAATCCTGTCGCCTCGGCGATCCCAAGGCAGACACCATCGATCCATTGCCCTGGACCGAGTCGTTTGTAGAACCGGCGTTTGCCACTCGGAGTCTTTGCATTTGCGACCATGGAGAAAAGGATCAGAGCCGGTGCTCCGACCAGGATCGCGATGCACACACCGGTGAAAACGATGAGCACGCGCTCCGGCACGCCAAGACCGCTGCCGCCTCTCAGCGGAATGAGCATCAGCAACGCGAACACGATGATCGCCGCGGCGATGGCGATTGCACGCTGCATGACGAGCTTCTTGCGTTGCTGCTTGACGGCTGCTTCCGCCGCCGCCGCGCTGCTCTCGACTGCAGCATCTTCCGCTGGAGCCTGTTCCGATACGGAAGCAAGAAGAGCGCGGCAACGCTCACACTCGCGGAGATGAGCGCGCGCCTGCTCGCTCGTGGATTCATTGGTATCGATCGATCGCATGAGCTCCGCGATCGCTTCCTGGCAGTTCATATCAGTTCTCCTCTCAGGCGGATGAGTGCGTTGTGGATGCGACTCTTCACCGTGCCGACAGGCACGCCGAGGCGCGCGGCGACTTCGCGCTCCGACAACTCTTCGAAGTAACGGAGAAACACCGGTTCGGCGAGTCGATCCGGCAGGCTCGCGACGAGATCGCGCAATCGTTGCGCGCGATCATGCGCGATCACTTCCTCTTCGGCCGATGTACGGCCGCTCGGCATCGACTCGAGCTCGGTCTCTGCAAAGCTCTTCGTCTTCGACCAGCGGTCGCGCACGAGATTCCACGCAATCGCGAAGAGCCAGCCAGTGAAGCGTTGCTGCGGGTCATAGCGACGGGCGCTGCGAACGACGCGGATCCACGTCTCCTGCGCGACGTCCTCGATGTCGGCGGAGCCGCCGAGTGCCCGCCGCAGCAGCGCGAAGAGCGGCCGCTGATACCGTTCGATCAGTGGACGAACGGCATCGGCTTCGCCGTTCGCGATCGAGCCCATCAGGAATGCGTCCGACTCCGCGGCCAGATCCCTCACGTATGGGATATACCGCTGCGGAGAGAAAAAGGTTCAGAGCGTGTCATTCCGAGCGCCACAGAGCGCGAGGAATCCGGGTGGCGGCCACCGCCCAGATTCCTCGCCGTCGTTGCGGCTCGGAATGACATGGGGCTAGAGCTTCGACTGCGGATCGCACGCCGGACAGTGGAGTTTCCGGCTTGTCGTAACGTGCCGCGATGTATGGGTCGCGGGTGATCACGTCACTCTAGATCTGAACCCACAAGGTACGTCCGCAGCGAGCCAGGAGCTCGATATGAAGATTCACGAGAAGCGGGAAATAGGTCTTGCTGGACACGCATACACGCTCTCGGTCGACGACATAGCCAATGTGCGAATCGGGGCCGATGTAGCGTGGATTCGCCGCACCGACCGCACGCGAAGAGTAGCGCACTGGGAGCCAACCAGCACGCGGTTGGCGTCGGCTGCAGCGTGCAGAGTTAGACTGCGAATCGTACTCCCTACCGACAGATGAAGATGTTCGCCATCGGCCGACCGTCAGTTGATCGCGCGAAGTCGATGTGAACGTGCCCAAGTTCAGCGGCGCGGCCGCCAAGCTTGCATTCTTCCTCGGATCCGGGAACTCGCGATCAGCGTAGAGCGCCCGAAGATCGGTTTTCGCGGTGATGTTCCGCAAGAGCGTGGATGGCGTTCAAGCGATATGACCTCGCGTGTTCAAATTCTGATTCGAGCACGACGCGAAGGTCGCGCAGCGCGCGCAACCTCGTGAAAGCGATTCTCGGCGATTTTTCAATTCTGAAATTCTGCGTTTCTGCGTTCTCAATTCGCCCTTCGGCAGGACGTGAATTCAGAACGCACAATGAAGAATTCAGAATTGAGAATTGAGAACGAGGCGTGGCGCCGCCCTTCCCGAACGACTGCGACGCAATGCCACAAAGCGCAGGCAACCCTCCGAGGGTCGCCCGCGCTTGCAGCGGCGGTACTGGTAACGAACTTAGCGGCTGGCCGCGGCCGCGAGTGGGCGCCCGTTGGCCTGAGCGACAAGTTCGTAGCGATCGAGGTTCATGACCTTGTTCCAGGCAGCCACGAAGTCACGCACAAACTTCTCCTTTGCGTCGTCACTTGCGTAGACCTCCGCCAGCGCTCGGAGCTGAGAGTGCGCGCCGAAGACGAGGTCGGCGGCCGTGGCGGTCCACTTCGGCTTGCCCGTGGCGCGATCGCGACCCTCGTACACGTTCTTATCCGAGGCGGATGGTCTCCACGCCGTGCTGATGTCGAGCAGATTCACGAAGAAGTCGTTGGTCAGCGTCTCGGGCCGGTCGGTGAAGATGCCGTGTTTCGATTGGCCGAAGTTGGCGCTCAGAGCGCGCATGCCGCCGACGAGAACCGTCATCTCGGGCGCGGTCAGCTTGAGCAGGTTGGCCCGGTCCAGCAGGCGAGTCTCCGGCGACAGCGGGTCTCCCGCGCGCATGTAATTGCGGAACCCGTCGGCGACCGGTTCGAGCACGTCAAACGTGTTCACGTCCGTTTGTTCCTGCGAGGCGTCTGTGCGACCCGGCGCGAACGGGACGGCGACGTCGTGCCCAGCTTTCCTGGCCGCTTGCTCGACTGCGGCGCATCCGCTCAGGACGATCAGGTCGGCCAGCGAGACCTTCTTGCCGCCGGATTGTGATTTGTTGAAGTCCTGCTGAATCTTCTCCAGGGCCTTCAGCACCTTCGCCAGCCGTGCCGGTTCGTTGGCCTCCCAATCCTTTTGCGGCGCAAGGCGAATTCGTGCTCCGTTCGCACCGCCGCGCTTGTCGGTGCCGCGGAAACTGGCCGCGGCCGACCAGGCTGTGGAAACGAGCTCCGAGATGGAAAGACCGGACGCAAGGATGTTGCGTTTTAGAGCGGCGATCTCCTGCTCACCGATCGGCTCATGATCGACCGGCGGCAGGGGGTCCTGCCACGGTTGCGGCTCCGGAACCCAGGGGCCGAGGTAGCGCGCCCGAGGGCCCATGTCGCGGTGAAGCAGTTTGAACCACGCTTTGGCGAATGCATCGGCGAGCTGGTCCGGATTCTCGTAGAAGCGTTTCGCGATCGGTGCGTAGATCGGATCGACTTTGAGCGACAGGTCCGTCGTCAGCATCATCGGCGCGTGCCGCTTCGACGGATCGTGCGCATCTGGCACGGTGCCTTTGGCCTCGGGATTCTTCGGAGTCCACTGCTTCGCGCCGGCGGGGCTCGCCGTCAGCTCCCACTCGTACTTGAACAGGTTCTCCAGGAACCCGTTGTCCCACTTGGTCGGGTTGTTGGTCCATGCACCCTCGAGGCCGCTGGTGATCGCGTGGCCTCCCTTGCCGCTGGCGTATGTGTTCTTCCAGCCGAGGCCTTGCTCTTCGATCGGGCTGGCCTCGGGTTCCGGACCGACGTGCTTCGGCGCCGGCGCTGCACCATGGGTCTTGCCGAACGAGTGACCACCGACGATGAGCGCAACCGTCTCCTCGTCGTTCATCGCCATGCGGGCGAAGGTCTCGCGAATGTCCCTGGCGGCAGCCAGCGGATCCGGGTTGCCGCCGGGCCCTTCAGGATTCACGTAGATCAGCCCCATCTGCACAGCGCCGAACGGACGGCCGAGCTCGCGGTCGCCGCTATACCGCTCGTCTCCCAGCCACGTGTCCTCAGGACCCCAGAAAATCTCCTCGGGCTCCCATACATCGGGCCGGCCGAAGCCGAAGCCGAACGTCTTGAACCCCATCGACTCCATGGCAACGTTGCCGGCCAATATCAGGAGATCGGCCCAGGAGATCTTCCGGCCGTACTTCTTCTTGATCGGCCAGAGCAACCGGCGCGCTTTGTCGAGGTTTGCGTTGTCGGGCCAACTGTTCAGGGGCGCAAAGCGCTGTTGACCGTCGCCGCCACCGCCGCGGCCATCGGCAATGCGGTACGTGCCCGCGGCATGCCACGTCATGCGGATGAAGAGCGGCCCGTAGTGGCCGTAGTCTGCCGGCCACCAGTCCTGCGACGTCGTCATGACCTCGATGAGGTCGCGCCTCAGCGCGTCGAGATCGAGGGACTTGAACTGTTCTGCGTAGTTGAAGTCCTCTTCCATCGG
>DASYUK010000030.1:0-12740 GCA_036001325.1 Thermoanaerobaculia bacterium
CTGATGATGCGCGACGAGAGCGGCCGCGTCATTCGTCTGCGCGATTACTTCAACCATGGACGTCCGGTGCTGCTGCACTTCGTCTATTACCGCTGCCCGATGTTGTGCCCGATGGTTCTCGAAGGACTGTCGAGCGCGCTGACAGAGTTGAAGTTCAACGTCGGCGATCAGTTCGACATCATCACAGTCAGCATCGATCCACGCGACAAGCCGTCAGAAGCGGCGCGGCTCAAAGACAAATACGTCAAGCGCTACGGCCGGCTCAGCGCGGCGAACGGATGGCATTTCCTCACCGCGAATGAGACGAGCGTTCATCGCCTCGCCGAGGCTGTCGGGTTTCAGTTCGCGTACGACGGCCACCTCGATCAGTTCGCGCACGGCGCTGCGTTGTTCGTTCTGACTCCCGACGCGCGCGTCTCGCGGTACTTCTTCGGCTTCGAATTCAAGCCGCGCGATCTGCGCCTCGGCATCGTCGAGGCATCGGGCGGAGAGATTGGCACGACCACCGATCAGATCCTTCTCCTCTGCTATCACTACGATCCCGCCACCGGACGTTACAGCCGCAGCGCGATGAACTTCGTCCGCGCCGGCGGCGTGACGACGGTCGCGGTTCTGGCGAGCTTCATCATCGTGATGATCCGTAAGGAGCGGCGCAGAAGCGATGTTTAACGAGTTCCCGCTCTGGCCGGAGAGGGCATCGACTGTCGCCGGACACGTCGATTTGCTCTTCATCGCGCTCATTTTTCTGACCGGCGCGGTGTCGATCCTCATCTGGCTGGCCATCCTCTACTTCGCGATCAAGTATCGCCGCCGTCCCGACAACGAGCTGGCGCAGGAGTACGAGCCGCCGCAGATCCTCGAGATCGCCTGGACCGTCATTCCGTTGATCATTTTCATCGGCATCTTTCTGTGGGGCGCCTGGCTCTTCTTCCGCATGCAGCGCGTCCCCGACAACGCGCTCGATATCTACGCCACCGGCCGTCAGTGGATGTGGAAGTTCGAACATTCCGGCGGACAGCGCGAGATCAATAGCCTGCACGTTCCCGTGAATCGCGCCGTGCGCATCACGATGGCTTCTGAGGATGTGATTCACAGCCTGTGGTTCCCGGCGTTTCGCGTGAAGGCCGATGTGCTGCCGAGCCGCTATCGCGTGATGTGGTTCCAGGCGACGAAGACCGGCACGTTCCACATCTTCTGCGCCGAGTACTGCGGGACGTGGCACTCGGGGATGGGCGGGTGGGTGCACGTGGTGGAGCCGACCGAGTATCAGCGCTGGCTCGCCGGCGGCAGCGAGGGATCGATGGCCTCGCAGGGAGAGAAGCTGTTTCAGAAATACGCGTGCAACACGTGCCACACGAATGACGCCACCGGTCGCGGTCCCGTTCTCGCCGGGCTGTTCGGGAAGACTGTTGCGCTCGCGGACGGTCGCAGCGTCACCGTCGACGAGAATTACATCCGCGAGTCGATCCTGAATCCGCAGGCAAAGATCGTCGCCGGCTTTCAACCGATCATGCCGACCTTCCAGGGACAGGTCAATGAGGAGGATCTTCTGAAGCTGCTCGCGTATGTGCGCTCGCTGGGTGGAGGACAGGCGCCCTCGCCTGTCGGCTCGGCCGCCTCGACAGGCGGGGCGCCTGTCGCTCCACAGAAGCCGAAGGTAAGCGCCCAACGACCAGCCAGACCTATCACGACGTTCGTTTCATCGAGCCGGTCCGGACGAGGAACTATCTCAACGTCGACTTCGGCATCTTCTCCTGGCTGCTCACGAAAGATCACAAACGGATCGGCATCCTCTACATGCTCTCCGTGACGGCGATGTTCTTCGTCGGCGGCATCTTCGCGTTTCTGATGCGTCTCGAGCTGCTCACGCCGGAGGGCGATCTCTTCACTTCCGATACGTACAACAAACTCTTCACGCTGCACGGCATCGTGATGATCTTCTTCTTCCTCATCCCATCGATCCCGGCGACGCTCGGCAACTTCATCCTGCCGATCATGCTCGGCGCGAAGGATCTCGCGTTCCCGAAGATCAATCTGCTGAGCTGGTATCTCTACATGATCGGCGCGACGTTCGGAATCTACGTGATCGTCACCGGCGGCGTCGACACCGGCTGGACGTTCTACACGCCGTTCTCGACGCAGTACTCGAACACGCACGTCTTCGCGACGACCCTCGGCGCATTCATCGTCGGATTCTCATCGATCCTGACGGGACTCAACTTCATCGTTACGACGCATCGCATGCGCGCGCCGGGACTGACGTGGTTCCGCCTGCCGCTGTTCGTCTGGGCGATCTACGCCACGAGCATGGTCATGCTGCTGGCGACGCCGGTGCTGGCCATCACGCTCGTGCTGCTGATGATCGAGCGCGTTCTGCACGTCGGCATCTTCGATCCGTCCCTCGGCGGCGATCCGCTGCTCTATCAGCATCTCTTCTGGTTCTATTCGCACCCGGCGGTCTACATCATGATTCTGCCGGGCATGGCCGTCGTCTCCGAGGTGGTGGCGGCGTTCACGCGGAAAAAGATCTTTGGGTACAAGTTCGTGGCGTTCTCCTCACTCGCGATCGCGTTCCTCGGCTTTCTCGTCTGGGCGCATCATATGTTCGTCGCCGGCATATCCGTTTACGCCGCGATGGTCTTCTCGTTCCTGACGATGCTCGTCGCCGTTCCTTCGGCGATCAAAGTCTTCAACTGGACGGCGACGATGTACAAAGCCTCGGTGTCGTGGCAGACGCCGATGCTGTATGTCCTCGGATTCATCGGCCTGTTCACGATCGGCGGCGTGACTGGATTGTTCCTCGGCGCGCTCGGCATCGATGTCCACGTCACCGACAGCTACTTCGTCGTCGCGCATTTCCACTACATCATGGTCGGCGGCGCCGTCATGGCCTACCTCGCGGGCATTCACTACTGGTGGCCCAAGATCACCGGTCGCATGTATCCCGAATGGTGGGGACGCCTGGCCGCGCTGCTCGTCTTTGTCGGATTCAATCTGACGTTCTTCCCGCAGTTCATCGTCGGCTACGTCGGCATGCCGCGGCGCTATCACGCTTACGCGCCCGAGTTTCAAGTGCTGAACGTGCTATCGACCGCCGGCGCGACGATCCTCGCTGTCGGATACGTCCTGCCGATGATCTATCTCATCTGGTCGCTCGGCTGGGGACGCAAGGCCGGACCGAATCCATGGGGCGCTGTCGGTCTGGAATGGGCGACGAGCTCGCCACCGCCGAAAGACAACTTCCTCGAGACGCCGGTCGTGAAGTGGGAGGCTTACGACTATCCGGCCTTCCTCAAGGCGATGGGAGAAACGCAGCATGTCTGACGTCGCTCTGCACACCGAAGAACACCACCCGTTCCTCCAGCATCACTTCGAGGACCTCGGGCAGCAGCATGAGGCTTCGACGCTGGGGATGTGGATGTTCCTGGCCACCGAGATCCTGTTCTTCGGCGGGATTTTCTGCGCGTACACGATCTACCGGATCATGTACTACGAAGCGTTCCGCGCCGGCGCTCATCATCAGAACTGGAAGATCGGCACAGCAAACACGGCGGTGCTGATCGGAAGCTCACTCACGATGGCGCTTGCTGTGTGGGCCGCGCAGATGAGCCGCCGCAATCTCACAGTCGTGATGCTCATTCTCACGCTGATCCTCGGCGGCGTATTCATCGGCGTCAAAGCGTACGAATACAGCCAGCACATTCACGAAGGGCTCTTTCCCGGCAGACTCTTCACCTATGTCGATGAGGAGCATCCCGAGCTGACGAAGGGCGTCGAGATGTTCATGACGTTCTACTTCGGGATGACCGGGCTGCACGCGCTGCATATGGTCATCGGCGCCGGCCTTCTGATCTGGATGATTTTCCGGGCCCGGCGCGGCGACTTCGGCCCCGAGTACTACAGCCCTGTCGAGATCATGGGTCTGTATTGGCACTTCGTCGATATCGTTTGGATCTTCCTCTTCCCGCTCTTGTACCTGCTGCATTGAGGAGATGATGAAAGACGCGCACGATTACAGCGAGCACGCACCGGCTCATCACATCACGAAACTGCCGGTCTACTTCGGTGTCTTCATCGTGCTGATGGTCGGTACCATTGTCACGGTGGCTGCGTCGCGCGTGGATCTCGGCTGGATGAATACTCCCATCGCGCTGACGATCGCCGTCATCAAGGCCACGCTCGTCATCCTCTTCTTCATGCACCTGGTTTACAGCACGCGATTGACATGGATCGTCGTCCTCGCCTCATTGCTGTGGCTAAGCCTGTTGTTCGTGTTGACGTTCGCCGACTATCTGACGCGAGCCTGGCTGCTTTATTGACGTTCCGCGGCCGGCACGATCGGCGCCGCGGACAAACGCTCGAAGCGATAGAGCAGCATCACCGCGACAGCGGTGAGGCCGGCGAATAATCCCCACCACAATCCGACGATTCCCATCGCGCGCTGGAAGCCGAGGTAGAGAGCGATGGGAACGCCGACGAACCAGTGACCGATGAGATTGGCGACGAACGAAAAATGCGTATCGCCCGCCCCGCGGAGCACGCCTGAGCCGACAGCCTGCAGCCCATCCGAGATCTGAAAGAGCGCTGCGATCGCGAAGAGGGGAACGGCGACGTCGATCACTTGACGCTCGTTGGTGAGGAATCGCGCCAGAGGTCGCGGCGCGAGTGCGAAGACGACCGCGGCGGTCGTCATGATCGCGGCGCCACCGAGGAATGCGGCGCGGCCGGCGAGTCGCGTCGCGGTCACCTGTCGCGATCCGACTGCGATCCCGACGCGGACCGATCCCGCTGAGGCGACGCCGAGCGCCATCGTGTAGGTGAACGACGCCAGTCCCAGGACGATCTGATGGGCGGCGAGTTGCAAGGTGCCGAGACGCGCGGCGAGGACGCCGACGAGCGCGAAGATGCCCACTTCCGCTCCGAGCTGCAGTCCAACCGGCCAGCCCATTCGAAACGCGCGGAGGATCTCGGCACTGTTCCAGCGGTGGATGTGCTCTGTCGTCGGCACGCTCATGCGGCGCGCCGCCGTCGCAACGATCGCCACCTCGAGGAGCGAAGCGAACACAGTGGACATCGCTGCGCCCGCCGCGCCGAGCGATGCGCCGAAGACCAGAATCACGTCGCCGATGAAGTTGACGATGTTCGCAACGATCATGGCGATGATCATCGGCCGCGTGATCGAGTGCGCCTGCAGGTACGCGCGGAGGACCAGAAAGAGAAGTAGCGGTGCGAGACCGGTCGTGCGGATCAGCAGATATTCGCGCGAAGGCGCGATCAGGTCATGACCGACGCCGACGTGAGACATGAGCGCTGCGCCGCCGAGGATCGGAATCGTCAGCACTGCGCTGACGGCGAGAGCGAACCAGACTCCCTGCCACAGCGCGCGGCGGGCGCGAATCGGATCGCCGGCTCCGACAGCCTGCGAGATCAGCGGATCGATGCCGAACACGGCACCCATTCCGATCACCGTCACGGCGAAGAAGAATGCGTTGGCAAAACCGACCGCGGCGAGATCGCGCGCCGAGTAGCGCCCGAGGACCGCGACGTCGACGATGGTCATGAGCTGCGTTCCCGCCTGCGCCGCGGCGAGGGGAAGGGCGAGGCGGAAGAGTTGGCGGAGCTCGGCGCGAAGCATCGCGCGCGGATTGTGTATCATGCGCGCCGCGATGCGATACCTCGTCACCGGCGGCGCCGGTTTCATCGGCTCGAACTTCATTCGTTACCTCTTCGCGAAGTACGGAGACGACGCGCAGATCGTCAATCTCGACAAGCTGACGTACGCGGGCATCCGCGAGAACCTCGCCGAATACGAAGGAAAGAAGAATTACCGGTTCCTGCAGGGTGACATCGCCAATCCCGCCGAAGTGGCCGAGGCTTACAAGGGAATCGACGGAAGCGGCGTCGATGTGGTCGTGAATTTCGCCGCCGAAACGCACGTCGACCGCTCCCTCATGGAGGCGGGCACGTTCATCCAGACCGACGTGCATGGCGTGCTCGTTCTGCTCGAAGAAGCGCGCAAGAACGCACCGAAGCTGCGGCGCTTCATCCAGATCTCGACGGATGAAGTTTACGGCTCGATCGAAAAGGGATCGTTTCGCGAAAGCGATCCGCTCAATCCACGCAATCCGTACTCCGCGTCGAAAGCCGGAGGCGACCGCATGGCCTACGCGTACGCGCAGACTTACGGGCTGCCGGTGATGATCACGCGGGCATCGAACAATTTCGGACCGTGGCAGTATCCCGAAAAGCTAATCCCGCTCTTCGTCACGAATGCGATCGATAACCTTCCGCTCCCGCTCTACGGCGATGGGCGCAACGTCCGCGACTGGTTGTTCGTGACCGATCACTGCGCGGCGATCGATTACCTCATCGAGCGCGGCACGAACAGCGAGACGTACAACATCGGCGGCGGAAACGAGCGCGAGAATCGCGACATCACGCATCGCATTCTGAAACTCCTCGGCAAACCGGAATCGCTGATCCTGCCTGTCGCCGACCGGCAGGGACACGACCGCCGTTACTCGCTCGACATGTCGAAGCTCGAAAACCTCGGCTTCCGGATCCACACCGATTTCGACGAGGCGCTGGAACGGACGGTGCGATGGTATCGGGACAACGAGCGCTGGTGGCGGGCGATCAAAAATCGCAGCGCGGAGTTCAAGGCCTACTACGAAAAACAATATGGCGCGCGCTGATTAGTGTGTTGTGGCGCGACGCCGGTCCGTATCGACGCAGTTCTGGATGTCCTCGATCAGCAACTGCATGTCGAACGGCTTGGAGTGAACGCGATACACCGGCCCCGGGAAACGTTTCAGGACTTCGCTCTCCGGAATGGCAGTCGCGATGATCGTGCACGATAGCCTGTCCGGATAGTGGTCCTGGATGTGCCGCAACACGGCGAAGCCGTCGACGCGTGGCATCATCAGATCGAGCAGCACGACGTGGTAACCGTCCTCATCGAGGCGCTCGATCGCCTCGGCTCCATCGCGCGCGACGTCGACGTCGACGTTTTGCCGCTCGACGACCTTCGCCAGCATGGTCCTGATCGGATCGTCATCGTCGACGACCAGAGCTTTCTTCCGGTTCGCCATCATTCGCGCACGATCACAGCAAGGCCTGCGCCCACAATTCTACGTGAGTGCGGCCGCCAGAATGAACGGCGCAGCAAATAAGAGGGCAAGAATGGCCAACGGGATCAGCACGGCAATCACAATCGCGGCGACTGCCACCAGTACGGCCAGCTTGATGACGAACCCGATGAGCAGGAACGGCAAAAACAAGATCTTGATTGGGCAGAAGATGAGATGAAAGACGGCCTTTACCGCGATGAACGCCACCAGGCACAGCCCTCCGACGAACAGTAGGGCGAAGAGTGCCAATAATTCGAACATCGACTCCCTCCGCTCATGAGATACGGAAGGCGTCAGCGCGAGTTTCTGTAGACGACGCCGTCCTTCATGACGAACTGGACGCGGTTGACGCTAGAGATGTCCCGCGACGGATCGCCGGCCACGGCGATGATGTCGGCATACTTTCCAGGTTCCAACGATCCGACGCTCTTCTCCCAGCCGAGGAGACGAGCGCCGGACATTGTGGCGGCGGAGATCGCATCGAGCGGACGCATGCCGCCCCAGCTCACCAGCAGCTCCAGCTCATGCGCATTTGCGCCGTGCGCTCCGACACCGGCGTCGGTGCCCATCGCGATCGGCACACGATTGGCGATGGCGAGCTTGATCGCATTCCGGATCGCCGCCGCCGCGGCAAGCGCTTTCTCCGCGCGCAGTCCTTTGAGCACACCCTTCTTCGCCGCATTCTCGACCGCCTCCGCCGCGGAGAGTGTCGGCACGAGATACGTTCCGTTCTGCGCCATCAATCGCGCGCCCTCTTCGTCGAGGAACGAGCCGTGCTCGATCGACGACACTCCTGCGCGCGTCGCGATCTTGATCGCCTCGGCGCCATGCGCATGCGCGCCGACTTTGCGATCGAGCTTGCTCGCCTCATCGACGAGCGCTTTCAGCTCTTCGTACGTGTATTGCGTCGCGCCGACGGCGTCGCCTTCCGACAGGACGCCGCCGCTCGCGCAAGTCTTGATCACGTCGGCGCCGTACTTCACCTGATAGCGCACCGCGGCGCGAACCTCTTCCGGTCCGTTGGCGACGCCTTCGAGCGGACCTCGTTCCGCGACGCCGGGCTTATAGCCGTTGTCGTCGCAGTGACCGCCGGTGATGCCGATGGCGTGACCCGACACGCGCATGCGCGGGCCGCGAACGAAACCTTCGTTGATCGCGTGTCGCAGCGCGACGTCGTCGAAGTTCGCCGCGCCGACGTTGCGCACGGTCGTGATCCCGGCGAGGAGGGTCTTCTCCGCGTGACCGACGGCGCGAATGGCACCGTAGCCGTTCAGGTCCCTCACCGAAGCGGTGTCCCATCCTGGCTCGCCGAGTTGCCGTCCGACGAGATGCACGTGCGCATCGATCAGACCAGGCATCAGTGTCGCGTCGCCGAGGTCGATCGTTTTCGCGCCGTTCGGAACGGCGACGTTGGTGCCGACCGCCGTGATCTTGTTTCCGGTGACGACAATCGCCGCATTGGCAATGGGTGCGGCGCCGGTGCCGTCGATCAGCCGCGCCGCGCGAATGACCGTGATGTCGTCGGCGGCGATCGAAGAAACGCAGGTGAGGAATGCGACGAACCACGCGATGCGCATGGCGCGACATTCTAGCGAGGTTTCCACGGACGCAGCCTCGGAAGAAAGCGCGGGAAATTTCGAATCCACATGCCTCATGCCGGACGTTTGAGCACCATCATGATGACAGCGAGCACGGGCGTGATGATGGCGAACAATCCCCAAAGCTCCCACTGAAGAGACTTCGATCGATACTGCGTCCAGTCGAACGACTCACCGGTTCTCGTGAGGGCGACGATTTCTTTCTGCAGCGGCGCGACTTTCCACGCGAAAGCGATCCCCGATGCGCTGAAGGCGATGAGCGACCACAGAATCCAGCCGGTGCGCAAGATCGGCAGCCCGCCTTGGATCGCAGCAAGGATCCCGGCCGCGGTGATGACGATGACGCCCGGAATCGTGAACCAGCGATCGGCGCGGATGATCCCGTCCATCGTGTGAGCGATGAAACGCACATCTTTCGTTCGGTCAGCGTGCGCCTTCCAGAAAAGCCCGGTGATGATGTTGCCGAGGAAAATGATCACCGCGGCGACGTGGATGAGTTTCAGGATTTGATACGTCTGAGTCATGAATGAAGTTCCCTCTCCCTCCGGGAAAGGGTGGCGCGGAGCGCCGGGTGAGGGGCGCCCCTCATCCGGCCTTCGGCCACCTTCTCCCGGTGGGAGAAGGACTCAGCGAAACACCTCCTGCCGACGAGATACGCTGCTCGTCGCGCATGGTTTCAGAGGTTCGTGCAGTGCTCCGCCAGTACAGCGGGTTTCGGTTTCAAGGCGACAACCACACTGCAGCGTTGATCATCGACGAACGCTTTGTCCGCATAGCTGCCACGCCCCCGCCAGCGTGTGCTCACGACCACGATGTCTCCATGCGCATGAGTCTCGAGCTCGTCGCGAGATCCCGAATCGATACTGTACTTGGGCGATGCGAGCATCGCGACGATCGCGGCGCGGTCTATGACTGCACCGTTGGAAGTGAAATAGACATAGGTGGGCGAAAGCAGTGCCTCGAAACCAGCGACGTCTTTGTGAAGCCATGCATCGTCGTACTTTTCGAGCACGGAGAGAGCCAGCCGCGGCGATTCGGCCGGGGAGCGCGCCGCAGCGCAATGCATCGCCAGGAGCAACCCGGCGCTGAGAATGAACCGACGAATGGAACCCACTCAGAGGCTCGCCACATTCTCGAAGTACTTCGCAAACGCGACCATGCCGCCGGAAGCCTGGCGCCAGTCGTAATTCTCGTTCGGAGCGTGATAGCCGTGCTCGGGAAGTGACAAGCCGAGGAACATCACCGGACACTTGAGAACCTTCTCCATCGAGTTCACTGCGCCGATCGATCCGCCTTCGCGCACGAACACCGGCTCGCGGCCGAAGGCGAACTTCATCGCGCTCTTCACCGCATCGGCGAGCGGACCGGTCGTCGGCGCGAGATATGGATACATCGAATTCTCGAGCGTCACCTTCACGTCGGAGTTGTGCTTCTTCACAAACGCACGCACGAGCTCGATGATCTTCTTCGGCTCCTGGTTGGGCACGAGACGACAGGAGATCTTCACCTCCGCGCGCGGCGGAATGATTGTCTTGATGCCCGGCCCCGTGTAGCCGCCGATGAGGCCGTGAACCTCGAACGTCGGCATCGCCCAGATGCGCTTCATCACCTCGAGCGGATGATTCGTACGGATGCTGCGAAAGAGGTGATCCTTCTTGAACTGTGCGACGGAGAAGCCTGACTTGCGGAAGTCGTCGATCTCTTTTCGCGTCGGCTTCACGACGTCGTCGTAGAAGCCTTTGATCTTCACTTCGCCGGTTTGGGCGTCGTACATCTCGGAGACGAGTTTCATCAGCTCGCCGATCGGATTGCGCGCCGCCCCTCCGGTGACGCCGGAGTGCTGATCGGTTTCGCCGACCTCGAGCGTCAGCGTGAAACCCTGAAGTCCGCGCAGTCCCGCCGGACACGCCGGCTGATCACGCGAGACCCAGATGGTGTCGGAGACAATCACGTGATCGGTCTTCAGCTTCTTTGCATGTTTCTTGATCGCCGACTCGAAGTTCGGTGAGCCGATCTCCTCCTCGAGCTCCCACAACACATTCACATTCACGGGCACGCCGGCTTCGCGCGCCGCGCGCATCCCCCACAGCGCAGAAAGCGCAGGGCCTTTATCGTCGGTCGTGCCGCGGCCGTAATAGCGATCGCCGTTCTTCGTGAACGTGAATGGATCGGTCTTCCACGGTTCGGTCTCGCGCGAAGCGGGCTGCACGTCGAGATGGTTGTAGATCGTGACGGTCTTTCTGCCTTTGCCGCGATTGAACCGGCCGTGCACGATCGGGTGGCCGCCGGTCTCGAGGAGGTCCGCTTCGCCGCCAAATTCACGGATCGTGTCAACGCCCAACTCAGCGCACCGCCGCACATCGCTGGCGCGCGCCGGCTCGGCGGAGATGCTCGGCGTCTCGACCAGTTCGCGCAGCTTTGATTCGAATGAAGCGCGCTCGCGATTCGCGTAATCGAGAAGAGACTTCTTGTCCAACATCATCAATACCCCGCGGGCGCTCCGCCGAGACGCGGATCGGCAGCGCCCATCCGCGTGCCGTCCTTCGGATCGATCTCGATGCCCTGCGCGTCGCCGAGGGAAGTCGGCTTCTCGCGGAACTGATGACCCATGGCCTCGAGCGCGGCGCGCGTGTCCTGATTGAATTCGTAAGGCTCCCAATAGATCTCATCGGGCAGCCACTGATGATGAAAGCGCGGCGCGGAGATCGCTTCCTGCACGTCCATGTCGAAGTCGATGACGTTGAGCAACACCTGCAGAACGGTGTTGATGATCGTCGGGCCGCCCGGGGTGCCGATCGCCAATAAAACTCTGTTGTCCTTCAATACGATCGTCGGAGTCATCGACGACAGCGGCCGCTTGCGCGCCTGAATGGCGTTGGCCTCGCTTTGAATCAACTGGTAGTCGTTGGGTACACCCGGCTTCGATGTGAAGTCGTCCATCTCGTTGTTGAGCAGGATTCCGGTGCCGCGCACCGTGACCCCCGACCCGTAACCGTCGTTGAGCGTGTACGTGTTCGTGACGACGTTTCCTTCGTCGTCGACGATCGTGAAGTGCGTCGTCTCCGACGACTCGTATGGTGCAGGATCGCCGGTGGCGAGCTCGCGGCTGTTGGTCGCGCGGGCCGGATCGATCGACTTCGCCCGCTGCTCGGCGTAGCCACGCGAGATCAGTCCGTTCACCGGGACCTTCACGAAGTCGGTGTCGCCGAGGAACTGCGCGCGATCGGCGAAGGCGCGGCGCATCACTTCGACGACGGTGTGCACGTACTTCGATGAGTGCCAGCCGAGGCTCTTGAGATCCATCGGCTCGAGCATGTTCAGCATCTCGATGAGGGCCACGCCGCCGGATGACGGCGGTGGCATCGTGATGATCTCGTTGCCACGATAGGTCGTGCGCAGCGGCTTGCGGATCGTCGGCGTGTAAGTCTTGAGATCGTTGAGTGTGACGAGGCCGCCGTGCTTCTGCATGTCGGCGACAATGCGCTTCGCCGTCTCGCCGATGTAAAAGTCGGAAGCATCCGCTTTGATGCGCGTCAACGTGGCGGCGAGATCCTTCTGAATGATCGTGTCGCCCAACTGATAGTAGTTTCCATCGCGCTGGAAGATATGACGGCTTTCGGGGAACGGCTGCAGCTTCTCGTTAGTCGTCTTGCTCTGCAGACTCCGCGCTAAGTGATAGTTCACCGTGAACCCCTCGGCGAGCTTGCGGGCGGGCTCGACGAGCTCGGCCCACTTCAACTTGCCGTGCCGTTTGTGAGCGAGCACGAGGCCGGCGATCGTCCCCGGCACGGCGACAGCTTTGTATCCCTGCGTCGACGCGCCTTTGATCACGTTGCCGCTCGCGTCGAGGTACATGTCCCGCGTCGCCGCCAGCGGTGCCCTCTCCCGATAATCGATCGCCTCTGCTGTCCCATCTCGTTTGCGGATGAGCATGAATCCGCCGCCGCCGAGGTTTCCTGCTGAAGGCCAGGTGACGGTGAGTGCGAGGGCGACGGCGACCGCAGCGTCAACG
>DASYUK010000031.1:0-25921 GCA_036001325.1 Thermoanaerobaculia bacterium
GATCAAACGATGGAATGCAGAGGCCAAAAACAAGTCCCACTACACAGTTTGAGCCGATCGATGATTCGAGCGGGTTGGCAAGACCGTGGTGATCGGCGAGGTGTGGCCCGCACGCCAATCTCCCCAGCCCACGGGCCGCGAAGATCACCAGGAGAGCAGTGTGCAGCGCAACGCTCTCGGCCGTCAGGAGACGGAGAGCTCCGAAGGAGAGATCGGCACGGTGCTCATCCCTCAATTCCTGCTCGTTCTCGAATTCAGCGGTGAACGCCGCCGCTGCGGTGCGCTGAACGTTCATCGAGTCCATGAGGCGGAGTAAGTAAACCACCGTCTAGTCATCGTCATTGCAGATTAGCGCTGGTCGCGGTGGAGGTGGATGGCCCATTGATCTGAACCGAGTTTTTCGCTGAGCGGCGTGATGAAGTGTCCAGTTCGCGCCTTAATAGCGACTCTTCACCTCACGATTTTTCAACGACTTCCAACTTCTGCGAGATCGATTTCAGGAGGTTGCTGGTTCGATTTCGCTCTTTCGTACGCTTCACTGCGATGACGAATCGCAGCGATGTCGACGAGCGATTGCGCGTCATCGATTTCATACAGGATGCGCGAATCGCCAATGCAGGCGCCAAACGTTCCGCGATCCGCGAGGCTTCTTCGCACCGGCTGGACGAGGTGTGGTAGCGAGCGATCGGATCTTCGCTCGCACGCGTTCGGTCACGATGCTTTGTGGATTCTCAAATTCTTGCGCCGCCGAGCGGCTGATGTCTTCCCAGATCTCGTCGTACCGATCGAGATCGAGTCGCGAGCTCTCGGTGTCTAGTTCCGCGTCTAGTTCCGCTCCGCCGGACGAATGCACAAAGTCGGACGGCAGTAGCGTGTCTCATTTCACAGCAAGACACGGAGGTCTCTCTCCGCTGATGCAACGTTTCGCACTCTCAGAACTTCGAACGGTCAAAGTACCACGTGGATCCGATCGTGTAGGCCTGACCGTTGTGCGCGTTTCTTCCCCACACATACTTCGTGACCGACGCGAAGATGTCCATCTGCCCCAGCGAGTAGGCGACTCCTCCACCGGCTTGCCAGTATTGGGTACTGAGCAGCCGGTCGCGCTGTGCGAACCGTTCGGGGGTGTTCAACTCGCCGGGCGGAAAGAACGGCCTTCCTGTCGGCGACCCGATCCGGAGTCCGCCATGTGTCTGCTGCCGCAGCGCGACGCCGTGGATGTACATTCGGCTGGTCAATGCGTAACCGGCATCGAAGAAGGCATTGCTGCGGTTGATCGAGATATCGCGGATCGGTTTCTCGACGAACGAATATGTGTAGCCGGTTTCGACGCTGGCCCTTCGCAGAAAGCCGTGCAGCCGCAATCCGGCGTTAACACCAACCTGCGCCTCCTGCAGATTCCGACCGACGACCGCTTCTCCCACATATCGATAGTTGTGGCTTGGGTGGACGTACCTGACCACAGGTGTGATTGCCCAATTATCGTCTCCGAAGCGATACCGCGCGGCGAGGAAGAGATCCTGGAAGCCTGAATGCCAGCAGCGACACGCGTCCACAGGAAGGAATGAAGGCGGCGGTAGCGCGCCCGTGTATTTCGCGAAAACGTACGGCATTCCAGCCGTGACTGACAATCGGTCCGTGATGCCGTAGTCGAGCTCAAACAGCGCACTCATCGTGACGCTCTGTCCTCTCGCCACGAGGAAGCCATCGCTGAAACGATGACCGGTGTTCTGAACGAATTGCCAGGCTGCGGTGACCGATCCGAGACCCTGGGGAGCGGTGAACGCCTGCGCGGCAATGCGCGAGGGTGACAGCGTCAACATCGCGCCGATTGCCAGGAGTGCGCAAAGCCTCCGATTCATCGGAGTCGCTACGAGCGCGTTCTATTTCTTCGGAGGTCCTGATCGCGCTGCTCGACCGCCTTGTCGATCGCGTTGAGGACCGACGCTGCTTTCGGGGCCGCGTCGACGGCTACGACAACCGCGGCGTAGGAAGCTCCGGCAAACAGTTGTCGGATCTTCGCCGCGACGTCGCTTGCAGCGAGAACCACGTCGAAACGGCCGCTGCTCAGAACCGCGGAAAGCTGTTCGAACGTTTTCACCGTGACGGCGTGATGTCCCTGATGCTCCAGCACCGACTGCATTCGCGGGCTGCCCAGAACAGCCGGCATGTCCGGCGACGGATTCGCATAGATGAGGATGGATGCCGCGCGCGCGTTCTTCGGCCGCTGATAACGTGTACCGCGACTGGAGACGAGGAACTTATCGCCGCAGGCAAAAAGATCCGCTCCCGCAAGGAGTGCGATGACAACCGTGAGCGCGGCTACGCGAATCGGGCATTTCATGGGAAGCTCCTTGATTCATCTGAGTCTATCACCGGAACGCAGTGCGACGTCAGGGAATGCCCAGTCGATGAATGATTGTGGCGAACCGCGCATCATCGCGAATCGGGTCCCAGGCCCGATCGACTTTGAGATAGACGAGCCCGGGAGACCGCTCCGCCAGCGCCAGCTCGAGCGCCGCGAATGCTTTTTCTCGATTGTGAACCTGCGCATGTAATCGGGCCAGATCGAGCGGCGACACGTATCGCTCCTTTGCCAGTGCCTGGAGGTTGTCGAGGCGCCGCCGCGCTATCGCGATTTCTGCGTCATCGTAGTCTTTCTCCGTCCGAGCATTGGCGAGCGCCTCGAGTCCGGCTTGTTCGTCGGTAAGTTCGTAGGCCTTTCGAAGCGTGTCGATGGCAGCCGTCGTGTCACCACGTCGTCGCAGCACGTTTGCCAGTCCGAACAGCGGGCGTGGGTCCGCGCGTTCGGCGGCGATGATTGCGTTGTACTCGTTGATCGAATCGTTGAACCGGCCGGCCTCGGCCAGAAAGTCGGCCATCATGACTCTCGATTCCACGTTCTTAGGATCGACGCGCAATCCTCTCTCCATCACAGCGACGGACTGCTCCGGCCGGCCGGTTGCCCAGAAGAACATGGCGACCGGTTGGTAGGAGACTCTGACAAAGAGACGCGGGTCGGTGCTCAATTCACGAAACTCGCGCTCGGCGAGCGGCCAGTCCCAGTCGCGCTGAAAGTGACGAACGGCGAGCCCCACACGCGCGCCGAAATTTCCCGGATCGAGATCGAGTGCCTTGCGGCCGTATTCATCGGCTCGCGACCACGCCTCCATGGGCGGCGCATAACCGTTCCCGGCGCTCCTCGCGTATGTGCCCGCCACGCCGAGGTACGCGTCTGCGAAGTTGGGATCCTTATCGAGCGCCTGCAGGTACAAGCGTCTCGCCTCCAGGTCATCCTCCTCCGTGTCGTGCTGCAGCAGGAATCGCGCTCTTAGAAAGAGCTCGTACGCTTCAGGGTTCTGCGTGGCATGCGTAACGAGACTGCGTTTTTCATCGCGTGACAGTCGCAAGCGAAGCCCGTCGACGATCTGCCAGGTGATGCTGTCTTGTATGCGGAGCAGATCATCGGCCGGCCTGTCGTACGTCTCGCCCCAGAGCCGGGCACCGGTGGAGATTTCGACGAGCTCCGCCGAGACGATGATCTGGTGATCGCGTTTGGAGATCGTGCCCACCACGATCGCACCGACGCCGAGCTGTCGCCCCGCCGCGCGAGGATCGGCGGTGTGCTTGAAACGCATGACTGTCGTTTGCGCCATGATCTTCAGCGATGGCACGCGCGACATCTGGTCGATCAAGCTCTCTGTCAGACCGTCGCCGAGGTACTCCGCGTTGGGATCGTGGGTGGCATTCTCAAACGGCAGCACCGCCAGCGAACCGATCGCGCTCGGCGGTGTGCGAAATCGAACCCACGCTACGGCCGCGACGACGGTCAGTGCCAGTGCGGCGCCGATCGAGAGCAGCGCGCGGTGGGGCGCCGGTGTCCTCACCGGCGCGGCGCCGCTGGGGACAGCGGCGCCCCACTGAGCCATGCGCGAGACGGATGCTGCGGTCGCCACCGAGACTTTGGTCGCAATGGCCTCGAGCGCCGACGCGAGTTCGCGCGTGGAGGGAAACCGATCGTCCGGCCGCTTGGCGAGACAACGTGCGATCAAATGTTGTAAGGATTCGGGAACCCCTTCGCGAATCGCGGAGAGCGGAACGGGATCCTCCCGAATGATCGCCGCGAGCGTTTCGACCATCGAGGGCCGCTCGAACGCGCGTCGGCCGGCCAGCATCTCGTAGACGATGAGGCCAAACGCGAACTGGTCGGAGCGGAAGTCCACCGCGTGACCCGATGCCTGCTCCGGAGACATGTAGCCGACCGTTCCGAGGATCGCTCCTTCGAACGTCGCGGCACCGGCGAACGCGATCGGCGTCTCGATCTTCGATGCGGATTGCTCCATGGTCTCGATGAAGGTCTGTCGCGCCAGGCCGAAATCGAGGATCTTTGCGCCTCCGTCCGCGCGCAGCATGATGTTTTCGGGTTTGAGGTCGCGGTGGATGACGCCCCTGGCGTGAGCCGCTGCCAGTCCGTCTGCGATTTGTCGCGCAATCGATAAAACCTGCCCGAGCGGAAGCGGTCCTTCGGAAAGCGCCTGCCGAAGCGTGCGCCCCTCGACCCACTCCATGGCGATCCAGGAGACGTCGCCGGCTTCTCCCACGTCGTAGATGGTCACGATCGCGGGATGATTGAGAACAGATGCTGCTCGTGCCTCGATCTCAAAGCGACGCCGAAGGGAAGGATCCCCAAGCAGCCGCGGTGCGATCACTTTCAGGGCGGCGTCGCGACCGAGGCGAGTATCGCGAGCGCGGTAGACCTCTCCCATTCCTCCAATCCCGAGGAGCGCTTCGATCCTGTACGGACCGAGGAGGTCACCCGGCTCCAGCGCCATGCGCGAGTGCGAGTGTCGCCGAAGGCCGCCATGTCCGCAAGCAGATCAGGAGGACACATCGGTGCCATTGCTGCGATCAGGCCATCGGGCGTGCGAGGACCAGCAGGAGTCCTTTCTCGCGCCACATGGAGACGCGAAGTCCATCGACCTGATGCTCTCCCGCGGCGACTCGAGCGAGTTGATCGACCGGACGGACTTCGTACAGCGTGCACGGCATCCCTTTCTCATCGACGTAAAGGATCTGTGCCGCCATCTCACCTGCGATCGTCGTATACCGCGCACCGACGATGCGCATGCTCATCTCTCGCATCATCGCCGGCTCGACGAGCGTGAAGTCGAGGCTCTTCATTTTTCGCTGCAGCTCGGCGCAATCATGGACGTGGAACTCGAGCTCCTGCTTTTCGTTGTGTCCCAGCGCGGCCTGGCGAGCCACTGCGATCGCGACCTGTTGCGGTGACTTTACGGTATGCCGCTCGGCGGTCCAGACAAGCGAAATGGCAGCGAGCATGATGACTGCCGCGGCGGCAATCCACGTTCGCCGCGAGCGCCGCACCGGAGCGCCGGCGCGAATCATCTGCTTGACGCGTTCGACTGCGTGCGCGGATGGCCTTTGCGCCGCGTAGTAATCACGAATCTCGTCGTCGATTTTCCGGGTACCCATCACAGCACCTTGTCCTCTTTCCCGAGAAGGGCGCGGAGCTTGGCTTTGGTCCGGTGCAGCAGGCTCAGAATCGTCCCGCGCGGACGCGAGGTCAGCTCCGCGATCTCCTCGGCCGTGTAACCCTCCACCACCGCGAGGAACAGCGTCTCGCGCTCTTCGGCGCGCAACGAAGCAAGCGCACGATCGAGATGTCCGGTCAGCAGTACGTCCGATACTTCCCAATCTTCGTCGTTCACCGCATCGAAAGCGTCGTACTCTCCTTCGATCGACAGAAAGAGAATTTTGCGATTGCGGCGATATCGATCGATGAACCGGTTGCGAATCGTCGCGAACAAGTACGAGCGCTCCCACTTTGCGCCTGAGCCGAGAATCGACAAACAGGCATCCTGCAGGAGGTCCTCGGCTTCGGCGGCATCGTGGGCGAGCGAAAAGGCGTAGCCGTAGCCGCTACTGAGAAGGTCGTCGATCCCTTCCGGCATCGCGCGCTGGTGCGCCACCTCGAATGCCCGTGTCTTCACCGATTCCTGAACTCCTCCGGCCGACCGTTACCCGAATAACGAACGGCGGCGTCTCTTGATTGCGATTCAAGAGAGCTCACTGCAGCACCGATTCGCGCGACGAACGGAGGCGGCCGACGCGATGCGATTTTCGGAATGCTGCCCACCACGCGCGCAGCCCGGCCGTCGCCTCGACCGTGTATCGGGCCCGCTCCGCGTGCGAACCTCGCAGCGCGTTCGCACCCCGTGTGGCATACAACTCCAGATTGACTGCGCTGTTGATCAGTGAAAGGTGAGTCAGCGCCTGTGGGAAGTTGCCGAGGAGCTCAGCGGCGTCGAGGGTGGTCTGCTCGGAAAACAGGCCGACATCGTTCGCGCAGCGGAGCGTCGCCTCGAAGACCTCGCGTGCTTCATCACCGCGATCGAGAACGAGAAGAGCATCGGCGAGCCAGAAACTACACGCGAGGAACGCGCCGTCTTTTCCTGGCAGACCGTCTTCGCGATCGTCGAGCGGGAAGCCGAGCATCGGCGCGAGGAGCACCGCCGCGTCGGCGCCTTCGGTTTCGAAACAGTCCTTCAGCGCGCCCGATTGGCGATCGACACCGCAGCGAAGAATCGCATCATGGATCTCGTCGCGCTCCTTCCGAAAACGGCGACCGAACATCTTCGTTGCTCGATCGAGCGCGGCCCACGCGACGATCTTGCCGAAGACGTGGTTCCGCCCCGGCGTGCGCATTTCCCAGATTCCCTGGTCGGGTTTTTCCCAGTTCGATGCGATCTGTTCGGCGAGATATCGGAAAAATTCGCGGCTGCTGCGGCTGAAGCGCTGGCCAAGACTCATCTGCAGATATGCCCAGTCGACGACTTCTCCATACACATCGAGTTGATCCTGCTCGAACGCCGCGTTACCAACGCGAATAGGACGGCTGCCGCGGTAGCCGGCTAAATGATCGAGCTCCCGTTCGTCGAGTCGCGCTTCGGCGCCGACGCCGTACATGATCTGAATTCTTGGGTAACTGGCGCGGCAGGCGAGCTGCGTGTAGTCCATGAAGCGGCGGGCCTCGCCGCTGTAACCGAGCGCCGCCAGCGCATAGAGCGTGAAACTCGCGTCGCGCAACCAGCAGTAGCGATAGTCCCAGTTGCGCACGCCTCCGATCTCTTCAGGCAGTGAAGTGGTGGCCGCCGCGGCGATCGCTCCTGTCGGCGCGTACGTCAGGAGTTTGAGCGTCAGCGCGCTCCGGAGAACACGATCGCGATACGGACCATCGTAGCGGCAGTAATCCGACCATTCGGACCAGAACGCTCGCGTCACACGCAGCAGCTCGTCGACGCGATCGAACGCTTTGCCGGCGTAGCGACCGACGACGATCACGTGTCGCTCTCCCTTGCGTACGGTCACGTGGGCACGGGCGCGGTCGCCATCGAGCGTGAACGCAATCGTTGACCGAAGATCGGCGCCGGCGTTGGTATGCACGCCATCATCGTGCAATTCGAGACGAGCGGCGCTTCGAGCAAAATCAACGACCGGTCTGAATGTGAGGTCGAGGTCGACATGACCATCGATGCCTTCGATCATGCGGATCAGAGCGTGCCCGGCCAGAAGATGGACGTAGTCATGGACACCGGATCCCGACTCGCGTCCTACCGGCATTGCGTCGGTGAGCTGCACCGAACCGGTGGGCGTCGTGAACGTCGTCTGCAGGACGTTTGTCGGACCCGCATATTGGCGTGACGTTTTGAACGAACTGTCTGGCTGTGTAGTCAGGCAGCCACCACGATGTTCGTCGAGGATCCGGCAGAAAATCGGATCGGCATCGAAGCGGCCGATCGCGCACCAATCGATGGAGCCGTCGAGCGCAACGAGCGCTGCGCCATGGCAGTCGCCGATCACGGCGTAGTCACCGATCTTGGGGATCACTTCAGCTTGCCTCAGCGCAGCATGCTCAATGCCGTAGCAGCGATCAGCGCCGAAGCCGGAAGCGTCACGACCCAGGCCAGGAGCAACTCGCCGACTGTTTTCCAGCGCACGCAGCGACCGCCCTTGGACAAGCCGACGCCGATGATCGCGCCGGAGGAGACGTGCGTCGTCGAGACCGGCAGTGCGAATGTCGAGGCCAGGCCGACGAGAATCGACGTCACGACATTCGCAGCGAAACCATTCGCCGGTGTGATTGGTGTGATCTTTTCCGCGAGCGTGCGCGTGACTCGGAAGCCGGCGATGAGGCTACCGCTTCCCATCGCCAGCGCGACGAGCGCATGCGCCGGCGCGTTGGAGACCCCGATCGCTGCGGCCGCAGTGATGCCCAGCGCGAGAATTTTCGGCGTGTCATTGAGCCCACGGAAGAAACTCGTTGCACCGGAGGAGATCCAGTGAAGCGTGTCGATCGCGCTGAAGCGTGCTACCGCGGTCGCACACGACTCCACTGGCGCGACTTCCACTGCCGCGACCGATTCGCGGAACGAAACCCCTTCCGGCGTGACGGCCGCGACATCGCGCTGCTCGACGCAAACACAGTAGCGATCAAAGCGTTTAAATAGCGGCTGAATGAGCGGAAGCACTGCGATCAGCAGAATGAACGACATCAGCGGCGAGGCGACGAGGGGAAGCGCGATCTTGCTGCCGATCGCGGTCCACACAACGCCATGCAATCCAGCACTGACGATTGCCGCGCCGGCGAGAGCGCCGGCGAGCGAGTGCGTAGTCGACACCGGCAATCCGGTCCACGTGGCGATCAACAGCCATCCGATCGCACCGATCGCAACCGCGAGCAGAAACGATGCTGCTGACGCCGGCTGAGCGAGGATGCCCTTTCCGCTGAACGTAGCCACGAGTGCCTGCGACGCGAAGCCTGCGGTGAGTGCGCCGGCTACTGTGCACAGCGAGCCCCAGATCACCGCGCTCCGGTAATTCGAAACGCCTGATCCGACGAGCGTCGCGATTCCTTTCGATACGTCGTTCGCGCCGTTTACGAATGCGAGGACGAGCGTCAGAACGATGAGGAGCACGATCATCAGCAGCACCCTTGCGGACCGCAGCAGGCATAACCGGCACGCTCCTCGCCCGGCTCGAGAATTGCGAACATGCCCTTGTACGGGGGATTCGACAGCTTCGCCACCGTGTCGGTGCAGATCTCATAGGGCTCGTTGCGCGGGAACTGATGCCCCTCTTCGTCGAGGAACGCCTTCGCCGGTCCGAGGTAGACGGCGCGGTGACCTTTGAAGACGCAGGCGGAGGTCTTCTCGAATTTGTAACCACGAACGGTGATGGAGAAGAACGGATACCCTTCGACGTCCTTCCAGTACGTCTTCTTCAACACTTCGAGGCCGTAGAAGCCGGCGCGTTCCAACTCGGAGAGAAATTCTTCCTGCGTCAGCGCGCCGACCAGGCATTCGCCCCAGAGCTGCGGATTCACTTTCAGTCGCGGCGGCACGGGTTTCTCACTGACGATGTCAGAGATGAGAATGCGGCCGTGATCTTTCAGAACGCGCCACGTCTCGGCGAACACGCGCGGCTTGTCCGGCGATAGATTGACGACGCAGTTCGACGTGACGAGATCGACGCTCTTCGAATCGACCGGAATCTGCTCGAGGAATCCCTCGCGAAACTCGACGACGTCGTATCCGAGCGCCGCGGCCACTCGCGGCTGGTTTTCGCGTGCGACGTGAAGCATGCGATCCGTCATGTCCACACCGATCGCTTTGCCGGTGGCGCCGACGAACTTCGCCGCGATGAACACGTCGATGCCGGCCCCTGAACCGAGATCGACGACCACTTCCCCTTCCTTGATCCCGGCGGCGGTCATCGGCGAGCCGCACCCGTAGAAACGATCGAGGACATCCCGCGGAATGTGGCTGATCGCACTGTCGTCGTATTTCGTCGGGCAGCAAAGCTCGGCGACGGGAGCCTGCGCGGCCGCGCCGTAGAACTCGCGTACCTTCGCTCGCGGCTTGTCGACATCGAACGAGAGAACGCAATTCGAATGCAGCGTCAACACCGGTTGTTCCGCGAGCGTGCCATCGGCGGTGCCACAGGCGATCGCTCCTTCGCCCATGGCGTGCAGCACCATCGGCGCGTCGTAGCCCGAGCGCGTGTTGCGCCGCGCCAGCTTCTCTTCTCCGAGCTCGCGCATGACACGTTTCGTCAGCTCGACGCTGATCGGGTAATACGGGTCGACGCCGAGGAAATCGCCCGAGAAGCACCAGGCGTGCTCGATGTCGCCGCCTCCGGTGAGGAAGCGGAATGGATCGCTCGACACGGCAGCATTCCGCGCGAGTGTCGTTTCGCGCAGACGACGAATGACCGGCGACATGGCGATGATGTCGGCCAGCGCTTTCCGCTTCAGATCGCCGCAAAGGAGCGCCTGCTCATTCGCGAGCGCCGCCGACGGGTAAACCGTTCCATCGGCGTAAACGCAAATCGAATCCCAGCCGGCGTTGCCGAGGTCGTATTTGATTCCGGGAACGCCGTTGACGCGGCGCTTGACCGCCTCGAGATTGTCGAGCGTGACGCCCTCCGCATGAGCGGCGTTGATCGTGGTCACTACCGCGGCGAGGAGCGCGGCATTCTCGGGAAAGAAGCCGTTGTTCGATTCGAGAGCGCGCCCACGCTTGTGACTCCACATCAGATGTTGACTCCGTGCGCCGACGCGTTTGACGATCGCCGGGATCTTCGGCAGCTCTTCGAGGTTGTCTTCCGTTGTCACGGTGGTCAACGACACGTCGAAGCCGTGGCCGGCGAGAACGCGCGCGCCCTCGAGCGCCTTCACGAACGTCCCCGCGCCGCGGATCGGATCATTCGTCTCCGGACGCGCACCGTCGATCGAGACCTGGAATTTGACCTTCTGGCGTGACAGCGAATCGAGCTGTTGTCGTACGCGACCGGCAAACAGCGTGGCGTTCGTGAGAACGATGAGCTCGCAGCCGTGCGTCTCGGTAATGTACTTCGTCAGGTCGAAGATGTCCTTGCGAAGGAACGGCTCGCCGCCGGTGATGTAGACGCGCTCGATGCCGAGCGCCGCCGCCGCGTCGATGATTGCGAAGATGTCGCCGGTCGGCATGCCGGGAATGCCGTTCGGTCCTGACGAGACGAGGCAGTGGGTGCACGTGAGGTTGCACGCGTTGTTGATCTGGAGCCACAACTCGCGAAGGCCCTTCGGTTCCACGTAAGCCGCGCGTCCGGCGTACGGCTCGCGCACGACCGGCTGATCGAAAAGCATCGATGCGCGGCCGAGAGCGGAAAGAAAATCGTGTACGTGCAGCCACGCTTTGCCGGCTTCGAGGCCATGACGAGACGCGTACGACGATACGAGAGCGCCGGATGTCACGGATCCTTGCGCCGCGCCGATCGATCGAATCAGCTCGGAACCGCGCTCATCGATCGCGATCCAATTCGGCGCCGCGGCATCGACGGCGTACGTGATGTGATCGGCCTCGAAGAGATGAAGTTCAGGAACGTGAAGCGCGCTGCGCTCCGTAAGGGTGATCATCGATGACCTCCGCCCTCCGGTGGTACGAACGGGCGCCGGAATTGATTGCGCTCTAATCCTGCATAGAACGTGACAGGAGAGCAAATGGACGGTCGAGCGGTCGTCATCACCGGCGCTTCAGCCGGAGTTGGCCGCGCCGTGGCGCGCGAATTCGCAAAGCAAGGCGCGAAGATCGGCCTGATCGCGCGCGGCGTTGACGGGCTGAACGCGGCGAAGAAAGAGATTGAGGAGATCGGCGGCGAAGCGCTCCTCCTTCCCCTCGATGTGACTGATGCCGGCTCTGTCGACCGCGCGGCCCAGCAGGTCGAGGACACTTTCGGGCCGATCGAAATCTGGGTCAACAATGCGATGGCCACCGTTTTCGCGCCGATCAAAGATCTGACGCCGGACGAAATCAAACGCGTCACCGACGTCACATACCTCGGCGTCGTGTATGGAACGATGGCTGCGCTGCGCCGAATGCTGCCGCGCGACTACGGCACGATCGTGCAGGTCGGATCAGCGCTCGCATATCGCGGGATTCCTCTGCAGGCCGCGTACTGTGGTGCCAAGCACGCCATTCAGGGTTTTGATGACTCGCTTTATTCGGAGCTGCTCCATGACAAGAGCAAAGTCCGTCTGACGATGGTGAACCTGCCCGCCATCAACACGCCGCAATTCGACTGGTCGAAGAGCAAGATGCCGCGCCGAGCGCAGCCCGTACCACCGATATTCCAGCCGGAAGTCGCGGCGCGCGCGATCGTCTGGGCCGCCGATCATCATCGTCGCGAGCTGAACGTCGCCTGGCCGACCACGAAGGCGATCGTCGGCAACAACTTCTTTCCTGGATTCGGAGACTCCTATCTCGCGGAGCACGGATACGACCGTCAGATGACCGATGAGGCCGAGGATCCGAACCGTCCGAACAATCTGTGGGAACCCGTCGCCGGCGATCATGGGGCGCACGGCCGATTCGATGACCGGTCGCGCGACCGGAGCGTCGAGCTCGAGCTCAATCTCAATCGGTCGAAGATCGCTCCATTCGCCGCGCTCGCACTCAACGCTGTCGCAGCCGCATTGCGTCAGCGGCGAGATCCGAAGGCGCGCCGGGAACGTGAGAAGCGAGCGGCAACACTCAGCGAACAACTTCGCAAACGATCGACCGCCGACTTGCGACGGAGACGCGGCGTGGTCGGGCTCTCGCTTGTCGCATCGGCGTCCATGGGCTTGATCGCGCTTTACCAGATGGGAATGATCAAGCATCTTCCCGAGCCGCCGCTGCCGATGCTGAACGCCGACAAAGTCGATGCCTCGGCGGAAGCGTACGAGAAATTCAACATGCCCGACGCAGTCCTCGGTTTCGGCAGCTACGCCGCAACCATGGGGCTCGCGGCGATGGCCGGTCCCGATCGCGCCAAAGACGCCCCGTGGATCCCGCTGGCGCTCGCGGCGAAGGTCGCATTCGACGTCGCCAATGCGGCGAAGCTCTCCGTCGATCAGTGGACGAATCATCGCGCGTTCTGCTTCTGGTGCCTCATCGCGGCCACCGCGACATTCGCGACCGCGCCGCTGGTCATTCCGGAAGCGGTCGCCGCCGCGCGTGTCGTGATGGGACGACGGGCGAGGTGAGAATCCTCTCACGCCGCGGCGCCGGGCTGGCTCTTCTGAGATGCTGCAATCACCGGCTCCTCTCGATCGTCATTTCAAGGAAGGAAGGAGGAGTCGTTTTATGTCCATGAGCTCGACGCCGGCGTTGCCGGCAGGCAATCGCATCCACTGGGGACGCGCCATAGGCGCGGGTCTAATCGCCACGATCGTGATGACCATCGTCATGGTTGCTCTGAAGATGAACCTGGTCAAGAGCCTGGGGAGCATGATCGTCGGATCGAATGCGAGCCTCGCTTTGCAGTACACCGTCGGCGGCGCGATTCACCTCATGATCGGCATCGTCTACGGGATCATCTTTGCGGCGCTCGTCGCCCGCGTTGCCGAATGGAATCGATTCATCAAAGGAACCGTCTACGGCCTGGCGATCGCCGCGATCGCGTTTGCGGCGATGCCGCTGATGTCCGCGATGCTGGGCGGCGGAGGAGGAGCGCAGAATCCATGCGGCCGGAAACAAACTGCGGGAGCGATGAACCCGTGCCATCCGCAAGCTGGCGCGCCGATGAATCCCTGCCATCCAAAGACGGCGATGAATCCTTGTCATCCTTCCGGCTCGCGGCAATCGGCAAAGAATCCTTGCCACAGTGGCGGCGGAGCGGGCAATCCGTGCAATCCGTGCGGAGGTGGTGGGGGCGGGCCGTGGAGCGGCGTGATCAGCGTGGTGAACCACCTCGTCTACGCGCTGACACTCGCCTTTGTCTACGGTAAGGTGCGGTAAATGAAAATCGCCCTCAGCGCCGTCGCGGCGATCGTCACGATTGCTGCGGCTGCGCTCTGGTTCGAGCACGCCGAGGCGATCGACGCCTCGGCATCATCGATCGCATGGGGAACCGGTCCGTCCGCGCATCGCCTGGCGGACGACATGATCCTGATTCGCGGCGGCGTTTATACGATCGGTGACGAGTCGTCACACCGCAGCGGCGACGCTCCGATCCATCCAGTGCGCGTCGCGCCGTTCGCAATCGACCGGCATGAGGTGACCAATCGGCAATTCGCGCAGTTCGTGCGCGCGACCGGCTATGTCACCACGGCCGAGCGAGAAGGCGGCGGCTGGCTCTATCGCGGAGGCGCTCGCGACTGGGAGTACGTTGGCGGTGCTGATTGGCGCCATCCACTCGGTCGCGGCAGCAGCATCGATCATGCTGCCGAACATCCGGTCGCTCTCGTCTCGTGGTACGACGCGAACTCGTACGCGAGATGGGCCGGCAAGCGGCTGCCTTCCGAGGCGGAATGGGAAGTTGCGGCACGCGCCGGCCTCGCTCCGGGTGCAGTGCCACTGCGCGATCCATCGCGCGACGGCGGCGCAAATGTCTGGCAGGGAACCTGGCCGCAACGAAACACGCTCGCCGATCACTTCTTCTACACCGCGCCGGTCGGTTCGTTCGCACCGAATGCGATCGGTCTCTACGACATGCTCGGCAATGTGTGGGAGTGGACATCCGACACCTATGACTCGGACCGAACCCTGCGCGTCGCCCGCGGAGGCTCGTGGTTCTGTTCCTCGAACTATTGCTCTGCCTACAGGCCGGGATTTCGGGGGAAGAGTCCTCCCGATCACGCATTCAACAACGTGGGGTTTCGCTGCGCGCGATGAGAAAGATCAATGCCGTAACCGCCGCAATCGTCGCGTTGGTCGTGTCGCGCAGCGCCGCGCAACCGGAGGCCTTTCACTACACGAATCGTCTGGCGAAAGAGAAGAGTCCCTATCTTCTCCAGCACGCGCACAACCCTGTCGACTGGTATCCCTGGGGCGATGAAGCGTTCCGCAAAGCGCGCGAGGAAAACAAGCCGATCTTTCTATCTATCGGATATTCGACATGTCACTGGTGCCATGTGATGGAGGCGGAATCGTTCTCGGATCCGCTCGTCGCGGAGATGATGAACGCGACGTTCGTGTCGATCAAAGTCGATCGCGAAGAGCGCCCCGACATCGACAATGTCTACATGACCGTGTCGCAGATGCTCACGGGCGGTGGCGGGTGGCCGCTGACGATCTTCATGACGCCTGACAAGAAGCCGTTCTTCGCTTCGACATACCTTCCGAAGGAAGACCGCTTCGGGCGACCTGGCCTTACCTCGATCATTCCAGCCGTGGCCAAAGCCTGGCGCGAGCAGCGCGACCGGATCGATACGTCAGCGGACCAGATCGCCGCGGCGCTGGCGAAAAGCGTCTCCGCGTCACCGGGGGGCGCGCTCTCGCGCGATGTCGTGAAGGATGCGTTCCAGCGGATCGCCGGCCGCTTCGACAGTCAGCGCGGCGGGCTCCTCCCGGCGCCGAAATTTCCCTCGCCGCATCAGTATCTCTTTCTGCTCCGCTACTGGAAACGAACCGGGGACGCGAAGGCGCTGCAGATGGTGGAGAAGACACTGCACGAGATGCGTAGGGGAGGAATCTTCGATCAGTTGGGATACGGGTTTCATCGCTATTCGACCGACGCCTTCTGGCTCGTGCCGCATTTCGAGAAGATGCTGTACGACCAGGCGATGCTGACGATGCTCTACACGGAAGCGTTCCAGGCGACGCACAAAGCGGAGTATCGCGATACGGCAGAGAAGATTCTCGAGTACGTGCTCCGCGACATGCGATCGCCGCAAGGCGGGTTCTATTCAGCCGAGGATGCCGACAGCGAAGGGAAGGAAGGGAAATTCTACGTGTGGCGCGATTCGGAGATTCGGGCGCTTCTCGGCACCGACGCCGATCTCTTCGCAGAAGCCTATGGCGTCCAGCCCAACGGGAACTACAAAGATCCGGTCGGTGAGGAGACGGGAGGCGCCAACATTCTGCATGTCGTCAAGACTGCGGCGGGACTCGAGAACGCGCGGCAAAAACTTTTCTCTGTGCGCGAGCGGCGCATTCATCCGGCCAAAGACGACAAGATTCTCACCGACTGGAATGGACTGATGATCGCGGCGCTCGCCGAGGCTGCGCAGGTCTTCGACAATCGCGAATACGCACTGGCGGCACGACGAGCGGCTGACTTTCTGCTGCGCGATGTACGGACCAAAGATGGCCATCTCCTGCATCGCTACCGCAACGGCGAAGCGGCGATCGCGGCGCACCTCGACGACTATGCATTTCTCACATGGGGATTGCTGAATCTCTACGAAGCGACGTTCGACATCAGTGACCTGACGTCAGCAATCGCATTGCAGAATGAAGTCATCGAGCGCTTCTGGGACGAGAAGAACGGCGGCTTCTTCCTCACCGCTGATGATGCCGAAGCGCTGCTCGCCAGGCCGAAGGATCTCTACGATGGCGCGATTCCTTCCGGCAACTCTGTCGAGTTGATGAACCTCGTCCGCCTCGGCCGCATGACCGGAAATCCACGTTACGACAAACTAGCGAACAAGCTGGTGCGCGCGTTTTCGCCGCAGGTCGAACAGCAGCCATCGTCCGCAACGTGGCTCCTCGCCGGCGTCGATTTCGCTCTGGGGCCGTCACTCGAGGTCGTGATCGCCGGGAAACGCGATGCTCCCGATACACGGGCGATGATGCGGACGCTCTCCAACGCGTACGTTCCCGCGAAAGTCGTTCTGTTTCGTGCTTCAGACGAAGCGAATCCGCCGATCGCCGGCATCGCCGCATTTACGAAGTCACAGACCGCAATCCGCGGCAAAGCGACGGCATACGTTTGCACGAATTTCAACTGCAAGCTGCCGACGAACGATCCGATGGCGATGACCAAACTCTTAATGCAGCACTGAGTCAGATGAGGAGATCAACGATGCCGAAATCGAAGAAAGGCGACACCCGCGACGAAATCGACGGGCGGCGACGGCGCCAATCCGGAGTGGTGGAAAAACGAGAACCGCAAGCCGGGCGAAGTTCACTGACTACCACCCTCTCGATTCATGCGAAATAGCCATTGATCTCCGCGAACGGGATTGCGCGGCCGAGAGCTGAGAACGTTCCCTTCTCCGCGATCTCTTTCGCCGCCGCGAGAAATCCGGTCCACGCCGCGCGCGCGAGCCCGCCGCCGACGCTGATCCGCCGCACGCCTGCGGCAGCGAGCTCGGCGACCGTCGTGAAGTCGCTGCCCGCAAGAACATTCACCGGTTTCGGCGCGACCGCTTCGACGACCGCTCTGACGTCGCTCATCTTGCGCAATCCCGGCGCATAGAGGCAGTCGGCGCCGGCGGCGGCGTACGCCAAAAGGCGGCGGATCGTCTCTGCCAGATCGGGGCGGCCGACGAGAAAGCCTTCCGATCGGGCAGTGAGGAGAACGCCTGTGCCGCTCTTGTCGATCGCGATGCGAGCGGCCTTGACGCGCTCGACCGACAGATCGAAATCGAACAGCGGATCGCTTGGGTCGCCCGTCGAATCTTCGATCGACAGGCCGGCGATGCCCATCGCAGTCGCCGCGGTCACGTTTGCCGCGACTCCCTCTGGTTCGATGGCGAAGCCGCCTTCGAAGTCAGCGTTGATCGGAACGTCGACCGCACGGCTGATGGCGCGGAAATGCACCAGCGCTTCGTCGAGCGAGACGTGATTGTCGCGACGGCCCAGCGTCCACGCGAACCCCGAACTCGTCGTCGCGAGTGCGGAAAATCCGAGTTGTACGAGAAGCCGCGCACTGCCCGCGTCCCACGGGTTCGGCAGGACGAAACACCCCGACTGATGAAGGGAGCGAAAGCGATCTGTTGAAACGCTCATCGCGCGAGGATAGCGCGGGTGCAAACACTTTTCGCGCCTGTCGATTCTTCGGCTCGTCGTTCGACATATAGATAGAGGAGGCGAACGATGAAGAGGATCCACAACCCCGCGCTGGTGGCATTCGCGATGATCTGCACCACGCTGTTTCTGATCGCGATGCCGAGGTGAGACGCCTGGTTGGAGAGCGAGTCAAATGGCCGAATCGGTCGACCGGTGAGAGTCGACCATTTCGCGCAGCGGCTTGAGTCTCGTCGTCTCCAGATCATCCCGATAGAACAGGTTGTACGTGTCGAACGGAATCAGTCGTCCATCCGGGTGCACGATGTGGATGCACGTCTTCTTGATGGAGCGTACGTCGAATGACTGCGCGTCGATGAACTGCACGATCAGCACGCGAAAGACGTTTCGATAGCTGATCGACTCCGGAGCGCTCACTCGAGGCAGGCAGCAGAGAAGGTCGCGCAGACTGTGCGCCGATGATTCGGGCGAATGGTTCGTCGCGAACAACTTGAACACACCCATCTGCACGGCCGGATCTCGTTCGAACAGGATCGTATTGCGCCCGCCGTCGATCAGAATCTGCGGATCGATCAACCCTGTCAGCGGCACGAGCTTTCCGTCCAGTTTGAGCGCGTACGCCATCGCCAGAGAGTCGGGATGACACGGCACGGGGACGATGTCCGCCGCCGTAAAGAGAGAGGTCTGTTCGAGAATGCGGCGACGGACTTCGGTCAGCGTGAGCCGGTCGGTCGCAGGATCGAAGTCCTCGAGCCGCCCGGCGGCCTGAATCGGCTGCAGCGTCACGCCGCGCACAGCGGGTTGCGTCACTGCGAAATCGAGTATCCGGCCAATCTCCCCATCATTGAGGCCCTTCTTCAGTGTCACGACAAGCGTCGTGGAGATGTCGAGCGCGTTCAGCCGCTCGAGGGCACGCTCCCGGATGCCGCGTAAATCCGCTCCGCGCAATTCCAGAAGCGCGTCGCGCTCGAACGAGTCGAACTGAAGATAGATCTCGAAGTACTGACGATACTTCGCAAGCTGTTCCGCGAACCCATCTTCCATGGCGATGCGGATGCCGTTCGTATTGACCATCAAGTGACGGATCGGTCTTCTCTTCGCGGCGTCCAGGATGCGAAAGAAATCGGGGTGAATCGTCGGCTCGCCACCGGAGATCTGCACCACGTCCGGCTCGCGTTCGTTCGCGACGATGGCGTCGAGCATCGATTCAATCTGTGAGAGGCTGCGGTAGGACCGCCGGTGCGTACCACTCGACGCGTAACAGATCGGACAGTCGAGATTGCAGTGATCGGTGACTTCGACGAGCGACAGACACGAATGCTGCTCGTGATCGGGGCAGAGCCCGCAATCGTACGGACAGCCCCACTTGATCGTCGTGTTGAACCGGTTGGGCATTTCCGGAGGCTTGATGAAAACTTCGCGACACCTCCGGTAATACTCGACGTCGTCCGCGACAAGAACCTTCTCCGCGCCATGCACTGGGCAGCGCTTCAACATCAGGACGTTGTCGTCCTGGAACACGATCTTCCCCTCGACCTTCCGATAGCATTCGGAGCAGATCGAGACGACAGCGTCGTAGTAGATGTACGGCCGCACGCGATCAGCCATGAGCATGGACCTCCTCGGCGCGCGCTGGACAGCCCGCAGCTTGTAGCCGCGCAAGCGCATCGTCGAAGTCGCCGTCGAGCGCATGTCCGGCGGGAATGCGGCAGAAGGGACACGGATGCAGTGCGCCGTCAGTGTCGATGTAGAGGTACCGGTCGCCGGCGCCGAAGCAGCCGATGCTCCGCTTCGTGAAGTCGGCGTAGGCAACCGCTGGAAAGTCGTGGTACGCAGGATCGATGTTGAGCCGGTCGGCGAACTCCTCGAGCATCCTCTGTTGCGGCATCGTCAACGCGACGTCAGCGCCTGCGTACCGGCCGACCGCTTTCGGCTCGAGAATCTGGATGAAGCTCGCGCCGAGCCGGCGTGCCGTTTCAGCGTATCGCTCGAGGTTGTCGGAGGAAACGAACGCGCGCGTCGGGCAGAGTGACAAAGCGACGACCAGGCCGGCGTCGCGCGCGCGATTTGCGCCACGCTCGACCGACTCGTACGCCCCTTCCATGCCGCGGAAGTGATCGTGACTCGCGGCATCCCAGTGATCGAGGCTCAGCGCCACGCCGGTCAGGCCGGACGAGCGAAGGCGGCGCGCGCGATCCTCCGACAAGCCATGACCCGAAGTCAGGATCCACACATCCGCCTCGGGCGACGCCAGCTCGATCAGCGAGAGGAGGTCGTGAAAACGCCGGAGCGGCTCGCCGCCGCTCAGAAGAAGCTGAGCGACGCCGCGAACGCGCACGCGCTCGACGATTGCACTCAGGTCGGCATTGGAAAGACTCTCCGCATCGTTGAGCACAGCCCACTCGCAGCAGTGCTCGCATTGCAATGGACAGCGTTTCGTGATCGCGAAGATTGCGCTTTGCAGCGCCGGCGGCGCGCCACGAAATGGCTCGATGCGGTCGAGCTCACATTCGACGTAACGATCGAACGCGCGCGACGGAAAGCCTGGCGAATAGAAGTTCCAGAAGTATCGGCCGGCCGAGCGCGCATACTTGCCGGTGATGAAGCGCTGCAACTTGGCACGCGCGGCGATCATGCGCTGTACGGCCGACTTCGCGCGGCGCGGGTTCCTGTATGCGCGCAGAGCAATCCAGGCAATTCGCATCCACAGCAGTGTCTTGATGACTCGCTTACGAACGCCGAAGACCATCGGCGAAGTCATTGCGAGACTCGGGGCTCCGCGATTCTGGCGCCCGCTTGCTTCCGCACGTACTCACGCGCGAGATCGCGGCTGAACTGCGACAATGCGCCCGGCTCGTCGCGGATGACCTTCAGTGTGCCGGGCTGCCACTGCGCCTGCACCGGCAAATGGACGTTGTAGTAACCGCTCGTGAAAAGAAACGCAGTTCGAGTGAGACCGTTCGCAGGCGGCGGGACGTTGAACGTCATCTCCAGACTGTCGTTCCATTCGCTCAGCGTGTCGTAGTCGCCGTCCGTCGCGGAGATCGCCGCGAGTCTGTCGCCGGAAGTCGTTGCCTGCGCGGGCGTGGCCTGAACGCGACGCACCGCTGCCTGCGTTTCGTCTTCCGCGGACAAGGCCAGACGATCGATTCTCCAGAAACCGAGGCCGCCGCGGACACGCACGATCGTGTTTCCAGGTGTGTGGGTGTCATCGAACGGAAGAGGGATTGCGATTTCGCGCAACGCCGCGCCTCCGACGGTCGGCACAATGGCGAGGCGTCGCCACGAATCGCCATGACGCAATTCGACAACGAGATCGACTCCTTCACGCTCGCGCCACCGTTGAATGCGCGGTCCAGCCGCGGAATCATTTCCTCGGGCGAGATAGACGGGCAGCCGGTCGCCCATCGCCGCGAAGAATCGGCCGAAGACGAGGTCGAGCCACGCGGTGTTCCCCGCGACCAGTTCGAGGACCGGCGTTCCATGTGACGGCGCGATGAACTCGGCAGTGAGCTGGTCCTCCAAAGCATCGTCACGGGTTGCCGCCGCGGCTTCGGGGTCAGTCACCATGAGACGCTCGTCGCGGTCGGACACGACGCTCATCACATCCTGCCCATGTCGATCACGAGCCGCGGCCGGTGAGCGCGCATTGCCCACGAGTACGACGCGCCCATCGAACGTCGAGAGCGCACGAATCTGCGGTGCATGCTCCACGATCACAAGCTCGGCGCGATCGGTGTACTGCGTTTCACGCGCTTCATTGCGCAATCGGATGCGGATCGAGTTCGCGGAGCCGAGATCCGGCAGCGGCAGCAGATCATCGCGCTGTGTTGACCGGAACGCGGCCCCCGCGTACGACTCGCCCACAAGCTCCCATCCATCTCCGCGGTCGATGTAAGCGATCGGACAAGACGACTTCGTGAGCGAGACGAGGATCGCAGCCACTGCGACGATCCCAGCGGCAAGACCGACGTTCTTCATGATCGTGCGCGACCGGTCGAGCTCACGAATCTCAACGGCGCTCACCTGCCGGAGATCGACTCGGATCGGCCCGTCAGCGTCTTCAAGCTGTCCCGTGACCCACCCTTGCTCGACTCGGCTGATGTCGCGAAGCGTTACGTCCCCTTTCTTCGTCTTGAAACGGACGCGCGCGCCCTTCAGCATTTCGGGGTTCCGGCGAATCTTCTCCAGAGTCAGAACCTCAGCGCGTTTCGGAGCAGTCAGTAACTCGATACGTGTTGCGCCACTGAGATTGAACTCCGCGATGCCGTGGCCGCCTTCCGCAATACCGGTGACGTAGGGGAACTCAACGGCCGAGATCTCCAACTCGACGACACCCGTTTCGGTCTGGAGACGGAGAAGGCGTCCGGCGATCTTCTCGCGTTCCAACGACAGATTCGTCACCGCGACCGGTTTCCAACGAAAGGCGCGACAGTCCGTGAGGGAGAGGGCTAGCGCGATGAGCGTAATCATCGCGACAATTCGCCCGAGCGGTGGCCGGCGACATCCGAGAACACTCATGCGTCCTCCGCGATTCAGACCGATGCGCTTGACAGGTTTGCGCGGAGTATATGCCGGGAAGGATTCACGCGCGTTTGATTTCGTGTCTGGTTCGTCGGCTCGATCGCGATCAGCTCCACCACTTCTCCCGCCGGCTGACTTTTTCGAGTAGAGTTCAAGTCAAACACGGGAGCATCATGAGTAAGCGGCCGGTCATCGCGATCAAGCTTCTCCGACTGGCGTCAAAGGTAACAACGAAGAAGCCGTCGAATCCGTGTCCGTGATCGCCCGCATCGAAGATTTCGAGCCCGGCCAGCACGTCACATTGAGAAAGACGTTCACGGAAGACGACGTGCGGCGATTCATCGAGATCACGGGTGACCGGAATCCCCTTCACGTCGACGAAGAGTTCGCGGCGCGGACGCAGTTTGGCCGGCGTGTGCTGCACGGAATGCTCAGCGCATCGATCTTTTCGACGATGGTCGGCATGTTGTTGCCCGGCACCGGCGCGATCTACCGCTCGCAAACGATCAACTTCCTCCGGCCCGTTCATGTGGGCGAAACGGTGACCGCGCATTTCGTGATTCGCTCAATCGATCGAGCGAAGCACCGCCTGACCATTGAATCATGGATCGAGAACGAAGCGGGTGAGCGCGTCATCGACGGCAGGTGTGAGGCAGGATTGCTGCGCGCCTGAGGCGAGGTCGCGTGGAGCGCGCAAGCGCCGTCGACGATCCCAACCTTTCAGCTCACTTCAGTGTTCGGTTGGCGGAGCTTTTTGTATCGTGCGAGCGTAGTTGCGTGTGTATGCGCCGGCTGATGCACTGTCGATCATCTCGGTCAGTGCGTCCGCGGGGAGTGGCCTGCTGAACAGATATCCCTGAAACTCGAAACAGCCGTGCTCCCGGAGGAAACTGAGCTGTTCGTCGGTTTCCACGCCCTCGGCAATCACGCGAATGTTCAAGGCCTTGGCCATGGCGATCACTGCAGAAACGATCGCTCCGTCGCTTCCTTCGCGGGTGATGTCTTTCACGAAAGAGCGATCGATCTTCAGGGCGTCAATCGGGAACCGCTTCAGGTAATTGAGCGCGGAATGCCCAACGCCGAAATCGTCGATGGCGATGCTGATTCCGAGGCTCTTGAGGTCGAGGAGAATGTCGGCTGTCAAGTCTGGATTGTGCATCGCCGTACTCTCGGTGATCTCGACTTCGAGGCAGTGCGGATCAAAGCCGGAACGCTCGAGCGCCTCCTGGATCATGGAGACGAAATTCGGCTGCTGGAATTGGCGCGCGGAGACATTCACCGCCATTCTCATTCCTGCGCCTGCGTTGTGCCACGCGCGACCTTGCCGGCAGGCGGCTTCGAGCGCCCATTCCCCGATCGGCAGGATCAGCCGGGTTTCTTCGGCAACGCCAATGAACTCGGCAGGGCGAAGGATGTTCGTTCCAGGACGATTCCATCGGATCAGCGCTTCCATGCCGGTCAGCTTCTGCGTTCGCAGGTCGACTTGCGGCTGGTAATACAGCAGAAACTCCTGCTGCTCCAGCGCTTGATGCAAGGCATTTTCGAGCAAAAGACGATCGGCCGCCTTCCGCGCCAGGGACGGCGAACAGAGTTGGTAGCTGTTTCGCCCCGCCTCCTTTGCGCGGTACAGGGCACTGTCGGCGTTCTTCAGAAGAGTTTCTGCATCGCCGCCATCCTGCGGATAGAAGGCGATCCCGATACTGATGGTGATGTTGAAATCATGGCCATCCACATTGATCGGACGGGCAACACTCTGAAGGATCTTGCGCGCGACCGCGATCACATCGTTCACGTTGTTCGGTTTCATGAGGAGAAGCGTGAACTCATCGTCGCCGACGCGAGCCACTGAATCTTCCTCACGGACGCACGCATTCAGCCGCTGGGCGACAGATTGCAGGAGACCGTCCCCGACGGGACGGCCGAACGCGTCATTGACCACGTTGAAGCCATCGAGATCGAGGCAGAGCACGGCCAACTGATTGCCATGACGATGTGCATAGCTGAGCGCGATTGTCAGGCGATCCTTGAACAGCGTTCGGTTGGGGAGTCGAGTCAGGGCGTCGTGATGCGCTCGGTACCGGATCTCCTCCTCGGCCTGCTTGCGATCGGTGATATCGATGAGCGTGGCCTCGATGATCGGGTGTCCCTGACTGTCTTTGACCAGGCTGGCGTTCATCAGAACCCAGATTTGTGCGCCGTCGGCGCGGCGCAGCGAAGTTTCGAAATTGCTCAGCGATTCCTGAGCGCGCAACCGCGCGAATATCGTCTGCCGATCGGTGTCGTTCCAGTACAGATCTGAGATTCCGTGAGCCATCAACTCCTCGCGCGAGGAAAAACCGAACATCTTCGCGCAGGCGTCGTTGCAATCGAGAATTCCTCCCGCCTCCGTGGCCCGATACTCAGGCGTGAGGTTCCGATCAAACAGAAGCTTGAATCGCTCGGCCGAAGCACGAACCACGTTGACGCGGGAGCGATGAGCACCGCTAGCTATGCCGATCAACGAAATGACTGATGCTGCCAGGAACCACGGCGTCTGATAAAAGAACGGCCGCTGTTGGAATGTTGTTGTCGCTGTGTTCCATGGCCCATCATCGGTCGCGGCGCGTATGTGGAATCGATAAGTGCCCGGCCGAAGGTTGGTGTAATAGGCTACTCGCCGGGCTCCGGCATCGATCCATTCGCGGTCAAACCCGTCGAGCTTGTACTGATAATGGACTTTGTTCGGTGACGCGAAATTGATTCCGGTGTAGTGAAACTCGACCGCCTTCGTTCCGGGAGTGACCTGCGGATCCGTCGGATTCAATCGGCGGCGATCGGCAAATACGCCTTCAATCAATACAGGCGGAGCGCCCTCGGCATGGGCGCGAGTCGGGTCGATCATCGCCACACCTTTGACGGTCGCGAACCACAGCCTGCCGTCGGCCGTTTTCCACGCCACAGGCTGAGTCCCGCCATTGCACTCACGGCTCTTCATGCCGTCAGCTCGCCCGTAAGCGACGCTACCCACTTTTGGCTGCAGTCCTTCGGCGAAGTCATCGAGCTGCTGCCGCGATACGCGGAAAATTCCCTTATTGCAGCTCATCCACAAGAAACCGTTGCTGTCTTCCAAAATGGCGAACACGCTGTCGTCAAAAAGACCTTCTCGCGTGCTAATCGTCGTCCACCGGCCCCCTTTATAGCGATTCAATCCTCCGCCGGCTGTCCCGACCCAGAGTGCGCCCGTGCTGTCCTCATAGAGAGAGAGGACGAAATTACTCGAAAGACCGTTGCGGATCGTAAAGGACGTGACGTTGTCGCCCGCAATTCTGTTCAGACCTCCGTCCTGAGTTCCCACCCAAAGCGCGCCGTTGCGGCCCTCTTGAATCGCTCCGATCACCTCACCGGAAAGTTTCAGAGTATCCGGTGCGACTGCTCCGTTCACAATGCGCTGAAGTCCGCGGGAGGTACCGACCCACACAACGCCGCGGCGATCTTCATAGATCGACATCACGAAATTGCTCCGCAGGCCATTGCTCGTGTCGTAAATCGTTGTTCGTCCGTCAAAGACTCGATTCAATCCACCATCGAAGGTTCCCACCCACAAACTTCCGTCCCGGCCGCTCCAC